>CAYTQQ010000024.1:0-31230 GCA_964440135.1 uncultured Cellvibrionaceae bacterium | reverse complement strand
CCGCACATTCAAAAAATCACGCTGATGGCCTACAGCACTGCGGGAGACGCCAGAGCTGTGCGCGAGTTACACCACGGTGATACCGTGGATCTGGCCGAGATCAGCGAAGATAAAATTAACCTGGCCGTAGAAACCGATGTCCCTGCTGCCACCGGCAGTATGCAGTTCTCACTTAAAGGCCCCGTGGAAATTGACCGCTGGGAAAACGGCCCGCTGTTTACCTTGGCGACACGGCCCAACCACCTGAGTATTGCCAGCAGACAATTGCCCGAGGGTGATTACACACTCATTTTGACGACCTTTACCGAGGCCGATAAAAAAGGGGTCTCCGGGGCGGCTCATATCATTGCCTTTAAGATAATTCACAGTGCCCCACCGACACCGCCCCACGGCCTGGTACCGGTCGATAAGAATCGCGGCTTCACGCCGATCACCCCCTCTTCGGACTCGCGCCTGATTTATGTCAGCAACTCCCAAGGGGACGATAAAAATGACTGTCTGAGTGCCGCCACGCCGTGCAAAACGATTGTTGCCGGGCGTAACAAAATGCGCAGCGGTTATCCGGATCACCTCTACTTGCGACGGGGCGATGTCTGGCGCGATCAAACCCTTGATCGCTTCCCTTCCGGACGCAGCGTTGAAGAGCCGGCGGTGATCGCCTTTTACGGTAGTAGCGGCGCACGCCCGCGACTGGAAAATGCCGTTCAATCACCCATTGGTCGCGATCAAGTGCGCTTTATCCATATCATCGGGCTGGAGTTTCGGGCCTATAAATTAGATCCAACTCATGAGGACTTCACCGGCTCAGGCAGTGCCAACGTGGTGATGATCAACAACCACAGCGACCTGTTGTTTGAAGATAATAAATTTAACTATGTGGAGGTGGTAGCGCATAGATTCACCGATAGAAACGGCGTCACCTTTGTCCCCCGCAACATCACCCTGCGACGCAATATCTGGACGGGCTATTACTTTAACGAGTCGTCTTATCAGCGCGACTCGCGCCCCTCGAATATTTATGCGGGCGTCTGGGATGATTTTGCCTTGATTGAAAACGTGTTCGATCACGGCGGCTGGCACGCGACCATCAAAGGTGCGGGCGCCAACATGTACAACCACAATATCTATCTGCAGGAAGGCGTGACCAACCGGACGCTCATCCAGGGCAACATCATTACCCGGGGCGCGTCCCACGGCATTCAGATGCGCTCCGGCGGACTGGCCTTTGATAACTTCTTCGGGCGCAACACCAACAGCTTGTCTATTGGTTACCAGGATCCACTGCTGGCGCCCGGCACCCAAGCGCATGTGATTAACAATGTGATCTCTGAAGGCGTGAGCATGATCAAAGGTGTCGACCCCTGCCAGAACAATAACGTGGCGAACCTATGTAGCCGCGCCCTCTGGGGTATCGATATGGATATCCGGGGCGGTGATGCAGACTGGCTGGCGCAGGATAATATCGTATCCAGACTCGGAGCTGACGATAACCAATGGCGGAATATGGTGGACACGCGCTACAACGCCACCTGGGAAGAACGTTACCAACTCAGCGTTGCCGCCTTGAACCGCTGGACGCCTGAGCAGACCGCCGCCGGTAATAATATCGTCTGGAAATGGAGCCTTAATCCGGAAGAGCCGGCCCACAATTACCCGGATCCGGATCGGACCTTGGCGGACTACAATGCCTCCCTGGGTGGCGCAAGAAGTTTTGAAGCCTTTATCGAGCAGGTAAAAAATCGGGAGCTGCAGATGTGGGACGAGCGTTACTCCGCTTACGCCATTAATAATTATATTCGCGCCGGTTTTGGGCGCTAATAACAGAGCGGTTTGGCCACCGACTGATGCTGGTGGCCATTGGTTCTCTGAACTCTATCCATAAAAAAACCGACATTGATTTACTCTCAATGCCGGTTTTTTCAATAAGGTTTACGCATAACTTCAATGTTTACGCCTAACCTCAATGTTTACGAATAATTTCTATGGGTTCTGTAATTTTGGTCCTTCACGGTCCAGCCGATCAAGCTCTTTGCGGTAAGCTTCGAGCTCTTCCCATTCATAGGGCGT
This sequence comes from uncultured Cellvibrionaceae bacterium, assembly GCA_964440135.1. GTDB lineage: Bacteria > Pseudomonadota > Gammaproteobacteria > Pseudomonadales > Cellvibrionaceae > Cellvibrio. Next base: position 29,163 of record CAYTQQ010000024.1, on the reverse strand, counting down.
GCCGACTTTCATCTCATTAGGGTGCTTGGCGCGCTCCTTGGCTTTTTCCTGCAGACTGTTGTCGTTATGCTCGTCTTCATTCTCATGAAGATTGTTAAAGCGTTTGAGCGCCAGGTCACTGCGTCCGGGCGGCATCGTGGGATGCTGCTGCGGGCTGCGCTCCTGATCATGCGTGGGCCCAGGCACCGGGCCCGTGGTGGAACTCGGTTCGCGCGCTTTTGACCGTTTTTCGCGTTGTTCTGACATACGTCCTCCCATAAAATCAATCGGTGTTATCAGTTCGACAGATCGAGTGTCAAAAATTCCCTGTCTCGGTAGCGCGCAATGTTCCACTGGCACAGCAAGCAAGGATTCCATAAACAACGTAAACAAAAAGGGCCGCAAATGCGGCCCTGTCAAGACTCCCTTGGCGGTTACTATCAGGCAACCTGCATAGGGATGGTGTTAGCCGTGCGTTCAACGCGATTGTTTTCGCCAAGATAAACCAGCTTGGGTTTATAGCTCACCAACTCGGCTTCGCTGTATTGCGCGTAAGTAGCGATGATGACACGGTCACCTACCTGCACTTTGCGCGCTGCCGCACCGTTCATGGAAATAGTGCCTGAGCCCGGCTCTGCGAGAATGATGTAGGTGTGGAAGCGCTCACCGTTATCGACGTTATAAATATCAATCTGCTCGAACTCGCGCAGCCCAGCCAGCGCCACCAGATCGGCATCTATCGCACAGGAACCGTCATACCAAAGCTCCGCTTGGGTCACGGTGGCCATGTGTAATTTGCCTTTGAGCATGTTTGAAAGCATGAAATTTTCTCCGAGTCGGGGACTGGAAAATACGGCTCCAGTCAATCCGCTATCCAGGCCCCAGGCTGAGACCTAATGCGCTGTAAATACACTACCTGCTAACCGCTCTTTGGGTAGCACTTAAATCAATCACTCAACACCAAAGAAACGTTGTCGATCAAACGCGCGCCGCTGGTGTACATCGCGCCAAGTATAGTAATTTCCCGATCATCATGGGCCGCCGGTTCCAGGGTGCGGCTGTTACAAATGGTGAAATAGTCCACCTTAAACCCAGCTGCGGCTATCTTCTCACAGGCTTCCGCCACCAGTGCCGAAAAGTCCCGACGCCCGGCGGTAATTGCCTGCTTCGCCCAATTCAAGCTCTGGTAGAGTTGCGCCACGCGCGGACGTTCCGCGGGGGTAATAAAGCTATTGCGGGAGCTCATGGCCAAGCCATCTTCCTCGCGCACAATCTCACCGGCGGTAATTTGGACAGGAAGGCACAAATCCTCTGTCATTCGGCGAATAACGGCCAGCTGCTGGAAGTCTTTAATCCCAAACACAGCTTCATCCGGCTGCACGATGTTAAACAGTTTACTGACGACCGTGGTAACCCCCTCAAAGTGACCGGGGCGGCTGGCACCGCAGAGCACGTCGGTCATGGTCGGCACTATCACCCGCGTCTGGGCCGCCATACCGTTGGGGTAAATCTCTGTTTCATCGGGGCAGAACAGATAGTCACAACCGATGGCTTCTAGGCGAGCACTATCCGCTGCGAGGGTGCGCGGGTATTTATCCCAGTCCTCATTCAAACCAAACTGCAAGGGATTCACGAAGATGCTGGCGACCACCACGTCACATTGACGCTGGGCAATTTTTACCAGTGCAATATGGGCATCGTGCAGGTTACCCATGGTCGCTACCAGCCCAATACGCTTCCCGGCCTGGCGCTCTTGCTGCAATGCCTGACGTAACGACTGAACCTGGTTAAAAATCTGCATAGGCTAAACCTGTGTTACCAAATACCCCAAAGCTGGGCGCGGGATGATACACGCTTGCCCCAAACATGTACATTTCTCGCACAGATTTGGCTTGGGGTGGAAGGAGAACAGAGGGATCAGTAGCCGTCGTTTTGGAAATATTCGGGGGCGAGATTATCAAAGCGGGTGTATTTACCGATAAACGCCGCGCGACAGGTGCCAATTTCGCCGTTCCGCTGCTTGCCGATAATCAGTTCAGCCATACCTTTGTCCGGGCTGTCTTCGTTGTAGTACTCATCGCGATAGATAAACAGAATCACATCCGCATCCTGCTCAATCGCCCCTGATTCCCGCAGATCCGAATTCATGGGGCGCTTGTTAGGGCGCTGCTCAACGCCACGGTTAAGCTGGGACAAGGCAATAACGGGACATTCAAACTCTTTGGCCATGGCTTTCAGGGAGCGGGAAATTTCTGAAATTTCCTGGGTGCGCCCCTCGCTTGGCCCAGCAGTTTGCATCAGCTGTAAATAGTCCACCATGATCATGCCGGGATTGCCGTGTTCACGGGCGATACGGCGCACCCGCGCGCGCATTTCCTGGGGATTCAAACCGGGCGTGTCGTCGATAAACAGCGGTTTATCTTTGAGTTTGGCCACTGCGGATGACAGTTTAGGCCAGTCCTCTTCGGTCAGTTTGCCGTTGCGCATTTTACCCTGGTCAATCCGGCCCACCGACGACATCATCCGCATGACCAGCGCCGCAGACGGCATTTCCATACTGAAGACCAGGACGGGTTTGGGCTGGGTGAAGATGGCCGCTTCTACAAAGTTGAGGGCCAGAGCCGTTTTACCCATGGAGGGTCGCGCCGCCAGGATAATCAGCTCACCCGGCTGCCAGCCCGCGGTACGCGAATCGAGATCGGTCAGCCCGGAGCTGACCCCGGTAATATCGCTCCCCGAACGGAATAACTCGTCGATGCGCTCGACGGTGGTTTTTAGCAGCTGGTTGACGCCGGTCAAACCCCCTTCTTTGGGACGATCTTCGGCAATTTTCGCCACCAGCTTTTCTGCCAGCTGCAGCAGATCATCAGAATCCAGCCCGGACGGATTAAAGCTGGATTTGGTAATTTCCCGAGCGGCCGCAATCAACTGGCGCAGGGTGGCACGCTCGCGCACAATCCGGGCATAGGCAAGCAGGTTGGCCGTTCCCGGTGTTTTATCCGCCAGCTCGGTCAGGTACGACAGTCCGCCGACGCGTTCCAGCTCATTGTGACGGTCGAGCTCCTCCGCCAGGGTAATAGCATCCAGCGGCTGGGCCGCTTCCTGCAACTTCTGCATCATCCGCAGGATCAGACGGTGATCCTCGCGGTACAGGTCCGGCTCGGAAATAATCTCGAGCACCGCATCCAGCCGGTTGTTGTCCAGCATCAAAGCCCCAAGCACCGCCTGCTCCGCCTCAATCGAGTGCGGCAGGTGGTCTTCGTTGGACGCAGAATTGGCGACTGTGACCAGATTGGGAACCAGGTTGTAAGCTGAATCAGACATAGCTGAAAACGATACCTAAAACAAAACAGAAGGGGTGGCGCGCCGGGCAGCCTGCGTTTTTTCTTATTGATTTAACCACTTGACGGCGATGGTACGCATCAAAAAAAACGGGCACTACAAGCAACCCAAAGGTTGTCGATAGTGCCCGATTTTTTTGCGCTTGTCAGTAACTGACGCCTAGGGCGCCAGCTCCTTACTCGCTAACAACGATCAGCTTAATTACCTGAGTAACTTCAGCGTGCAGCTGTACATCGATCTCATACTCACCCACTTCACGCAGCGCGCCTTCCGGCAAACGTACTTCAGACTTGGTGACCTCGACGCCTGCTGCAGTAATTGCATCAGCGATATCACGGGTGCCGATAGAGCCGAACAAACGACCTTCATCACCCGCGTTAGCGGCGATAGTGACAGACAGCTCGGCCAGTTTGGCTGCACGTGCTTCTGCTTCTGCTTTCTTGGCAGCAGCAGCGGCTTCCAGACCAGCGCGACGCTCTTCAAACTCCGCAACGTTTTTTGCGGTGGCAGCAACGGCCTTGCCTTGTGGCAACAGGAAGTTGCGGCCAAAACCGGCTTTTACAGTAACCTTGTCACCGATATTGCCTAATTTACCTACTTTATCGAGCAGAATAACTTCCATCTCGTTAACCCTCTATATGTTCATTTATTCAAGCCGCACCTTGCGGTGGACCCACGATTGGAAATTACTCGTGGCTGTCAGTGTAGGGAATCAAAGCCAGGTAGCGGGCGCGCTTGATAGCGTTGGCCAACTGACGCTGATATTTGGCTTTGGTACCGGTAATACGGCTTGGAACAATCTTGCCCGTTTCACTGATATAAGCTTTCAGGGTTTCGATATCTTTGTAATCGATACGCTTGGTGCCTTCAGCAGTAAAGCGACAGAACTTGCGACGACGGAAAAAACGTGCCATTGGTTATACCTCCTGCTCTTCTTCAAGTTCATCGGAATCGGCGTCAGTGTCGATATCTTCTTCATCAGAGGAATCATCTTCTGCGTCATCACGACGATCAGCGCGCGGCGCGCGAGCCTTGCGCTCACGACCTTCTTTATCGGCCTTGAGAATAAAGGATTCTTCAGTAATAGCTTCGTCTTCACGCAACACCAGGCTGCGCAGAATTGCGTCGTTATAACGGAAGTTGGTGGTTAACTCTTCCAGCACTTCTTCACCACATTCGATGTTCATCAGAATGTAATGAGCCTTGTGGATTTTGTTGATGGAATAAGCCAGTTGGCGGCGACCCCAGTCTTCCAGACGGTGAACCTGACCACCGCTGTTTTTTACTGCAGAGGTGTAACGCTCAACCATTCCAGGGACTTGTTCGCTCTGGTCCGGATGGACCATAAACACGATTTCGTAATGACGCATATTAGCTCCTTACGGGTGAAGCCTCCCGCAAATTTGCGGTGAGACAAGGAGAGGCCCATTCAACCCCGGGCCAAGTTAGGGCGCGCCATTCTAGAGAGTTTGCCGGGGGGATGCAAGGATACTAAATGATCAATTAACACGAAGTTGCAGGCTCTGGGCGGCGACACAACGGCAGCCGGGAAATGTCGCAGATGAGCACGACCCACTCCGTTTTTAAGCAGACAGTAAGGCCACCGCGCAACGTCGCGGCCTGTTATTGCAAGCGCTGGCGCACCGCTTCAAATAAACACACCCCGGTAGCCACCGACACGTTCAAACTGCTGACAGTGCCCGCCATCGGGATATGAATCAAGTGATCGCAGCACTCCTGGGTCAGCCGCCGCAGGCCATCGCCTTCGGCGCCCATCAAAATACCAATGGGACCGGTAAGCTGAGCCTGGTATACCGATGTTTCAGCGGCGCCGGCCGCACCAAATAACCAGATGCCCGCCTCCTGCAATTTTTTGAGTGTGCGAGCCAAATTGGTGACCGACACATAGGGCAGCACTTCAGCCGCACCACAGGCGACCTTTCGCGCCACAGGGGTCAGCCCCGCCGACTTATCTTTGGGAGCGATAACCGCATGCACGCCTGCCGCTTCGGCAGTACGCATACAGGCGCCCAAGTTGTGGGGATCAGTGACACCATCGAGTATTAATAGAAAGGCCGGCTCCTGCAGCCGCTCCAGCAGCGCAAATAAAAAGGCTTCGTCGTGGGTTTCGCCGGGGCTACAAACGGCGATTACGCCCTGATGATTTTCATCGTCGGCCATTTTATCGAGCTTGGGCCGTGCGATAGCGGTGCAATGAATACCATTGATTTCAGCGGCCGCGAGGATTTTTTGCAGGCGCTGATCGGTACGCCCCTGCAGAATAAAAATTTCCTTAACACGCTGGGGAGTGCTTTTTAACAGAGCCTGCACCGAATGCAGGCCAAACACTAACTCTTGTCGACTCACACAAAAATCCTTACTTAAAACCAGAAAAGTTATTGCTCTTGCTCGGTTTCTGCAGGAGCCAATGGCTGGGCCACGGCCACCCAGCAAAAACTGCGGTGGCGCAAAGTAAGCCAGCGTTTTTTTAAAATCCGCAGACGGTGATGCACCGAGCGTTTTGGTTTGCTGGCACGTTGATGGAAATTGGAAAGTTGGTGACGACGCCGCCTTGTGAGCAATTTTCGTTTTTTACTGACCATTAGCTTTCACCTTCAATTTTCCCCTTGCCTGCAGCGCCGCGCCCTTAACCCTCTCTCAATAGCGATAAGCGCCAACAGCGGGCGGAGCAAGGGCTGCTCTCAGCCTGCCATTGGCCGAACGATGCCTGGCTGACACAGTGCGTATCACTTGGATTTAGGCGGGGTGCGCGGGGTTTTGGTCAGCGCCTTGAGTTCCGTCTTCCGCGCTGCACGCTCCGTCTTTTTATCAGCGGCTGTTGCTTTCTTGGGAGCCTTTCCCTTACCGGGCCGCGCGGCGCCGGCGCCCCGCCCGCGACGGGTCACTTCAGTGGACTCCAGTTCAAAATCGATCTGGCGATTATCCAGATCCACGCGGACGACGCGGACTGTCAATTCATCACCCAAACCGAAGACTTTGCGCGTCCGCTCGCCGACCAGACGATGCTGCGCCGGATCAAAACGATAATAATCGTGGGGCAGCGAAGAGACATGTACCAAACCTTCGACGTACAAATCTTTCAGTTCGACAAACAAGCCAAAACCGGTCACCGCGCTAATCAAGCCTTCGTAAATTGCACCCACCTGATCGCGCAGGTATTCGCATTTCAGCCAGCTGATAACGTCGCGGGTGGCTTCGTCGGCACGGCGTTCGGCCATGGAACATTGTTCGCCCAGCATCACCATATCGCTGACGCTGTAGGGATAGATCTCATGCTTCTTCAACAAGACGATACCGTCAGCGCGATGCACGTTGGCCGACGGGGTTTTGCTGCGAATGACGGAGCGAATGGCGCGGTGCACCAGCAGATCGGGATAGCGGCGAATGGGCGAGGTAAAGTGGGTATAGGCTTCATAGCCCAACCCAAAATGCCCTTTGTTTTCTACCTGATACATCGCTTGGCGCAAGCTGCGCAGCATAATCGTCTGGATCATGTTGGCATCGGGCCGCCCCTGGATGGCTTGCAGCAACTGCTGATATTCGCCGGAATCCGGGGTTAAGCCACCGCCCAGGCCGAGGCCTAACTCGCCCAGGAACTCGCGCAGATTGGTCAGCTTCTGTTCGGTTGGGCCCTCGTGCACCCGGTAAAGCCCGGACAGTTGATGCTTTTCCAAAAACTTCGCTGCACACACGTTGGCGCAGAGCATGCATTCTTCAATTAATTTGTGCGCGTCATTGCGGTGTACCGGCACGATGCGTTCAATTTTGCGCTCCGCATTAAACACAATGCGTGTTTCCACGGTTTCGAAATCGATCGCGCCGCGCTCTTCGCGCGCTACACGCAGGCACTGATAAAGCTTGTAGAGCAGCTCAAGATGGGGCACCAACGCGTTATGTTTTTTGTGCAGCGGATGTTGCGCATCATCGCTCGCCAGTATGTCCGCCACTTCGTTGTAGGTCAGGCGGGCGTGGGAGCGCATCACCGCTTCGTAAAACTGATAGCCGGTAATCCTGCCGTGGTCGCTGATATTGATCTCGCACACCATGCACAAGCGATCGACGTTCGGGTTGAGCGAACACAGGCCGTTTGATAACGCCTCCGGCAGCATGGGCACAACAAAATCGGGGAAATAGACGGAGTTGCCGCGCAGACGGGCCTCTGCATCGAGTGCACTGTTAATGTTTACGTAGTGCGACACATCGGCAATCGCCACATATAACCGCCAACCGCCTTTGCGACGCTCACACAAAACCGCATCGTCAAAGTCCCGCGCGTCTTCGCCGTCAATGGTGACAAAGGGCAAATGGCGTACATCGACGCGTTGATACTTATCTTCTTCACGCACTTCTGCGGGAATGGCAGCCGCCTCGGCCTTTACTGCAGCGGGCCAGATGTGCGGAATACCGTGCGCCTGAATGGCCAGTTCGATCTCCATCCCCGGTGCCATATGATCGCCCAGCACCTGCACGACCCGGCCCGCTGGCGGAGAATTTTTATCGGGCTGACGGGTGACTTCGACCACCACTATCTGACCGGGCTCTGCACCACCCCAGGCGCCAAAGGGAATCATAATATCGTGGGTAACGCGCGCGTTTTCCGGACGCACAAACTGCACGCCTTCCTCGCTGTAAAAGCGTCCCGCCAGTTGCTGGGTATTGCGCACCAGCACCTCAACAATGGCGCCTTCCTGCTTGCCGCGATAATTTTCGCCGGAGAGCCGCACCAGCACCTCGTCGCCATCAAATACTTTGCGCATTTGGCGACCATGCAGATAGATATCTTCGCCCCCATCGCTGCGGCTCACAAAGCCGTAGCCATCGCGGTGCCCCTGAACCCGGCCACGCACCAGGTCCACTTTCGTCGTAGGCATAAATTCATCGCGCCGATTGCTGATCAGCTGGCCGTCGCGCGCCATAGCGATCAAGCGCCGCCGCACCGCTTCAACAGGCTCTTCATCGGTGATCGCCAGCAATTCGCACAGCTGTGGGTGCGTCAGTGGGCGCGAGCTGTGTTCCAGCTGCTCAAGAATAAACTCCCGGCTGGGAATGGGATTTTCGTATCTGGCAGCTTCACGCTCGGCAAAGGGGTCCGCAGGAGTGGATTTGCGCTTGCTCAAAATTACATCCTTATGGGAAAAGACAAATGAATCAGACGCGGCGCGGCTGGATTGCCAGCAATTATAAGGGAGCAGGGCCGACAAACCCACCGACACAACGCAATCACCACGAAGAAAGATAAAAAATACCCTTTCTTAGTCGTTGACAACCACTAATCCTAAATTTATAGTGCGCGGCCTCGGCTGGTTCCAGCCGGACTTTGCCCAGATGGTGAAATTGGTAGACACGCCAGCTTCAGGTGCTGGTGGCCTCGCGGCCGTGGAGGTTCAAGTCCTCTTCTGGGCACCAAATATCAGCCCCGCCTTGATTGTGGGGCTTTTTTTATCCGTCCGATCATCATTTTCTTGCCTCATAACGATATCCCACCCGCTTATCAATGAATCAGCATGCTGTACGCTGTCAATCGTAAGATCGGCATGGATACCAGTTTATTCACACGCTCGTACAGCGGGGCGAGAAAGTGCTATCGGATTGCCGGGCTCCTGCAGGCCACCGCCATCAAATGGGGCGCTCTGCAGGGCGCAAAGCGAGCAAGGGAACGGAAAAAATCATATTAGGGTTATGTGCGGAAACGCACCTCATTTACCGTCCTGATTAACCTTTAGTATCTATTGAAGTATCGATAGGTATAATTCGCGTTATTGGTATCATGCTTTACGGATACCAATGAACACTGACTGGGAATACTTAAAGGAGTTGCCAATGACCAATCAACTAAAAAAATTATTTTTAGTATCAGCGCTTGTCGCTGCTACCACCACCGTAAGCGCCCAAGACCAACACGCTGAAATTCACCTTGGGGGCGGTCGCACGTTGTTCGGTGAAAACCTTGATGACGCCACTCACGGCAATATCGGTATCGGTTACTCCTATGACCGCTGGAGCATCGAGCTGATGGCGACTGAGTACAATACCGATATTGGCGGTACTGATCAGGAAGTGCGCGGTACTCAGTTCCGTATCGACCAGTTTTACCACTTTTCGGATGGCAAATGGCGCCCCTATGTTTCCTACGGTGCCGGTCGCCAGCGCTTGAGCCCCGAAGGCGGTAACATCAGTCATCAAACCATGCTGAACCTCGGCGTGGGCTTTAAGGCGCGTCTGGCCCCAAACTGGGAATGGCGTACTGAAGTAAGAGCCTTTAACAGCATCGATGAGCATTTCACCGATACGGCCTTCAGCACCGGTATCAGCTTCCTGTTTGGCCATAAAGGTTCCAGACCTGCTCCGGCTCCAGCTCCCGTTTCAGCACCGGTAGATCCGGATAGCGATGGCGATGGTGTACCCGATTCACGCGACCAGTGCCCGGACACTCCACGCCGTTATAAAGTCGACTCCACTGGCTGCCCACAGGAAATGACTGAAAGCGTCTCCACCGATATGAAAATCAATTTTGATTTTGATAGCGATGTGGTGAAGGAAGAGTTCTATCCTGAAGTTCGCCGCGTAGCGGAGTTCATGAACCAATACCTCAATACTCGCGTTACCATTGAAGGTCACTCTGACAGCATTGGTACCGACAGCTACAACAAGGCACTGTCTCAGCGCCGCGCAGATGCCGTACGCAATGCCTTGATCCAGCGTATGGACATTGAGCCTGAGCGCGTCAGAGCGGTTGGTTATGGCGAAGAGCGTCCAGTTGCTGATAACAGCACTGATGCTGGTCGCGCGGCTAACCGTCGGGTAGTGGCTGAAATCAGCACTGACGTTACTCGCAAAGTCACCAAGTGATCTGAGATCCGCATTTCAATCTGAGGTGCGAAGCAAAACGAAAAGGGCGCTAATTATTAGCGCCCTTTTTTGTTCAGTAAATTATGCGTTTATTAACAGCCGAATTTATTAGTTACAGAGTTTATTAATTGCAGAGCGTCGGGGTGGTGCGCGGTCGTTGATTAATTTCTAACGCTATCATGGCGTTGTTGTGAAGCACCGCGGTTATAACCGTTACGACACCGGTCGTTTGACCAGCAATCCTTCTCTTTACTGCCCGCCTTCTACAGGCTTGCGCATCAACACAAACTCTTCAGCCAGGGTAGGATGAATTCCAAGCGTGCGATCAAACTCGGCTTTGGTTGCTCCGACGGTCAAGGCCACGGCAAATCCCTGCATAATTTCCGGCGCTTCGGGGCCTACCATATGGCAGCCCAATACTTTATCGGTGCGCTGGTCGACCAGTAGTTTCATAAACGTTTTTTCAGTGCTGTCCGAGAGTGCGAACTGCAAGGGCTTGAATGTCGTTTGGTAGACGTCGATTTCACCGTAACGCTCCCGTGCTGCTGCTTCGGTTAGCCCTACTGTCGCTACCGGCGGCTGGGAAAAAATTGCAGTGGGGATCAAGTCGTAATCAATAGACGCTGTGCGCTGCTCAAACATATGACGCACCGCAATTTCAGCTTCTGCGAGGGCGACGGGGGTCAAGGCCTTGCGCCCCACCGCATCGCCCACTGCATAAATCGATGGCTCAGCCGTTTGAAAATAATCGTTGACCTGCACCATGCCTTTATCGTTTAACGCAACGGCAGTGTGTTCCAGTCCCAGCCGGCTGACATTGGGCCGCCTGCCGGTGGCATACATGACGCCTTCGGTAATCCATTGACGACCATCGCGGGCGAAGACGGCCAGCTCTTGCGCATTTATTTTTTCGATCCGCTCAATGTAGGCATTGAAATGCAGGTGCACGCCCTTGCGCGCCACTTCCTGTCCGATAACACGGCGCAAGTCTTCATCAAAACCGCCGATTAATTTATCGCGGCTGTGACACAAATGGGTTTCGACGCCCAGACCGCTGAAGATACCGGCAAATTCAATACCGATATAACCGCCACCGACGATCATGATCCGCCGGGGCAACTCCGGCAGATGAAATGCATCGTCCGAGGTAAAAACGTGTTGGCTACCCGCAAATTCCGGTACAAAGGGATGGCCACCTACAGCGATTAAAATATGACGGGCATGATAACTGCGGTCGCCTACACGAACGCGGTTAGGGCTTTCAATCACAGCCTCGCCCTGAATGATTTCAACATCACTGTCAGTTAACAGCTGTTGATAGACCGCGTTCAAGCGCTGGATTTCTCTATCTTTATTCGTGCGCAACACCTGCCAATTAAATTGCGGCGCTGCCACACTCCAGCCAAAACCTGCCGCTTTAGCGGCGACATCTTCATAGCGGGCAGCATAGACAAATAGTTTTTTGGGCACGCAACCCAGATTGACACAAGTGCCGCCCAGCGCGCTTTTTTCGATCACCGCGACCTTGGCACCCAGCGATGCCGCCACGCGACTGGCGCGCACACCGCCGGAGCCTGCTCCGATTACCAATAGATCGTATTGAACATCGCTCATAGCTGTCCCCTTAATAGGCTGTCAGACAAGCAGGAGTCTACACCGCTTGGCGCGAAGTTTTTTGGTTGCGGCTGTAAGCTCGCCTTAAGCGCGCTGGGGCAATTATTCCAAGCGTAAATTATCGAGGTAAATCACCCTCGGCGCCGGCAGCTCGACGGTGAACAAACCCAGAGTGCGCATTTGCTGAAAATTCATTTCGCGCGCGCGCGGTGCCTGCTTTATCTCAGCCAGCGCAAGCGAGTGATAGTTCCATCCGGGTTGAATCTGCAGGCGCGTGTTAAAGCGATCATGATAAGCAGATTCACCGCGATCATGGGCGTGATCGTGAACACGTAATACCACGGTGAGCGGCTGTGTATCCGGGTTATAAATATCCATGGACAGGCGCTCATAGGTGCGCCAGTCGCCCAGAAAATAATTAAAGGAAATACCAGAGTATTTGGTCGTACCAAACTCTATCTTTAACGAGTGCTGACCTTCACTGGCATATTCATTAGTGCGCGTCGCTGCACCCTTCCAACGGAGTAACTCCCGTTGAGTTTCAAAGCCTGCCAGCAGCGGAAATTGTTGTGCCGATTCATATTGCACCAAGGCAAGTTTGGCCGTGAACGCAAGTGATGGTACCAGTGCAAGACTCGCCACCCAGCGGCCAACCCACACTTTCCGGCTAGCCTTTTGCCCCCAGAATAAACCCAAGCCGGCACCGATAAGGTTGTGCCACACATCGGCCCAAGTACCGTCACGACCGATGTGCGCCTGTACCAATTCGATTGCCCCGCCGATGATCAGCACCAGGCAGCCGACAAGCAGCCACTGCCGCCAATGCACTAACGGACAATGCATCTGGATCAACACCAACAGGAGTGCAAAAAAAGCGAAATGCCCCAGATCCCATAAGGCTCTGTACAGAGGTGATGACAGCCAGTCAGGCCCACCAATAAAAAAGAACGGCAGCGTAAGCAGCAGCAACAGCAGAGTAGTAACGCGGGAAATAGTTTTCATGACGCGCGCTAGTAACGCACCTCGCCCATCCCGTTAAACTGCTTGGCCAAATTCGTTGCATAGTTGTCCGTCATACCGCTGATGTAATCAATCACCGCCATTAACGCCAGGTATTGATAGTTATCAGCCTTGGCAAATACCTCGGGATGAAAATTATTGTCACCGATCAACGACATGACCCGCGTGTCCTTATAAGTCATCGCTTGCGGATTACGTAAAAACGCGCTGATTGCTTCGCACTGCGCGCTGAGCAAGGTACCCATGGTGGCGTAAGCGCCGATCTCCAGCTCAATTCGTTTAGCGTGATTAAAAATTTTACGCTTGGCCAGATCTTTGGCCGCCTGCACTGCAGTCATGACTTTGTTATCGCACAGGGAAATTAAATCGCCGGTCACTTCGCCGTTTAAAAAATCTGCCTGATGACGAATAAAAGCCGCCGTACCGGCAGCAATAAATGCATCGATAACCTTACCGCGCACCAGGGCGGGCTTGCGCCCATCGTTTACTTTTTTCAAGGTGCGTTCAAGATCAGCTAACTGCGGAGAGTCTTCAATGACGGGGTGCAAGATTTCATAAATCTCTTCCCAATTCAGAATGCCCATTTCCAGGCCATCTTCCAGATCAATGATGCCGTAACAAAAATCATCGGCCGCTTCCATTAAATACACCAGCGGGTGGCGGCAGTACCAATCGTCGCCTTTCTGGATCAAACCTGTTTTGTGCGCAATCTCGTGAAAATACGTCAGCTCCGACTGAAATACCCCGTACTTATTATTTTTCGGGCGCTGATTATTAATTGTCGGCGCTGAACACCAGGGATATTTAATGGAGGACGCAAGGGTGGCGTAGGTCAGGCGCATACCTTCGTGAAACTGATGGTACTCGGAGGTGGTCAAGACGCGCAGCCCTTGTGCATTACCTTCAAATACACGGATGTCACATTGCTGTGCCGGGGTCAACACCTCTAAATAATGTGCGCCTTCTTTTTGAAACCAATTGCGAATGGCTTCTTCACCCGTGTGGCCGAAGGGCGGATTACCAATATCGTGAGCCAGGCAGCTCGCCTGCACGATATCGCCAATATCTGTGGGCACTATATGCTCAGGCAAGTCGCCCGCCGCTTTTAATGCAGCACCGACGCGAATACCCAGGGTGCGCCCTACGCAGGCCACTTCGAGGCTGTGCGTCATACGGTTGTGAATATGATCGTTAGTGGCGAGGGGATGCACTTGCGTTTTACGCGCAAGCCGGCGGAACGCCCCGGAAAAAATAATTTTATCGTGATCGGAATTAAACGGTGAACGCCCTTCTTCATCTTTTGCCGAGCGATTACCGAGGCGTTCAGCACAGAGCAGCTGGTGCCAGTTCATAGTCATAATAAGTCCTTACAATTTGCCATCCTGCCACCCGTCACTTAACCGGTGTGCACCAATCCAGTTCAACAATCCACTTTCAACGCACAAATTCAGCGCAACAAAATAATTCACAAAACCCGCTGATTGATTCGGTTTTATTTTTTATGGCGTGAATCAACGCGTTGATTTTTCTAACATTTAATTATTCATCCCACATTTTTTACGGCGACTTTTTGCGGCTGGCACAGTTTCTGCTGAATACCCTCTTGTATGCAAGACAGTATTTTATTTACAGCGGCAGGAACTTCAATGACAGACTTTAGCGCGTGGACAATTGACGATTGGTTGAATGCCTATCGCCAACATCAACTAGATCCGCGCATGGCCTTGCATCAATTGCGCAACAGCTTGCGCAGTGATGATTCCGCCTGGATCTATCTTCTCACCGCTGTAGAGCTCGACCTGCAACTGGAGCAGCTGCTGCAAAAAGATGCTGCCACACTCCCGCTCTACGGTGTTCCTTTTGTAGTGAAAGACAACATTGATGTGGCCGGTGTACCAACCACTGCTGCCTGCCCCGCCTTTAGTTACCTGGCATCAACCGATGCCACATGTGTGATGCGTCTGCGCGATGCCGGTGCGATCGTGCTGGCAAAAACCAATCTCGATCAGTTTGCTACCGGTTTGGTCGGTACGCGCTCGCCCTATGGCCGCGTGCCCAACAGTTTTAATGCCGATTATATTTCCGGCGGCTCCAGCTCCGGCTCTGCGGTGGCGGTTGCCCGCGGCCTGGTACCTTTCAGTCTGGGCACCGATACCGCCGGATCGGGGCGGGTGCCCGCTGCTTTTAACAATATCATCGGACTTAAGCCTACTAAAGGTCGCATCAGCACACGGGGAGTGGTTCCGGCCTGTCGCAGCCTCGACTGTGTTTCGGTATTTGCACTTACCTTAACCGATGCCGAGCGCGTAGCCCACATCATAGAAGGTTTCGATGCAGCGGATTGTTATTCGCGCACGCCAGCCCCCGCCATTTATTTCGCGAATACGCCTCGCCTGGGAATTCCGGCACAACCCCTCTGGTATGGCGACACTCAGGCCGCACAGGCCTGGGAAGAAACGCTCGTGCGTATGAAAGCGCTGGGTGCCGAATTAATTACGCTCGACTTCGCCCCGATGCTGGCCCTGGCGCAATTGCTGTACGGCGGCCCCTGGGTGGCAGAGCGTCACGCGGCCATTGCGGATTTTATCCACACCCACGCGGATAAAATGAATCCCGTGGTGCGCGGCATCATCGAACAAGCGCAGACGTACAGCGCAACCGATGCCTATCGCAGTGAGTATCGCCGCGCCGAACTTGCGCGCACGATTCAGCAACAGATGACGCAGGTCGACGCCTTGCTTGTTCCTACCGCACCACGCCTGCCCACGATGGCAGAAGTCGACGCCGATCCTATTGTCGTTAACAGCCAGCTCGGCACCTGGACCAACTTTGTCAATCTTGCCGACTGCTCCGCACTGGCGTTACCCGCCGGCCTGCGTGCTGATGGTTTGCCCTTCGGTATCACTTTGATTGCGCCCGCCTGGCAGGATGCGGCGCTGGTTGATTTCGGCCAGCGCTGGATGGCAGCCGGTTCATTTACCTTAGGCGCAACGGGCAGAGCTGCGCCCACCATTGCGGCAGAGACAGCGCCCAAGAATGTCCCGCCGGCTGATTACATTCGTCTCGCCGTCGTTGGTGCGCACCTGTCGGGTATGCCGCTCAATACACAACTGCAAGAGCGGCAAGCACGCTTTGTCGAAACTACTACCACCGCTGATTGTTACCGCCTCTTTGCCCTGCCCGACACCCATCCGCCGAAGCCGGGATTAATCCGCACTGCGCCTCACCAAGGTGCAGCAATTCTCGTCGAGCTGTGGGATGTACCCGCACACCACTTCGGCAGCTTTGTAGCGCTGGTGCCTGCGCCATTAGGAATAGGGACGCTCACATTAAAAGATGGCCGCACCGTTAAGGGCTTTATTTGTGAAGGCTGTGCTGTGGAGCACGCCACGGACATCACGCGATTGGGCGGCTGGCGCGCTTACGTAGAGTCATTGCAAACCGTATCCGTTGATGGGGATGAGAAATGTATATCGGCGTCTTGATGCGGGCGTTGAAGTAGGCGTTGGAAATGTTTCAGAAAGCTGTCGGTACAAGCGTTAGAGATGGTTGTGTTGGGGTGCGTGCCTTACCCCAACCTACGTTGCCAAAAGGCGGGATCAAATAATTTTGTAAGCGATAGAAAGAAGACGAGCAACCTACAAACTTTTTTCAAAAATAAAAGCGTCGGAGACCATACATGTTCCATACCGTACTGATTGCCAATCGCGGAGAAATCGCGGTCAGAATTGCTCGAACGTTAAAGCAGATGAAGATAACGTCTGTCGCCGTTTACTCCGATGCTGATCGCAACAGTGCCCACGTAACTGCCTGTGATGCTGCCATCTGTCTCGGTGGCAATACGGCAGCTGAAAGCTACCTGCAAGCTGATCGTATTTTAGCGGCAGCACGCGCGTGTAATGCCCAGGCTATTATTCCCGGTTACGGATTTTTGTCTGAAAACGCGCAGTTTGCCGAGCAGTGTGAAGCCGCTGGCATTGCGTTTTGCGGCCCAACGCCCGAGCAAATTCGTGAGTTCGGGCTCAAACATAAAGCGCGGGAAATTGCACAAAAAGCCGGCGTACCGCTTACACCGGGTACCGGCTTGTTAACTTCGGTAAAAGACGCCGTAAGCGCAGCCGCCCAACTGGGTTACCCGGTGATGCTGAAGAGTACCGCTGGCGGTGGCGGCATCGGGTTGACGCGCTGTAATGACGAAGCTGAGCTGATTGATGCCTACGATTGTGTCAAACGTCTTGGCCAAAATTTCTTTAGTGACAGCGGCGTTTTTCTTGAGTGCTTTATCGACAATGCGCGTCATGTCGAAGTACAGATTTTTGGTGATGGGCAAGGCAATGTGATCGCCCTCGGAGAGCGCGATTGCTCTTTGCAGCGCCGCAACCAAAAAGTGGTAGAAGAAACACCTGCGCCCAACCTTCCCGCAGCTACGCGCCATCAATTACTTGCTGCCTCCCGCAGCTTGGGCGAAGCAGTTAATTATCGCTCTGCCGGCACCGTTGAATATATTTACGATGCCGCGCGCGATAAGTTTTATTTTCTGGAAGTAAATACCCGCCTGCAGGTTGAACACCCGATTACCGAAGCCTGTACCGGTATCGACCTGGTGGAGTGGATGATCAAAACCGCCGCCAATGAAGCTCCCGATCTCTCCATTGATATCCAACCCCAGGGCGCTGCCATCGAAGTTCGCCTGTACGCCGAAGATCCGGTGCGCGATTTCCAGCCTGCGCCCGGCGAACTAACCGATGTTCACTTTGCGGCGGACGCACGCATTGATACCTGGGTAAGCAAGGGCACCGAAGTATCGCCTTATTACGATCCCATGATCGCTAAAATTATTGTGCACGGCCGTGATCGCGCCGATGCCATTAAAAAAATGCTCGCCGCCTTAAATGAAACCCGCATTTGCGGTATCGCTACCAACCTGGATTATTTACGCCAGGTAGTCGGTGCCGATTTCTTTGCGCGGGGTGATGTCGCCACCACGCGCTTAGCCAGCTTTATTTATCGCGCAACTGTGGTGGAAGTCTTGCAACCGGGCACCTACACCAGCATTCAGGACTACCCCGGCCGCACCGGCTACTGGAGCATTGGCGTGCCGCCTTCGGGCCCGATGGACGATTACGCATTTCGTTTAGCCAACCGCATTGTGGGCAATCATGAAAGTGCCGCAGGCCTGGAAATAACCTTGATAGGCCCAAAGCTGCGCTTTCACTGCGACACGATCATTGCCTTAACCGGCGCGAAATCTCCAGCAAAACTGGATGGCGAATTAATTCCTTTTTGGTCACCTATTGCAGTGCAAGCGGGACAGATACTCGATGTAGGTCGCGCTGAAAATGGCTGCCGCAGCTATCTGGCGGTGCGCAACGGTTTTGATGTACCGGTTTATCTCGGAAGTCGCTCGACGTTTGTCCTTGGAAAATTTGGTGGTCATGCGGGCCGCACCTTGCGTGCCACCGATATGCTTTGCATCAGCAACCCGGACTTGGCTGCGTGCACCACTCCGGCACCCGTTTACGCTCCCGGCGCCGCCCCTGCGGCATTGATTCCGGATTATGTTACCGACAGCAATACAAGCAAGACGTGGGAAATCGGTGTGCTTTACGGCCCTCACGGCGCGCCCGATTTTTTTACCGACGACGCCATCACCATGTTCTTTAATACCGCCTGGGAAGTACATTACAACTCTAACCGTTTAGGGATTCGCCTGAACGGGCCTAAGCCCACCTGGACGCGCAGTGATGGCGGCGAAGCCGGCTTACACCCTTCGAATATTCACGATACCGAATACGCCGTTGGTGCGATTAATTTCACCGGCGACATGCCCGTGATTCTCACCAAAGATGGCCCCAGCCTCGGCGGCTTTGTCTGCCCGGTTACAATTGCCAAAGCTGAGCTTTGGAAAGTGGGCCAGGTTAAACCCGGTGACAACATTCTTTTCAGACCACTGGACTTTGATACCGCCCTGGCCCTTGAGTTAGCCACGGATAAGGCAATCCAAACCCTCGGTGAAGCACCGCTGTTGACACGGGATGGCTCGCCCGCACAAACGCCACCGTTAGCACCCTGCATACTCGCGGCACTGGCAGAAGACGCTGATCGTCCTGTGGTCACTTATCGTCAGGCTGGCGACAAATATATTCTGCTGGAGTACGGGCCTAATATTCTTGATCTGGCGTTGCGCTTTCGCGTACACGCATTAATGGAAGCGTTAAAAGCGGCACCCATCGACGGCGTTATTGAATTGTCGCCGGGCGTGCGCTCACTGCAAATCAATTACGACAGCCGCGTTATTCACCAGCGTGATTTGATTGCGCGGCTGTTAACCATCGAAGTCGAGCTGCCCAATGTAAACACCCTGAGCGTGCCGAGTCGCGTGGTGTATTTGCCCATGGCGTTTGAAGATTCGGCCACGCTGGATGCGGTTGCACGCTACCGTCAATCGGTACGCGATACAGCACCCTGGCTGCCCAGCAATAGCGAATTTATTCGGCGCATTAATGGCCTGGAAAGTATTGACCAGGTGCGGCAGATTATTTTTGACACCAGCTATATGGTACTGGGTCTGGGCGATGTGTATCTCGGTGCACCCTGCGCGGTTCCGGTTGATCCGCGTCATCGCTTACTCACGTCTAAATACAATCCCGCGCGCACCTATACCGCCGAAGGTACGGTCGGTATTGGCGGCGTGTACATGTGCATTTATGGCATGGATTCGCCGGGCGGCTACCAGCTGGTCGGTCGCACGCTGCCCATCTGGAATACCTTTCTTAAAAACCCGGCTTTCCAAAACGGTGAGCCCTGGCTGCTGAAATTTTTTGATCGGGTGCGCTACTACCCGGTGAGCGAAGCAGAGCTTACCGTCCAACGTGAAGCATTTCGTGAAGGCCGTTTGGAAATCCGCATTGAAGAAGACACCTTCAGTCTGGCCGACCACCAGACCTTTCTCGACAACAACGCCGCCAGCATTGCCGCGTTCAAAACGCGGCAGCAAGAAGCGTTTACCAAAGAAGTAGCGCTGTGGCACACCGATGAAGCAGCCCAGGTTGATGCGGCGCTGCAAAACCATGTAACGCCCACTCCACTCGACCTGGATGGCCACGCGGTGACCGCTGACATCAGCGGAAACATCTGGAAGCTCCTGGTAGAAATTGGCCAGGAAGTAGAAGCCGACCAACCGCTGCTTATTGTTGAAGCGATGAAGATGGAATTTTCCATCTATGCCGACCGCGCCGCAAAAGTCAGCGCAATTCATTGCATGCCCGGAAAGCAGGTCAACGCTGGTGATTTATTACTCGTGCTGGAAGCCGGTTGATCGCCAATGAATCTACAGACAAAAAACAAACTGGTTGAGCCGCGCGAAAATCTAACCGAGCGTATATATCAGCATCTGAAGCAAGAAATATTTTCATTTCGCCTGCTGCCGGGTGATCGTTTTACCGAAATGGAAATTGCCGAACGCGTGGCCGCCAGTCGCACTCCAGTGCGCGAAGCATTAACACGCTTACAGCGCGAAGGTTTTGTCGCCGTCTCTTTGCGCCAGGGCTGGCAAGTCAAACCATTTGATTTCAACCAGTTTGAACAACTGTATGACGTACGCATTGTATTAGAGCTGGCTGCGGTCAAGCGTCTGTGTGAAATGGAGCCCTGCCCGGAGCTTGAGGACTTAGCGCATATCTGGCTGGTAGCACCACAGGACCGGCTGATCGATGAAGCCACCGTCTGCGCACTCGATGAGCAATTTCACGAACAACTTGTGAAAGCTACCGGCAACGTGGAAATGGCGCGCATTCATCATGACTTAACGGAACGCTTGCGCATCGTACGCCGTATTGATTTCACCAAAGGTTATCGCGTAGCAGCCACTTACGAAGAACACGGAAACATTATGCGCAGCATCATTGCGCGCCACAGAGAAGAAGCACAACGACTGCTTGAGTCTCACATAGAAGCCAGCAAATCCGAAGTGCGCAAAATTACTTTGCACATGCTTTATCAGGCCCAGATGCACGCACAAGTATCAGGCAATTAGCGATTCAACCGGAAGCGCCAGGCGTTGATTGTCGCCTGGACAATAAGCGATAGGCGCTTGCTGATTAGGCGACTACCGCTTTAAAACAAAAAGTCACCAAAGACTGAGGCTGTTATTAAAGCGTTTATACCACTGCTATCACACCTTTACAGAAACAATGGAGCATGACCCATGAAGCTGAAAAAAATGGCAACAAAACTCGGGGCGCTGACTATGGCATTGGGCCTTAGTTTCTCGGCTCTGACGACCCAGGCTGCGGACACCATCAAGGTCGGGGTACTTCATTCGCTCTCCGGCACCATGGCCATTTCAGAAACCACACTGAAAGACACCATGCTGATGCTCATTGAGGAGCAAAATAAAAAAGGCGGACTGCTGGGAAAAAAACTCGAAGCTGTCGTGGTCGATCCTGCGTCTAACTGGCCGCTGTTTGCAGAAAAAACCCGCGAGCTTCTAGCCCAGGAAAAAGTCGACGCTATTTTTGGTTGCTGGACATCGGTATCACGCAAGTCAGTCCTGCCGGTCGTAGAAGAGCTTAACGGCATTTTATTTTATCCCGTGCAGTATGAAGGCGAAGAATCATCACGCAATGTTTTCTATACGGGCGCCGCGCCAAACCAGCAAGCCATTCCGGCGGTTGATTACCTGATGAATGAAATGGCCATCAAACGCTGGGTGCTGGCCGGTACGGATTACGTCTATCCGCGCACCACTAACAAAATTCTTGAAGCTTATCTGAAATCAAAAGGCGTTAAAGACGAAGACATCATGATTAACTACACGCCCTTCGGTCACTCCGATTGGCAGAACATTGTGTCTGATATCAAACGCTTTGGCAGTGCGGGCAAAAAGACCGCGGTGGTTTCCACCATTAATGGCGACGCTAATGTGCCCTTCTATCGCGAACTGGGTAACCAGAAACTTTCGGCCGAAGACATTCCGGTCATTGCCTTCTCGGTGGGCGAGGAAGAACTTTCCGGGATAGATACCAAACCCCTGGTTGGTCATCTGGCCGCGTGGAATTACTTTATGAGCGAAGACAACGCAGCCAACGCGGAATTTATCCAGAAATGGAAAACCTTTATCAAGAATAACAAGCGCGTAACCAACGATCCGATGGAAGCGCATTACATCGGTTTCAATATGTGGATCAAAGCGGTAGAAAAAGCCGGCACCACGGATACCGATAAAGTCATCGACGCCATCATCGGCGTAGAAGCACCCAACCTGACCGGTGGTGTCAGCAAAATGCTGCCCAACCACCACATCAGCAAACCGGTATTGATCGGCGAAATTCAGGAAGACGGCCAATTCCTTACCGTATGGCAAACCGATGATCTGGTCGAAGGTGATGCCTGGTCTGACTTCCTCGATGGCAGCAAGGATCTCACCGCCGACTGGACGGCGCCGATCAAGTGCGGCAACTACAACACCAAAACCAAACAGTGTTTAGGTGCGAGCGCTCAATAACACCGCAATTCTGAATAACTGCCAGCATTTTAATTTGATGGCTTTGATTCCCGGCTGGTGTAAAAGCCAGTCGGGAAGCGTGACGCGTGTACTGCATTACTTACGAGACAAAAACCCATGTTCATGTTGTCAAAAGTATTCTGCTCAGCAACAGCAACCGGGCGCCGCTTGCTGCTCAGCGCGGCATTCTTGTTTGGCCTCGTGTCCGCTGCGAGTGCGCAACCGGGCTCCACAGATTCCACCAGCGAACAATTTACCCAAGTGGTTGAGGCCATCGCCACGGCCAGCCTTAATGAACGCGGCGAATTTATTGAACAGCTACGTCGGTTCCATCATCCCCGCACTGCCGATGTTTTAATTGCACTGCATGCCGGCAACTTTTACGTCGACCGCGCCGATCCACCCGCGATCGGAATCCTTCAAGCAGATGGCCGTTTTCTCGATCCGCGCACTGAAGATTATCTTGCTCCTGAAGCAAGCACGGCGCTAAAAAAACTTCCCATTAATAACCGTATCCGCAGCCAGCTACGCACCATGGTTGCGCAGCTTAATCTCAATCATCAACACCCCGTCACTCGCGAAAAAGCGGTATTGCAAATGCTGGCTGATGGTGTTGATGAAAATACCCTGCAGCTGCTTCAGGCGCGGCAGGCGATCGAAGGTAACGGCAAAGTGCGTGATGCCATTGCCCTGGCACTCGCGTTATACAACCTGCAACACGGCGATGAGCTGGTGCGTACCCAGGCCATTGAAGTTCTCGGCGCTTCATTACAGCCCGAGGCGCGCAGCGCGCTTGCAACCGCTGCCAATACAGATCCGGATAAAAGCGTGCGCCTTCAAGCGCGCCAGGCAATTGCGGATATCGACAGCCGCATCCAGTTGTTCCGTATTTCGGAAAATATTTTCTTTGGCTTAAGCCTTGGCTCGGTCTTGCTGTTGTCCGCCATCGGGCTCGCCATTACATTTGGCGTGATGGGTGTGATCAACATGGCCCACGGCGAGCTGATGATGATTGGCGCCTACACCACCTGGGTTATTCAGCAGGCGTTTCCCCAGCATATCGGCTACAGCTTGTTAATGGCCGTACCGGCAGCATTTATCGTGGCCGGCCTGGTCGGCATTCTTATCGAGCGCGGAGTTATTCGGTTTTTGTATGGTCGCCCGCTTGAAACCCTGCTGGCGACCTTTGGTATCAGCCTGATTTTGCAGCAGGCCGCACGCAGTATTTTTTCGCCGCTTAATCGCGCCGTCAGCTTGCCCGAGTGGATGAGCGGCTCGCTGGTTATCAATCCGGTTTTCTCAGTGACTTACAACCGGCTCTATATTTTGATTTTTGGTTTGCTGGTGTTTTTTGCGCTGCTGCTGATTCTTAAAAAAACATCACTGGGATTAAAGGTGCGCGCCGTTTCGCAAAATCGCGCTATGGCGCGCGCGGTTGGCGTGCGCGCCAACTGGGTAGATGCAGCCACTTTCGGGCTGGGCTCGGGTATTGCCGGGGTCGCTGGCGTCGCGCTGTCGCAGCTCACCAATGTCGGCCCTAACCTCGGGCAAGCGTACATTATCGATTCTTTTATGGTGGTGGTATTTGGCGGTGTCGGCAATTTGTGGGGCACGCTGGTCGGCGCCATGGGCCTCGGCATTATCAACAAGTTTCTTGAACCCTACGCCGGTGCGGTGCTTGCAAAAGTATTGGTGCTGGTGCTGTTGATTCTGTTTATTCAAAAACGACCGAAAGGTATTTTTCCGCAGAAGGGGCGCGCCGCGGCGGATTGATTGATGACGGTTAAAAATTTAAACGCGCGACGCTGGACTGATCGATGTTAATCATTGAGCGTAGGTTGGGGTAAGCGCAGCGCACCCCAACACAAAACCACCATTATTTGTTTTTTGATATTGCACATCGACGTGTTGGGTGTGCGCTGGGATTTCATCCAGATAGAAGCTCCACGGTTAAAGTTTATTTTGATGTTGAACATGGGCGTTGGGGTGCGCTGCGCTTACGTCCAGATAGAAATTCCCACTGTTACAGTTTGTTTTTGATGTTGAACATGGGCGTGTTGGGGTGCGCTGCGCTTACCCCAACCTACGTCCAAAACTTGAAGAGAGAATCGATGTTAAGCCAACGTTTATTGCTCAGTGATCGCGGCGGCATGATTGTGCTGGGATTAATCGCTATCGCCGCTATCATTGTGCCGATACTTAATCTTGCGGTGCCGGAAGGCTCAGCGTTTCATGTATCGACATTTACCGTCACGCTGCTCGGAAAGTTTTTGTGCTACGCCCTGCTCGCCTTGTCGGTAGATTTGATCTGGGGTTATGCCGGCATTCTCTCTTTAGGTCACGGTGCATTTTTTGCGCTGGGCGGTTACGCCATGGGCATGTACCTGATGCGCCAGATTGGTGATCGCGGTCAATACGGCAATCCGGAACTGCCGGACTTTATGGTGTTTCTGAATTGGGATTCGCTGCCGTGGTACTGGCAAGGTTTTGATATGTTCGGCTTTGCTCTGCTGATGGTGATTCTGATCCCCGGCGTGCTGGCATTTGTTTTTGGCTGGCTCGCCTTTCGTTCACGGGTTACCGGCGTGTACTTTGCCATCATTACGCAAGCGCTGACCTACGCCTTGATGCTCGCTTTTTTTCGCAACGAAATGGGCTTTGGGGGCAACAATGGCTTGACCGACTTTAAGGATATCCTCGGATTTTCTATCACCGCAAAAACCACGCGGGTCGGTTTATTTGTCGCGTCGGCGGTGATGCTCATCGGCGCTTATCTTGCCTGCCGCTATATCGTCACCTCGCGTATGGGGCGCGTTATCGTTGCCATTCGCGATGCCGAAACCCGCACCCGTTTTTGCGGCTACCAAGTGGAATCGTACAAACTTTGGTTGTTTGTTTTCTCATCGATGCTCGCCGGCATTGCCGGCGCACTTTATGTCCCTCAGGTGGGCATCATTAATCCCGGCGAATTTGCGCCGCTCAATTCCATCGAACTGGTGGTCTGGGTGGCAACGGGCGGACGCGGCACATTATTCGGAGCCATCGTCGGTGCCTTTTCCGTGAACTACGCCAAAACCATTTTTACCAGCTGGTCACCCGAAGCCTGGCTCTTTGTATTGGGTTCGCTGTTTGTACTGGTCACCTTGGTGCTGCCGCAAGGACTGGTGGGTTTGTTTGCACGCTTTAAAAACAAAAACGGAACAGCAAAGACCACAGAACCCACCAACGCTCAAGCACCGCACCTTGCCAAGGAACCTGTCTGATGAACATTCTCGCCCACGCCCGCCGTTCCCTTGGTCAACGCGACCCTAACTTTGGCGCACCACTGGATACCACCAGCGGCCCCATTTTGTATATTGAAGGCGTCACTGTCAGTTTTGATGGCTTTCGCGCGCTCAACAATTTGAACCTGTATATCGACGAAGGCGAATTGCGCTGCATCATCGGCCCCAACGGCGCCGGAAAAACCACCATGATGGATGTGATTACCGGTAAAACCAGACCCGACGAGGGCAGCGTATTTTTCGGTCGACAAATCAATCTGCTGGAATTATCCGAGCATCAAATCGCCCGCGGCGGCATTGGTCGCAAGTTTCAAAAGCCCACCATTTTTGAAGCGCTGAGCGTCTATGAAAATCTCGAACTGGCAACGGCTGCCAACAAGCAGGTGCACGCAACCTTGTTCCAGTCGCTCAACAGTGCCCAGCGCTATCACATCGACGAAGTACTGCTTACTATCGGTCTTGCCAACTTGCGTTACCACAATGCCGGGGCGCTCTCCCACGGCCAAAAGCAATGGCTGGAAATCGGCATGCTGCTGATGCAGAGTCCGCGCGTTTTACTTGTCGACGAACCGGTGGCGGGAATGACC
Source organism: uncultured Cellvibrionaceae bacterium (assembly GCA_964440135.1). Classification (GTDB taxonomy): domain Bacteria; phylum Pseudomonadota; class Gammaproteobacteria; order Pseudomonadales; family Cellvibrionaceae; genus Cellvibrio. The sequence goes on along the minus strand of CAYTQQ010000024.1, from coordinate 2,962 downwards.
GGCGAAGAAACCGAAAAAACCGCCGAATTATTACTTTCACTGGCAGGCAAGCACTCGGTGATCGTGGTGGAACACGATATGAAATTCGTGCGCTCCATCGCGCGTAAAGTGACGGTACTGCACCAGGGCTCCGTGTTAACCGAAGGCACGATGGACCAAGTACAGAGTGATCCCAAAGTGATCGAGGTGTATCTGGGCGACGTCTGACATTCGCTCCGCCGCCCTGCGCAGCGGGCATTCCCCAAACTCACGCTTAACGACCAGCCGAACCTCTTTGCCAGCGGAGACCTACGTGTTACAGATTCAACAGATTAATCAGTACTACGGCCAAAGCCACATCCTTTGGGATCTTTCACTCAACCTGAAAGAAGGCCGCTGCGGCTGCCTGATCGGGCGCAATGGCGTCGGTAAAACGACCTTATTGAAGTGCATTGTCGGCCTGTTACCCGTGCGCGAGGGCCGGCTGCGCCTGGCCGGTCAAGACATCAACAGCTGCTCCACCGAAGCGCGCGCCCGGCTGGGTATCGGCTACGTGCCCCAAGGCCGGGAGATTTTTCCCCTGCTGACCGTCGAAGAAAACCTGAAGATTTCCCTCGGTGCCCGTGCCGACAAAGCCCGGTTTATCCCGAGCCACATCTACGAACTCTTTCCGGTGTTAAAAGAGATGCGGTTTCGGCGCGGCGGCGATCTGTCCGGGGGCCAGCAGCAGCAACTCGCCATTGGCCGCGCCCTGGTGCTCGACCCGCGCCTGCTGATCCTTGACGAGCCCACCGAGGGCATTCAGCCGAATATCGTGCGCGATATTGGCGAGGTCATCCGCAAGCTCAACCGCGAATTTAACCTCACCGTATTGCTGGTTGAACAAAAATTGCCCTTCGCCCGCCGGGTGGCCGATGACTTTTTTATCATGGAAAAAGGCAGTATTCTCGCCGAAGGCCCAATAAATGATTTAGACGACAGTCTGGTGCAGCGCTACCTGAGCGTATAACGCCAGCCATCTGCCCGGGAGCTGGCGTCATTCATAGCCTGCCGCTAACACCTTAATCAGTTTTTATTCTGGCAATCCAGCGCTTTTCTGCAATACTTGCCCCTAGCTATCCTGCTTTTAAGGCACCTTCCCGCGCGAATGAAAAAGCTCACCCAGAATACCTCGTTGCTAATAGCCATCCTGGCCACGCTGATTGCCATTCCCGGTCATTTTTTAATCCCGGAAAAGCGGTTTCTGGCTACACCCAGTCCCACTGGCGCGCACTATCTTCACTCAACCCCCTTGAGCGATGGCTCTCCGGCAGGCTATTGGCTGGATGAGGATAAACGCCAGTTTCGCTGTATCTACGAAGCAAACTTAGGGTCCAGCTACTATTGCAGCTTTAATCAGGTGCAAACCCCCTCGCGCGTGAAGGGCACCGACTTTTCCAACTACGACCGTGTGGATGTAACCATCTGGTACAGCGGCCCGACGCCGAAAATCCGGATGTTTATGCGCAACTACGACGAGCGCTACTCCACCCTGGAAGACGACAACAGCACCAAGTACAACACCATCACCATTCCCGAAATCAACCTCAACCGGCAAACCAGCATCAAGCTGACCCAGTTCAAACCCGCGGAATGGTGGCTCATGCAGTACAACATGCCGATCGAAGAGTCGCGGGCCGATATCAATAATGTGCTTAACCTCGGCCTCGATTTTTCCGACTCCATGCAGCCGGGCAATCACGACGTCACCATTGAAAAGATCGAATTTGTGGGCGACTGGATTTCCAGGGAACACTGGTACCTGTCTATCCTCGCGTGCTGGCTGCTGGGTGTGGCGCTATACACCGCCAACCGTATTCGTTTATTGCGTCAAAAGAGCCACCATGATCGCTTCGTGATCAATCGCCTGAGCAAAACAAATGCCTCGCTGAAATCTGAAACCGAAAAATTACGGCGCCTGTCCACCGTAGACCCGCTGACGCAAACCTATAACCGTTTTGGTATTGACCAGGTAATGTCTTCGATCAACGCAGCAACGGATGACCAAGGCGCTCCGTTGAGCTACTCGTTGATCCTGGTCGACCTGGATCGTTTTAAGCACATCAACGACAGCCGTGGCCACGATGCAGGCGATCGGGTGTTACAAAAAGCCGCCGAGGTAATCGAACAGAATATTCGCGACGATGATTATCTGGGCCGCTGGGGCGGTGAGGAATTTCTGATTATTATGCCCGGCACCGACCAACAGGGTGCTTGGGAAATTGCTGAGCGCGTCCGTAAAGCGCTCGAAGTCACCGAGTTTGACCCCGCCGAGCCGCTCGCGATCACCGCCAGTTTTGGTGTCGGGGAACAGCGTAACAACGAAGACTTTTTGGCAACGCTCAAGCGCGTCGATAAAGCGCTGTACAGCGCCAAACTGCGCGGACGTAACTGCTGCGTAATGGCGGAATAACTGACACTGAGGCCTTGATTGAGCCTCAGTTAACTCCGCGTCTCGCGCCTGCAGGACAAGGGGACAAAACACCATGAAACAACTGGCAATCCCACCACTCTCGCCCTACAATAACCGCCTCTTCGTGTGAACGAACGGCTTAGGGCAATGTCTTATTAAGCGAGTTCTCACGAACGGGGGCGATTTGGATTCGACGCCGGTAACAAAACTCAAGGTGCATGCCGTGATGACAGCCAATCACGTTAATCCAAAGCTGTACTTGAATAGTCGCAAACGACGATTCTTACGCTTTAGCAGCTTAGGCTGCTAACGGTCTCTAACAAGGTGCCAGTACCGCGTTAAAGCCCGCCATATAGAACTGGATCGCAACGAAGCACGCCTGGGGCCTAGTTGTTAAATCTTTTACAGGATCGCGTTCTTCGTCCTGCCCGTTGGGCTGAAGAAGGTTAAATCAATTAACGGAACCTAAGCATGTAGAGCCGCGAGCGGAGTACTGACGGACGGGGGTTCAACTCCCCCCGCCTCCACCAA
>CAYTQQ010000023.1:15163-31989 GCA_964440135.1 uncultured Cellvibrionaceae bacterium | reverse complement strand
TGATCGTCGGTTATCCGCGTTACCGCAATGGCAAACTTTATAACATGGCTGGTGTGGTGCGTCACGGCGAGCTGGTGGCGGAATACGCCAAGCAATGTCTACCGAATTATCAGGTGTTTGATGAGGTGCGCTATTTTAGCGCCGGGGACGAGGCGGTTATTTTTGATCTGTGCGGTGTGCCCACGGCCTTGAGCGTCTGTGAAGATATCTGGTATCCGCAGCCGATCCAGCAGGCGCGGGCGGCGGGTGCCCAGCTGCTGATCAATCTGAGTGCTTCGCCGTTTCACCGTGATAAACAGCGTGAGCGTGAAGACACGATCGCGACCCAGGCGCGGATCGGCGCTATGCCCGTGGTGTATGTCAATCTTGTCGGTGGCCAAGATGAATTGGTGTTTGATGGCGGTTCCGTCGTAATGAATGCCGAAGGTGATCTGGTGCATCGCGCTCCGGCGTTCACCGAAGGGCTGTTCCCGGTCAATTTGGTGGCGCAGGACGGGCGTGTCACTTGTCCTCCACAAGCGATCACTGCAAATCTCGATAGCTTGGCCGCGGTTTATCAGGCGCTGGTGCTCGGGCTGCGCGATTATGTCGAAAAAAATCGCTTCAAGGGCGTGGTGCTGGGTTTATCCGGCGGCATTGATTCTGCACTTGCGCTTGCGCTTGCAGTAGACGCACTGGGCGCAGACAGAGTGGAAGCGGTAATGATGCCGTTTCGCTATACCTCTGAACTCAGCAAAACCGATGCGGCTGATCAGGCGCAGCGCATGGGCGTGCGTTATAGCTCCATCAGTATCGAGCCTATGTATGAAGCTTTCATGGCCGCACTAGCAGAAGAGTTTGCGGGCACTCAGCGCGATACCACCGAAGAAAACCTGCAAGCCCGCTGTCGTGGCGTGACCTTGATGGCGATCTCCAACAAGAAAGGTTATCTGGTGCTGACGACCGGCAATAAAAGCGAAATTGCGGTGGGGTATTCCACGCTTTATGGCGATATGGCGGGCGGGTTTGATGCCCTCAAAGATGTGCCTAAAACCCTCGTGTTTGCGCTGGCGGAATATCGCAATACCTTGGGTGAGGTGATTCCGCCCACGGTGATCAGCCGTCCACCTTCGGCAGAACTGGCCCCTGATCAAAAGGATGAAGACAGCTTGCCGCCTTACAGTACGCTCGACCAGATACTGGCGTTGTATATCGAAGAAGACGAGAGTGCCGAAGCGATTATCCAACGCGGTTTTAATCGCAGCGAGGTAGAGCGGGTCGTGCGGCTGGTCGATGTTAATGAATACAAGCGGCGCCAGGCGCCTATCGGTGTGCGGATCAGCAAGCGGGGCTTTGGGCGTGATCGTCGCTATCCAATCACCTCGGGCTGGAAGGCGGGCGTATAATTCGGCGGCGCCAGTCAATCTGGTCGCAAAAAAACGGCGCCTTGGAGGCGCCGTTTAGATTAACTGCGATTTGACCGTTGCGGTCGCAAGTAAAGTGGGTCATAAAGCGCGCGGGTATCAAACCCGGGCGGGTCATTTTTATCAAACAGCCCAAAGGTAAGGCGGTTGACCCAGGAGCGCTCATCATCACCGTAGCTGTAGCGTTGATTAAAGTTACCCTTGGCATCGAGCACCGGGTGCTCCGGATAGTTGGTCCGCAGAATATCCAGCATTTGTTGTGCGGGTTCTTCCAGATCTAACAGCGTGTAACCCTGAACCATTACCGCCAAGGCATCCGGAATAGCCGGCGACTGGGGATAGTTTTCGAGGACATAGCGGCCGCGATTGGTGGCGGCAACATAAGCGCCGCGTTTGAAATAGTAGTTGGCGACGTGGATTTCATAACGCGCCAGAAGGTTGCGCAGGTACAACATGCGCTTGTTGGCATCGGGAGCGTAAGTGCTGTCAGGGAAGCGGGCGAGTAACTGCGAAAAATTCGCCAGGGATTCACGGGCCGCACCCGGATCGCGGCGGGTCAGGTCAGTCGGTAAAGCGCGCTCAAAAACGCCCTTGTCTTTATCGTAAGCACTCAGGCCCATCATGTAATAGGCGTAGTCGACATTGCGATGTTGCGGATGCAGGCGGATAAAACGGTTGGCCGTAGCAATCGCGGCATCGGGCTCACCTGACATAAAATAGGCGTAAATCAATTCGAGTTGCGCTTGCTCGGCATAGGTGCCAAAGGGGAAGTTCTCTTCCAGCACTTGCAGGTTGCGAATGGCGGTAGCCCATTGTTTTCTGTTGAGCTGGGCTTCAGCCGCGTGATAAAGGTCTGCTTCACTGGTATACGTGGGCTCTTTCGGCTTGGAGGAGCAAGCTACTAATAGCGACACAGCGCAGAGCAGCAGCAGGGAATGGAAAACTCGCATAAGGTTCTAAACTCGCTGAAAAATGAAAGCACCCGGCGGGCGACAGCGCGGTATTTAAGCACGGCGCCGTATTTAAACATAGTGATGACGGATATCAAAAGCCGCAAACTCATTCACATTGCTAATTATCATCGCCACAATGGCGTAATCATTATTACAGAGGTTGTACTCTTTCATGAAAGAAGTTTTTGAGCGTAGCGCACAGGTTTCCGTGGAGATGCATGGCCAGCGGTTCGACCAGGTGGCGGCAGAGTTGTTCCCCGAGTTTTCGCGCTCGCGCTTGCAAAGCTGGATTCGCGATGGCCAGCTGCGACTCGATGGACGGATGGCCAAGCCCAATGCCAAAGTCATCGGCGGTGAAGTGTTGGATTTGAATGCCGAGCTGGAAGCTCAGGGCACCTGGGAGCCCGAACCTATCGACCTGAATATCGTGTATGAGGACGATCATCTGTTGGTGATCAACAAGCCTGCGGGGCTGGTGGTGCACCCGGCGGCGGGCAATTATACCGGCACCTTGCTCAACGCCCTGTTGAACCATGTTCCCGATCTGATTAACTTGCCGCGCGCGGGCATTGTGCATCGCCTGGATAAAGAAACCACCGGGCTGATGGTGGTCGCAAAAACCTTACAGGCCCACGGGGACCTGGTAGAGCAGCTGGCCGAGCGCAGCGTCAGTCGCGAATACGAAGCTGTAGCCGTCGGTGCGATGACCGGTGGCGGTACTGTCGATGCACCGATGGGGCGCCATCCTACCCAGCGCAAATTGATGGCGGTACTGAGCCAGGGCGGCAAACGCGCCGTGACCCATTACCGGGTGCTTACCCGCTTTCCTCATCACACTCACATTCGCGTGAAACTGGAAACCGGCCGTACCCACCAGATTCGCGTGCACATGGCGCATATAGGTTTCCCCCTGGTGGGCGATGCGACCTATGGCAAGCGCTTCAAAATCCCGAAAGGCGCAACCGCCGAGCTGATTGAAACGCTTAAGTCGTTCCCGCGCCAGGCGTTACATGCCGCCAACCTGGGACTGGAGCATCCGGCAACCGGTGAATATTGCGAGTGGTCGGCACCAGTGCCGACGGATATGCAGGAATTACTGACAGCCCTGAAAGTGGGTTACAACGAACAGGACGAATGGTGAACAACTCTCTGATTTTTCCCGATTGGCCCGCACCGGCGCATGTGCGCTGTTGCATCACTACTCGCCGTAACGGGCAGAGCAGCGGGCCCTATGCGGATAACAACCTGGCGCTTCATGTCGATGATAATCCACAGGCTGTAACCGCCAATCGGCAGGCTTTGGGCCAACAGCTTAATCTTGCGCAGGAACCCCAGTGGCTGGAACAGATTCACGGCGTAAAAGTTGTCCGTGCGCGCAGCGACGGTTGGGTGCGCACGGCCGATGCCTGTTATACCTCCGAGCCGGAGCTGGCGTGTGCGGTGATGACCGCCGATTGCTTGCCGATTCTGCTGTGCGATAAAGCCGGTACCCGTGTGGCGGCAGTACACGCGGGTTGGCGCGGATTGGCAAAGGGTATTGTCAGGCGGACTGTACAGCAGTTTGCGGCGCCGGCTGAACAACTGCTGGCATACCTGGGGCCGGCTATTTCGCAACCTCATTTTGAAGTGGGTGTTGAGGTGCTGGAGGCCTTTTTTAAAACAGCTCAGGATGCCGCCCACAGCGAAAAAATTGCCGCCGCTTTTAAACCGGGTCTGCGTCCGCTGCATTTTCACGCCGATATGTATGCCTTGGCACGCGCCGAGTTACAGGCGCTGGGGGTCAATGATATCTACGGCGGCGACTACTGCACCTTTGCCGATTCTGAGCGCTTTTATTCTTATCGGCGGGACAAAATAACCGGGCGTATGGCCAGTTTAATTTGGCTAGCATCTTAATTAAACGCGCACGTTTTTAATTAAAAGTCCTCTCTATTAATTAAATATTCTCTTTATGTAAATCACCCCGGGTGGTTTGGAATACCTCAGCCATCGGTGGTGATTGGCAGTGCACCCCGCAGGCCATTCGGACTATGTAAGTCACCACCGGTGACGTGGAGCTGCAGTGGAATTTTCCGTCGACATTCTGGTTCTGCTTTTTCTGGTTGCCGCCCTCGCGGGTTTTCTCGATACGCTAGCGGGCGGCGGCGGCCTGCTTACCATTCCCGCCTTGATGCTCGCTGGGGCGCCGCCACTGATGGCATTAGGCACGAATAAATTACAAGGTTGTGTCGGCACAGCGACGTCGAGTGTGTTGCTCTTGGCGCGGCGCAAAGTGCACTGGCGTGATGTGCGCTGGATGGCGCTCAGCGCTTTTCTCGGTTCGGTGGTGGGTACAGTGATTATTCAGTTTGTTGATACCGCACTCCTGGGTTTTATGATCCCCTGTGTGCTGGTATTTATTGCGGGCTATTTTATTGCCGCGCCCTACATCAAGTCTGACGCGAACCGACCGCGCCTGTCGTCGCGCACCTACCAAACCACCGTGATCCCGGCCATCGGTTGTTACGACGGCATGTTTGGGCCAGCTACGGGCTCCTTCTTCGCATTTGCCGGGGTGAGTTTGCGGGGCTTGGAGTTGATCAAAGCAACGGCCATTGCCAAGCCGCTTAATCTCGCCACTAATCTCGCATCGCTGATGGTTTTCCTGCTTGCAGGTCAGGTGTTTTGGCCGGCGGGCATGGCCATGATGGCTGGGCAAATAGTAGGCGCAACCTGCGGCTCGAATTATCTGTTTAAAATAAATCCTGCGCGTTTACGGCTGCTGATTGTCGCGGTTTGTTTTTTGATGCTCGGCCGTTATGCGTATCAGGCCGTTTTCTAATCGCACTCGCTGTTTGTGTTGCTGACGTTCTGAATGGCCGACCTTAGCGGGTTAGGTTTAGTCGGATAGGCCTTGTCGTTTTTTCAAGAAAATATTGATATCCGTCGTCTGCAGCAGGGGCTGAATAGATAAACCATGCGTAGCGTTTTTGCGTGACGATGGATGATGTTTAGCCAAACTGATTTATTAACACACGGGTGCAGGTGTGCAGTTATTAAGCGCTTATCAAGGAGGATGTGCGGCGTACAGCAATTGAGCAAAGTACCTGAGTCCGCGCCATTGGTGGCTGCCGCGCACTTACCAAAAGTTCATGCACAAAGTTATTCACAGGTTTTGTGGATAAGCCGGCGTGGCCTCCTTAGATTGTTTTTCTGGTCGCGCCTAAGTCGTTCCGCTATTAACGCGACACTGACCGCAGCCAGTGTCGCTGAATAAAAAAATTACAGACCGAAGGCCTCATTTAAGAAGGCCACCATGTCTTTGACTGTCGCTTCGGCCAGTTCTTTAAAGCAGCCATTGGTGTATTCGTTGCAACCGCTATCGAGGAAGCCATGACCTCTGTTGGGATAGATTGTTAAGCGTGCAGATTGCCCGAGGCTCTTGAGTTGTTCTACATATTGCCGGGCGCTTTCGGGTGTCGTGAGTTGGTCTTGATCGCCAACCAGGACAAATTGCGGAGGCAAGGTATAGGTTTTAGCGTCAACCAGATATTGCTGAACCGAAGCTGCCTGATAGTACTCGGGATTATCCTCGACATTAATATCGGCACCAAACATACCGCGGGCTTTGGCGTTAGCCCAATTCCAGAAAGGATTGTTGGCGCTTTCAAAACCACCCTTAGCGGTGTCGTACAAGCTGAAGGCGGCGTAGCTCAAAATAGCGGCTTGAACTTTCAAACCATCCTGGGCGGCGACCTGCTCAGCCGTCATATCTTTAGGCAGATACGTTGGGGTAAAACCCAGTGGCTTCTTATCAAAACCGTCGCTGTCCAGGTTACGACCGGCAAGCATTACCATCGCCGCCAGGTGGCCGCCGGCGCTGTCTCCGGTTACTGCGATTTTGTTCGGGTCGCCACCATACTGCTGGATGTTATCTCTTACCCACAACACTGCGCCCATCACGTCTTCAATGATTTCGTTAGCCTTGGTGGTGTTATCAACATCGGGCAGCAAACGATAGTTGACGTTGACAGTAATAACGTCGGATTGCCTGGCAATCGCGTCCGCAAGGTCGGACATAATCGACTTATTATTAATTAACCAGCCGCCGCCGTGAAAAATGACCAGGGCGGGTTTGGCTTTGGTAGCTGTTTGTGGCACGACGATATCAAGGGTCAGGTCAAAGCCCTTGGGGCTGGCCCACAGAATATCGCGAACATGTTTGATATCGTGATTAGCTGATGCAATTGCGCTCGCAAAAGCCGTCAGCAAAAAAATGAAAGAGAGTGTTAATTGACGCATGCGTGCATCTCCTGTGAATTATTGTTACTTATAAAAAAGGCGGTCAGTTTCCTGACCGCCCCTTTGAGTGGAGACAGTGAGAGCGATTACTTCTTACTGTCTTTTTCTTCCAGGCTTCTAATATAAGCGATGACGTCTTTGAGTGACTGACCGTCAGGTAAGACCTTGCTCATCGCTGCCATTTGTTGACCGTGCACGTCGCGTGGGTCGAAACCTCTCGCTCCGATACGGTACTTTTCTAACTGCTTCAGCAGGTACCAGTCACTCTGGCCCACCAACGGTGGTGATTCCAGCGCGCGGTCACCTTTACCGTCAGCACCGTGACAGGCAACGCAGGTTGCGTAATGTTCTGCACCACGCTGCGCATCGCCTTCTACGGTTACGGCGCGCTCAGTGCGCGGCAGGCTACCCAGGTAGTGCGACAGGAACGAGATCGTTGGCTGGGTCTGGTCTTTGGGAATGAAGTCCAGTGCTGTACGCATGGTAATGCCGTCCGCATCTTTGAAATGCGTACCGCGCAAACCGGTCAGGAATTTCTGCAGCTGAATCTGGATATACCACTGGTCCATGTTGGCCAGGGTAGGTGCCCCCAGGGCTGCATCACCTTCAGCATTTTCGCCGTGACAGCTGGCGCAGTGACGCTGATAAAGCGGAATACCATCGTTGTTGGATGGCCAGTTCCACACTTCCGGCTGGAACGCGTACTGGGCATGGAACTCAGCGTAGGCCGCTTCTTCAACTTTGTTGTAAGCGAGGTTCAGGCCCGATGCTCTGAGTTTGAATGCCATTTGTGCCTGGCTGTCCAGTTGGTCAATGACCCCTTGCAGGTTGGTCACTTCTTCATCGGTAGGCTGCTTGAGGCTTTCGCGCCAGACTTCCAAGGTGCCCATGGCCAAGAGCGCCAGGCGACCATCGGAAATACGCTTCCAGCCGTTCAGCACTTTATTGAAGTCAGTGCCTTCGACGGACAGGTGCTTTTTCGCTAACAGGTATTCGGGTGTTTGTTCCTGGGCGATAAAGTTTTTGACAAAGTCGCCTTTTTTGGCGTTGTCATGACGGTTTATCGCTTCCCAGTAGAAATCCCCGTGCTGTAAGGCTGCCAAGGTAAAAGCTCGGGCCAGCCATTCATCGGCAGGCAAGTCCATCCGCAATTGCATCAGCTTTTGGGCGCTGGCCTTGGATGGCTTTTGTTCTGCCATCGCCAATAAGGCCCACAGGCGAGTTTTGGCATCTTTATCCTGGATGAGCGCAGCGGCGGCCTGCAGGTCTGCTGCTGAACCACTATCCAACAAGGCGTGTACCGCGTTTTTGCGGGTGGCTGCGGATGGGTGTTTCAACGCGCGCTGAATGGCTTTGCGGCTCGCTTTGTCTTCCAGGGTAAATGCACCCAAACCTTGCAAGGACCAGATCGCGTGGATAGAGCGGGTATCCAGACCAATGCTGTCGATAGCGGGGGCGTCGGTCAGGATTTTACGCAGCGCCGGAATGGCCTCCTTACGCTGCTCCTGAACCAGCTTGCTCTGGGCCGTCATACGCCAGAACATGTTGTCGTTCGCCAGGGTGCTTACCAGCGTCGCGGTATCCGCTTCGCTCAAGTCGATCGGTTGATAAGCAGGTGACTGCTTCGCCACCAAACGATAAATACGGCCATGCTTGCCATCGCGCAAGGGGTTTTCGTGAGCGTTACCGATACCGGGCTTAGCGTCAAAACCAGCGGATTCCTTGGTGGGAATCGGGTTGTGCTGGATGATGAAGTTGTACCAGTCGGCAATCCACAACTGCCCATCGGGACCCACATCGGCGTACACCGGGGACAGCCACTCGTCGGTACTGGCCAGAATAGAGCCGCGGTTGGCCGCTTTATAGGTAGTACCGTCTTCGGTCATAAAGAATTGACCGAGCAGGTGCGCCGTTGGCTCGCCCATAAACGCACTGCTGTTCCAGAAACGCTCAGGGAATGCACGGGCAGTGTAGAGGTTGAAACCTGAGCCCGCGGTGTAACGACCATGCCAATCCACTTGCAAGAAGTTGTGGGTGATCGGGAACACTTCGGGGAAGCTGTCAATTCTGGCTGACAGACCGGGCAATACACCCTCGTGCTTGCCGTACATGAAGTTGCGCCACAAGGGCGCGTGCCAGCCCGGCGCGTTGTTGGCGGTTGAGCCGAACACTTCGAAGTCTTCACTCAGACCCAGGCCCCAGGTGTTGTTGCTGAATTGGCCAATGGGCTCGATGTTGGTGCCATCGACTGCCATCCGGAAGACACCATTTTGGAAGTTGCCCTGGTTTTCGCTTTCTTTACCGGCATAACCCAAAGCACCCCAGATACGGTTATCGTGGCCGTAGCGCAGGTTGGACGGGCCGGCGTGGGTATCGTCAATGCCCCAACCGGTGCTGATGATTTCACGAACGTCGGCTTTGTTATCGCCATCGGTGTCTTTCAAAAACAGGAAGTGCGGGGCTTGCGCCACGATAAAGCCGCCATTTACGGCGGTGATACCCGTCGGAATATTCAGCCCGTCAGCGAATACCGTACAGTAATCCGCGCGGCCATCACCATCGGTGTCTTCGCACATGCTGACCCGGTCGTTCCCTTTGCTGTCAGCAAAGATCTGGTTCGGGTAATCCACTGACTCAACCACAAACAAGCGACCGCGCTCATCCCAAGTGAAGGCGATGGGGTTGATGACATCCGGCTCCTGCACGAACAGCTGCAGCTCAAAACCCTGCTCCGCCATGGTCAGCTTGACCGAGTCTTCAGGAGACAGGGGGAACTGATACTGGGGTGCGGGTTCGATCCGACGATAGTTGGGAATGGTGCCGCGATCTTCGTAGTGGGGCTTGGGCAGACTGGCGACTAAAGCCCGGTTGGCAGCGCGTTTATCGTCACCGACCGCCCATAAAATGCCGCGAATCAGCAGGTCATGGAACTCTACCTGGCTCCAGGTGCGCTCATCATGGCCATAGGCGGTGTAGAAAATCCGGCCTTTGCCTTGCTCGCGTACCCAGGTCCAAGGCTCATCTTCGCGGAGCATAAGGACAGTGCGACCGTCTTCGTTATGATCGCTGTGAACGTAGGTTTCATCCCAGGTTTCAAAGCCCTGGTAACCACGCATGATGGGATGGTTTTCCTGGCCCGGCGCGATACGGGTGGTAAACACGCCGTCTTCGTGGCTATGGAAGCGGCCACCAACCAGTTTGACGAACGCGTCTGAATGGCCAAAGCAGGCACTGGCGCTATGCACAGGAATGAGCGCGCCACCGTTTTCTACGAACTTCAACAGCGCGCGCTCTTGGGCTGGGGCGAGCACGTCATAGTTGGCGTAGATCATGATGGCGTCGACATTTGCCAGGCCTTCATCGGTCAGGCGGGAAAGGTCTTCATGGTAATCCATGCGGATCTTTTCCTGGCCCAGCGACTGGTTGAGGAAGGGGGCGTAAAGATAAGACAGGTGATAGCCCGAGCCTTGACGCTGGTCATGACCGATAAACAGCAGATCGATTACTCCGTCGTCACCGGCGTGAGTAACCGCAGCGGTTGCGGTCAGGACAACTGTGATGAATAGGCCGCGCAGGCGCGCGGCTATTCCGGTGTGAGTTGTTGTTTTTTTCATGGTGTTTATCTCTGCTCAAGAGTAAAGGCAGGCATAGCCTTGAGGACGCCACCTTCCATCGCCGATTCATGCGCGAGGATGCCGACACAACTGATATTTGCCGACTCCACAGCATTAGGATAGGCGTTATAACCTTCGAGGACTGCACGAATAAAATTATGTACCAGGTGGGGGTGCGAGCCGCCGTGACCGCCGCCCTGGGTAAAGCTGAGGTGCTGATTGCTGTCCGAGTCGTATACGCCGCGACCGGTAAAGTGACGGATTTCTTCCGGCAGCAGGTGCGCATAGTCAGGCACTTCTACATGCTCGGGGATTTCCGGCTCAGGTTTGCCGAGGGTGTGCATAACCGGATGCTCGCCTTCAATCAGCGGCCACTCATAGGATTTTTTAGAACCGTAGACATCGAAACTTTCGCGGTACTGACGCGCAGTGTCGAACAGCGAGCGGTAAATACGGGCGGCTACGTCGGAATCCTGCATCTGGATGTGGCAGGACTCTACGGCAAAAGGTGAACCATATTTCTCGACCAGATTGTCACGGATGCGACCGGAACCCACGCACGAAACCGCTTTGGCCAGTTTGCGCTCAAGGCCAAGCACCGGGCCCACACAGTGGGTGGCGTAGTGCATGGGGGGCATACCTTCCCAGTAGCTGGGCCAGCCATCCATATCTTGCTGGTGGCTCGCTTGCAGGAACTGAATTTTGCCCAGCTCACCGCGCTCATAAAGTTCTTTGACAAACAAAAACTCGCGCGCGTACACCACGGTTTCCATCATCATGTACACCTTGCCGCTATCGCGGGTGGCCTGCACGATCTTTTCGCAGTCTTCAACGCTGGTGGCCATTGGGACGGTACAGGCCACGTGTTTGCCGGCGGCAAGTGCCATCAGTGTGTGGCGGGCGTGATCACCAATAGGGGTGTTGATGTGCACCGCATCGACGTTAGGATCGGCCAGCATATCCTCGTAAGAGGTATAGCATTTGGCATCAACGCCAAAGCGCTCGACCAGCTCGGCCATGCTCTTTTCGTTGCGCTGGCACAGAGCAACGACTTCTGCTTGCGGGTGCGCTTGATAGATGGGAATGAATTCTGCCCCAAAACCGAGGCCTACCAGTCCAACTCTTAACTTGCTCATTGTTATTCCTCTCTCTAAAGATTATTGGATTTATGCCTGAGTCCACCAGTGACGCAGGAAGTGCAGGCCCTGACGGGCAAAATCATCCTGAGTTTCTGCAAAGCGGCGCCAAATGCAAACAGCTTCGGCCAGACTGGATGCATCTGGCGAGAAGCTCTCAATGGCGAGTTTTCCATCATAGCCTATAGCGCGCAGGCCTTCCCTTAAGCCCGCCCAGTCGCTGTTGCCCTCTCCTGGTACACCGCGATGGCTATCAGATACCTGAATATGAACCAGCCGCTGTCCGGCCTGCTCAATCGCGCGGCGGAAATCGGTTTCTTCAATATTCATGTGGAAACTGTCCAGCGAAATGCCCAGGTGTGGGCTGTTGATCGCGTTCACCATGGCCAGGGCGTCGTCCACATTGTTGACCATGTCGGTTTCAAAACGGTTGATTGGCTCAAGGCCGAGCTGAATGTTATAGCGTCCGGCCTTGTCGGCCAGCTCGCCGAGGCTGTCGACCGAGCGCTGCCACTCGGCTTGCCGCTGGGTTTCGGTGGCCAGGCGCTTTTTACCCACCGGCGCATACAGCGGGCCAGCCACACAGCTGGAGCCCAGCGCGTCTGCTAATTGCAGGCAGGTTTCAAAATACGTCATGGCGTGTGCGCGGGCCGCTGGATCTGCGGCGCTCAGATCGCGCTCGGCGGTAACGGCGGTACAAATAACGGCTTCAAGTCCAAGGCGCTTAAGCGCAGCGGAGAGAGTATCGACATTAAAGTGCTCGGGACTCTCTACCGGTAATTCAACGAAATCGAAACCCAGATCGGCTATTTTTTCCAAGAGGCTGATTTGATCGGAAGTAAAAGGGGAGGTCCAAAGCCAGGTGCTGGCGCCAAATTTCATAGGAGGTAACCTGTTATTAAAAGGGCTTATTTTGCTTATGACCCATGCTAAACATCATCGTCCGGCAGCGCTTGTACATTGTCGCTACAAATTTGTATTATTTCGACATGACTTCCCTTGACGACTGGTTTTCCCAGATAGATCCCCGACACTCACCAGGGCGCTTATTCGAGTATATGCCCAACGTGATGTTCTTTGTAAAAAACCACGCCGGCCAGATTATGACCGGTAATCAGGCGTTCGCCGAAAGCTGTGGTTGTCGTTCGGCGGAGGAGCTTTTCGGGCAGCGCGACGAGATGCTTTTCCCGCCGTATATGGCCGCCAAATTTCGTCGTGACGACGATACCGTGATGCGCTTGGGACAGCCATTATTGGATCTGATCGAGCTATTCCCCACCCGCGAAGGTCTGCCCGAATGGTTTATCACCCAGAAACTGCCGCTGTTTGACCGGGAAGGGCAGGTTTATGGCTTATGCGGTACCTTGCAAAGCTACGAGCGGATGCTCGATCACCCTCAGCTGCCGGTATTTCAAGTGGTGGAATACATTCGTACCCATTATGCCGAGCGCTTGAGTATCCCTGAGATTGCCGCGCGCTTTGGCTTTTCCCAGCGCCAACTGGAGCGGCGCTTTGCCGAAGCGTTTCGGGCCAGCCCGCGGGAATACCTGATTCGCCTGCGCGTGCTTATCGCCAGTGATCGCCTGCAGAATACCGACGAGCCTATTGCCGATATTGCGGTTGACTGTGGGTTTTACGATCACAGCAGTTTTATCCGCCACTTCAAGCGGACGCTGGGGGTGACGCCTCTGGCTTACCGCAAGCGACATTATGCGGGGCATGGCGAGCGGTAGAATCTGTTGCGCGCCTACCACAGCTAAGCCAAGACACTTTTGCCAGCCCGCGCATTTCCTTTTATCGCTACATTTCTACCCACTTCTGATGTGCATGACGTAGAATACCGGCCCCATTGCGCCGTGCATGGTGCCTTTTTGAGTTTATTACCGAGATTTCCTGGGAGAGACCCGATGTCAAAGTTACCAGATACCCTGCGGGAGAACGTTCGTCTGCTGGGAGAATTATTGGGTGAAACAATCCATGCGCACGAAGGTCCGGAAATTTTTGCGAAGGTCGAAAATATTCGCCAGCTCGGTAAAGCCATCAATCAGGCAGAGAGTGGTGATTCCGCTCCCTTGGTTAACATGCTCGGTGAACTGGATGATGCGGATATCCTGCCCATCGTGCGGGCGTTCAACCAATTTCTGAATCTGGCCAAT
The DNA here is from genome assembly GCA_964440135.1 of uncultured Cellvibrionaceae bacterium. GTDB lineage: Bacteria > Pseudomonadota > Gammaproteobacteria > Pseudomonadales > Cellvibrionaceae > Cellvibrio. Next base: position 18,446 of record CAYTQQ010000023.1, on the reverse strand, counting down.
ATTGCCGATCAGGAATATTTTTCCAGCCACGAATCCGAGCGCGAAGACGGCCTGAAAGCGATGGTGCTGGAATTCTCCGAAGCGCACGGTAAAGAGGCACTGGCTGCCGTCATTCGTGACTTGCGCATTGAGCTGGTATTAACTGCGCATCCGACAGAAATTACCCGCCGCACGCTGATCCGCAAATACGATCAGATCGTCGATACCCTCGCAGACCGCCAAAGCGGCAATCTGCTCAGCTTTGAACAGGATAAAGTCCGCGGCCGCTTGCACCGTCTGGTCGAAGAGATCTGGAGCACCGACGAGATCCGTACCGAGCGCCCCACGGCCATTGATGAGGCAAAATGGGGCTTCGCCGTGATTGAAAACAGCCTGTGGGAAGCGGTGCCGGATTTTATTCGCCACCTCGACCGCCTCTGCTCCCAGCATCTGGGTCAAGGTCTGCCGATTGATGTGCAGCCGTTTAAATTTTATTCCTGGATGGGCGGTGACCGCGACGGCAACCCTAATGTCACGCACAAGGTTACCCGTGAAGTACTGTTGATGGGTCGCTGGATGGCAGCAGAGTTGTACGCACGCGACGTACAGGAGTTGAGCAGCGACCTCAGCATGACCGAAGCCAATGATGAGCTGACCAAGTGCTACCCTGACTGCCCTACGCCCTATCGTACGGCGATGTCTGAACTGCGCAAAACGATTTTGGCGACCCGCGATTGGCTCCAGGCGCGCTTGCAGGGCCGGCAGGTAGAAATGCCGGACAATGTCATTACCAGCTGCGCTGATCTGCTGGGCCCGCTGATGATGTGCCATCGCTCCTTGGTAGAAGTTGGCCTGCCGCATATCGCCAACGGCCCCTTGATGGATACCATTCGTCGCGTCCATTGTTTTGGCATTAATCTGGTGCCGCTGGATATTCGCCAGGATGGCGATCGCCACGTCGGCGCCATGGATGAACTTACACGCTATCTCGATCTGGGCAGCTATCGCGAGTGGGATGAAGAGCAGCGTCAGACATTTTTGCTGGAGCAATTAACCAGTAAGCGTCCGCTGCTACCGCGCGACTGGCCGATGAGCGACGAGGCTGCGGAAGTATTCGCCACTTGCCGCATTATCGCTAACGAGCCGCGTGAAGTGCTTTCTCACTATATTATTTCCATGGCTCAGCAGCCCTCCGATGTGCTGGTGGTCGCGCTCTTGTTAAAAGAAAGCGGGATGCAATGGGCAATGCCGATTGTGCCTCTTTTTGAAACCCTGGATGATCTTGATCGCGCGCCGCTGGTAATGGATAGCCTCTGGCAGTTGCCCTGGTACCAGGAATACAGCCGCAAACAACACACGGTGATGATCGGCTATTCCGACTCGGCCAAAGATGCCGGTAAATTATCCGCCACCTGGGCGCAATACAAAGCGCAGGAAAAACTGGTGGCCATTGCTGAAAAACACGCGGTACAACTGGTGCTCTTCCACGGTCGTGGCGGCACCATCGGCCGTGGCGGCGGCCCGGTAGAAAAAGCCATGACCTCGCAGCCGCCCGGCTCGGTTAAAGGCAAAATCCGCGTGACCGAACAAGGCGAGATGATTCGCTACAAATTCGGCTTGCCCCGGGTAGCGTTCAGCAACTTGTCTATTTATGCCTCGGCAACCCTGCGCGCGACCTTGTCTCCGCACGCGGCGCCAGCGGCGGAGTGGCGTGATCTGATTGAGCGCATGGCCCATAAAAGTGTGGATGGCTATCGCAGCGTGGTGCGTGGTCATCCGCATTTTGTTCCTTATTTCCGCAGCCTTACGCCCGAGCAAGAATTGAATCTGCTGGCGCTCGGTAGTCGTCCCGCGAAACGCAAGGCGACCGGCGGAGTAGAAAGCTTACGTGCGATTCCCTGGGTGTTTGCCTGGACCCAGGTGCGCTCTAACTTACCCGCCTGGTTGGGTACGCTGCAGGCGCTCGAATATGCGGTACAGGATCATCCGGCTATTTTGGCGGATATGGTCGCCAACTGGCCGTTCTTCTCCAGTTACCTGGATCTGTTAGAAATGGTTATCGGCAAAGCCGACAACCCCATCTGTGCTTACTATGAGCAGCAACTGGTGCCGCCCGAATATCACAACCTGGGCCAGCAACTGCGGGCTGACATGGCTGCTCTTGAGGTGTTGATCAATCGCATCAAACGTCAGGAAAATCTGCTCGACGATGAGCCGCTCGTGCGACAGTCCCTGACCGTGCGCAAGCCCTATATTGACCCGCTCAACTATCTCCAGGTTGAACTGCTCAAGCGCCATCGCAGCAGTAAGGCGATCAGCTCCGATTTGGAGCGCGCCTTGAAAGTGACGATGGCGGGTATTGCTGCGGGTATGCGCAACACCGGTTAAAGACATCAGCGCTGCGCCTTTATTCGGCATGCCCTGATCTTCCAAAGTGTGGGATGATAAACCCACACTAAGGATTTCAGGGGGTGCTGATGCGCAAGGCTTGGCGAATACTGGTGTGGCTGTGCGGGCTGCTGATTTTTCTGGCAGCCTTTCTTATCTGGCAGTGGCAGCAATTGCTGACCCGTCTCGATATCAGTGATGTGCACTGGGACTTGCGCGACCTGGGCTGGCGCAGCGCCCATTTCAATGCGTTACATTTTACCCGTTTACAGGGCGAGCAGCGGGCACAGGTCTCGCTAACAGATATCCAGTTGTACTGGCAGTGGCAAGGTTTTCTGCCGGCTGTGCAGCAACTGGTTGCCGGCGACCTGCTGCTGGAAATACACCCCTCGGGCATCGTGCCTGACCCTTCTCCAACTTCACCTTTGGCTCTGCCGGATGACTGGCAGCTGCCCCAACAGTTACCGCGCACCATCACGCTACACCGGCTGCGGCTAAACCTCCCTTGTGCTACCGATCGGTGCGAACTTGCGGCACGTGTACAGGGCACACTGGCCGAAAATCTGTTGACCCTTGAGATCCGTCTTGAAGACACGCCGACACCGGTCTTGCTCGATATCACCTATGAAGTGCGCGCTGAGCTGCCCCATCTGCGGTGGAGTTTGCGCGCCCCGCAGTTGATCCAACTTAATAACTCAATGGCCCTTGTTGGGGCTTCGGCAACATCTGCAACCCCGGTTCAACCGCAATGGCAGGGCGAATTGCAGTTGGCGATTCAGCCGCCGAGCACGCAGTGGGTCGAGTATCTGCAGCGCTGGTTTCGCCTTAACCAGCAATCCATCGAACATTTTACGCAGCCGTTCCAAGCCAATGCCGCCTGGCAGCTTGAATGGCTGCCGCTCACAACCCGCTCCGC
>CAYTQQ010000023.1:7482-15063 GCA_964440135.1 uncultured Cellvibrionaceae bacterium | reverse complement strand
TCCAAGCCAATGCCGCCTGGCAGCTTGAATGGCTGCCGCTCACAACCCGCTCCGCAGCGGTAACGGATTTCGCCAGCGCCGTGCAGTGGGTGCGCGATCATTTGCACGGTGAGATGGAATTGGCGCTTGATGCACCTGCGCCTTTTCCTTTGCCGGGGCTCGGCGGAGTCAGTGGACAAGCGCAACTGGCGTTGGTGAGTGAGCCTGGCCAGATTACCCGTCACGCGGTTGACGTGGATCTGCAGATTGCCCCGGTCATACTGCCTGAATCTTTAGCGCCCTATGATCTTGCACTGGATCAGCTGGTGCTCAAATTGCTGTCCCGGTCGGAAAATAAATTCGATGTGCAGGCGTTGCCGTTGGTCCTGCAAGTGCGCACGCAAGGGCGGCAAGAGCTGAGCGCTGACGCGGCCCTGGTTATCAATAGTGACAATCTGGATATCCAGATTGTGCAGGCCGATGTGCAGCTGCACGCCGCGCATTGGACGCCGCTCGATGATTTGACGCTTACTGACCTGACGCTGAAAACACAATTTAGCGGCGGCTGGCGCGCGGGCTTGTTTGTGTATGAGCAGCAAGCGCCCGGCGTGCTGACCGGAAGTGTGGCGACTGCTTTGGTGCAGCTCAACAACGGCAAGCTTGAGGTGGCGCAACTCCAGGTGCAGGTTGATCCCCAGGAGTGGGTGGTGGGCGCGCTTAACTTTACCGGTAAATTGTCGGTTGCAGAGCTTATCCAGGCAGAGTTGAATCCCCAGGCCTGGTATTGGCAGGGGGCAATTAACGCAAGCCAAGGACGCGCTGAACTGGAAGGAAAATTGTCGGCCGCCAACGGTCTGGTACTGGATCATCACCTACACATTGACGAACAACGCCAGTGGCGACTGGCGTGGCAGCTGCCCGATATCTTTTTATTGGCCGGTAACAGCCTCCAGGAACTGACGCCCCGCTGGCCCGCACTGTTAACCCTGACGCGCGGGCGCATTGGCGGACAGGGATGGGTAGCCGGGGGTGACGACAGTCTGACCAGCGATATGACCTGGCACTTGGCGGAGGTTACCGGCATTTATGACACCACTGGCTTTAATGGCGCCAGTGGCCAGATACGCATTACGTTGGCGGAAGACGTATTAGCGATCGCCAGTGACAAAATGAATATCAATGAGCTGGCTCGGGGCATTACGGCGGGACCAGTGTCCGTCAAGGGCGAGTACCGCATGAATCTTGCGGCGATGAATGCGCAAGATGGCGCTCCGAATCCTGGAACCATTGTGCTGGATCACGCGGAAGCGGGCTTTCTGGGCGGCGTCATCCGTATTCCTCCGGTCACCGTGGATCTGACCGAGGCAGATCAACCGCTGGTCATTGAATTAGCGAACCTTGATTTAGGCAAGCTGCTGGAGATCCACCCATCGAGCGAATTACGCGGCAGCGGTAAATTGTCCGGTCAGATTCCCCTGGTCTGGTCACCGGCCGGTTTGCGTGTGGCAAAAGGAATGGTGGCGGCCCAGGCGCCCGGAGGGCATCTGCAATATCAATCCCAGGGTGCCGCCACGATGGCTGCTGGCGCTCAAGGTATGAAAATCGTCACCGATGCGCTCAGCGACTTTCACTATACTCTGCTCAGCAGCGAGGTAACCTATGAGCAAGACGGTACTTTGTTGCTGGGTGTGAGGTTGGAGGGGAGTAATCCTTCGCTCGAAAACGGACGTGCAATTAATTTTAATGTCACCCTCGAAGAGGACTTGCCGGCGCTGATTACCAGTTTGCAGTTAAGCGGGCAAATCAGTGATGTCATTAAAAAGCGGGTGCAGGATAAATTACAGCAACGTAACAAACCCTAATCGTTCATTTGTGATTAAGCGTGCCCGGTGGATAATTCACTGGTAATCTGCGCGCTCAGTAGTGATAGTCGTGTTCAGGCAGGTCGTCAGCGCGTGAACGTCAAGGTTAACGAGAGAGCTTCCTTATGAAACCTATGTTATGTACGGCCATATTTCTACTCGCTTTTGGTGGGGCAGCCTGTACACCAACGGTGCAAGTTGCCATGCCCAGCGAACCGATCAACATCAACCTCAATGTGAAAATTCAGCACGAAATTTATATCAAAGTTGATAAGCAGCTCGACGAGCTGTTTAGCGATTCCAGCGGTTTATTTTAAGGAGGGCAGCATGAAATTTATTAACGCCGTAAAAGTAGTTGCAGCCGTGCTGGTGTTATCTCTCACCATGCCGGTGCTGGCGATGAACCTGCAGCAGGCAATGGGCGCCTTAGGTAATGCGAAGGCGCAGGGGTTGGTTGGCGAGCAGCCCGATGGCTATCTGGGCGTTGTAAAAGAAGATGGCGCTGCTGCCGAAATTGTCCGGTTGATTAACGCCGCGCGCCGCGCCGAGTATCAACGTCTGGCTAAAGACAACGGCCTTGCGCTGCAGGATGTAGAGTCCATGGCGGGTTTAAAAGCCATCGAAAAAACCCACAGCAATCATTACATTCTGATCAATGGCAAATGGGCACAGAAACCCTGATTCACGATTGCTGTTATGGCGGGCCTAAAAAAATAATTTCACGGCTGTTGATTGTTGGCAGCCTCATCGGATTATCGCTGCCAGCACTCGCCTTGGATGTGGTGCTGGCCTTTACCCATGTACAAGCACCGTCGACCAGTTTAGATGGTACGGCCCGCACGCAGATGATCATTAATCATTTGCGACGTCTGGAGGCGGGGCCAGTTGCCATTTTTGTGCGGACCCGCGAACTCACTCCCAGAACTCGCGAAAGAATTTCCCTCTACGATAATGCTGGCCACCTATTGATAAATAGTGGCCATCGCTATCACCTGTTAAGTCGACCCGATTTTTATCGCTATCAAGCTGATTTGCTGATCGCCGATGCGCAACTGCGCGCCTATAAAAATTATGTTGGCCATGTACACTTTGCGAATTTTGAAACCGCACAAGCTATATCGCATCGAGAGCGATTGCTCGATTTTGCGGCCGCCCGGGCGTTAATTCCCAGCGCGGTTTCGATGCAGGTGCAAGATGCCTATCTGAATCGTCGTTATCAACAACAGGTGAATCGTAACCGCCGCGTTGATATGGCGGCATTGCAGGACGCGTATGTCGACATGATTTGGCAGCAGCTGCTGTACTACCAGCATCTTGCAATGCCCACCTATGGCCGCGCGCCCATTGTGTTGCAACTGGAAGCACATGATTTGACCGCTTATTTTTTACCGGGCTTGATTGATCGCATCCGCGAAAGCGGTGGGCGAATTCTTCCGCCACACACCGTTTTTGCTCGCCCTCTGGGTAATGCTGTTCCCATTAATCTTCATACCCCGCAAGGTTATGGCGCGGCATTGGGCGTAACCGCTCAGCCGCGTCTGCAAGTGCCGCATATCGTCGGTGGCGATCAATTATGGGTTAATCAATTTCTGTTGCGTCATGGTCTATTGCAGTAACATGTGTGATCAAGACCGGTGGGTCAGAATGGTTGCGCGGTAACTGCAAAGAAAGATTAATTCGCTACGGAGAGCAGCTCGACCATGACACCATTGCAGCGCAGTTGAATCAATAACAACCCCATGAATGTAAGGAGCGACATCAATGAAAAAATCGTTATTGTTAGGTTTAGCCGTGTTCAGCGGGAGCCTGTGGGCCGACACAACGCATACGCTTGAGCAGCAATGGTTGGTTGAAGGTATACGCACACCTGAGTCAGTCTTGTATTACCAGCAGGGCAGTGACACCTTTTTATTCGTCAGCGAAATTGAAGGCCAGCCCACCGATGTCGATGGCAAAGGTGGTATTGCCAAAATTGGTGTGGACGGAAAAATTCTTGATCAGGATTGGGTGCGCGGTTTAAATGCGCCCAAGGGTATGGGAGTTTATCAAGACAATCTGTATGTAACAGATATTACTGAAGTTGTTGTCATCAGCATTTCCGGTGGCAACATTGTGCAGAAAATTCCCGTGGCTGATTCCGCCTTTCTGAATGACATTGCAGTGAATAAAGCCGGTGATGTTTTTGTTTCTGATAGCCAAACCGGTAAAGTTCATCGCATCCGTGACGGTAAAGTAGAAACCTATTTAAGCGATATTCCCAGCGTCAACGGTTTAGCAGCGGTGGGCGATGATTTAATTATCGGCAACGATAAATTGTGGCGTGCAGACAGCCAGAAAAAATTGCATTTGGTCGCTGAAGGTTTTGCTGCTCAGATCGATGGTATCGAGATGACCGCCGCAGGCGAGTATCTCATTTCGTGCTGGGTAGGTTTGATGTATTACGTCCACAAAGATGGCCGCGTCGAATTATTGCAGGATTCCCGGGAAGAAAAAATTAACACCGCCGATATTGGCTACAATCCCAATCAGCGCGTGGTTTATGTGCCCAATTTTTTCAAAAACTCAGTCACAGCCTATCACGTGAAATAAGATAACTAACCAGCGAGGGGCAGGCGTCTGCCCCTTATTTTTTAGCCCGTAGAGTGACCAGGGCTCCGTAAAAAGCTGGCCCCCGTTTTACCTTTGATACCTGGCCTTCCATTCCTCATAGCTCATGCCGTAAATGCGTTCACGCACATCCTCGTACTCCAAGGCTAATCCCTCTTCGCTGGCTGCGGCCAGATACCATTTGCTCAGGCAGTTGCGGCAAAATCCTGCAAGGTTCATCAGGTCAATGTTTTGCACATCTTTGCGCTCATTCAGATGGGACAGCAGGCGGCGAAAGGCGGCTGCTTCGAGTTTTTGCTGCATCTCAGGGGTCAGTTCGGCAGGTTTCATGAAAGTATCCAAAAGAGTGGGGCGAGATCGGCTATTCTAAGAACTAGCAGCTGCAAGGCAAGCAGCCGGCTGCCTGCAGCCTGTTAACGCGGTGGGTTCAGAGATATCACTCGTTAGCGGGTATGCCTTGTGAGGCGGGTGGTCCTTGCCCATTATATGAATCCATCTACACTGAACAACAATAATTGGGGCGCCGTTTTCCCACGGCCAAACCCCTGATGACTTTCCTCGGACTTAAGGTTAACGGAGAAGATTGCGTGAATATTCTGATAGGCATCCTGGTGGTTATTGCCTGTACCTTGCTGGGTTATGTGCTTCATGGCGGGAAGCTGATGGCGCTCTACCAGCCGATGGAAGTGCTGATTATTTGTGGTGCCGCCTTTGGCGCCATGATTATTGCTAACCCGCCCTCCATCACCTGGAACGTCATTAAATCAGCCGGTGACCTGTTGCGTGCCTCGCGTTATACCAAAGAGCTTTACCTGCAATTGTTGAGCATGATGTACAGCATCTTTAACAAGACGCGTCGCGAAGGGCTGATGGCCATCGAAAGCGATATCGAGGAACCTGAGTCCAGCCCGCTATTTAATGATTATCCGCAACTGCTCAAAGACCGGAAACTGATCGCATTTATTTGTGATTATCTGCGCATCATGATGATGGGCGCTATGGCCTCCCACGAACTGGAAGCCTTGATGGATCAGGAGCTGGATGCCCACCATGAGGAGTCCGCTCTGGTCCCGGGCGCTATCTCCAAAGTGGCGGATGCCTTGCCCGGTTTCGGGATCGTGGCCGCCGTACTCGGTATCGTCATCACCATGAGTAAGCTCGGCGGTCCGCCGGAAGAGCTGGGGGTGTCAGTGGCGGCAGCGCTGGTGGGCACCCTGCTGGGTATTTTATTGGCCTACGGTTTTGTCGGCCCCTTCTCAAGCTATCTAGAACATAAAAACCGTGCCGAGGCCCATTTCTACGAGTGTGTTAAAGCCTGCATCCTCGCCTCTGCGAATGGCATGCCGCCGCAGCTGGCGGTTGAATGTGGGCGCAAGGTGCTCTATCACAGCGTGCGACCGAGCTTCCGTGAATTGGAAGAAGAGTATCGGATTAAAAAATAGAGCACGCCGTAATGGAAAAATCTGAGCAGAATCTTCTCATTATCAAAAAGAAAAAACGGCATGGTCACGGGCATCATGGCGGTTCGTGGAAGGTCGCTTTCGCTGACTTTATGACCGCCATGATGGCGTTTTTTCTGTTGTTGTGGCTGCTGGAAACCACCACTGAGGAGCAGCAAAGCGCGATCGCTGGCTATTTCAAAGACCCGAGCAGCAAATACGTTATCGGCCCCGGCGGTGCTGACTCGGCAGTTATCGACCTGGAGATCTCGCCACCGAGTGAACGCACTGAAGATCCGACCCTGGTAATTGACGAGCAAATTACCGAAGCCATGCGCCAACTAGAGCAGCAACAGCTGGAGCAATTGAAGCTCGAACTGGAAAAGGAATTGGACAAAGCGGATTCGATTTTCAATCTATTGAAAGACCAGATTTTAATCGACTCAACGCCTTTAGGTTTACGCATTCAAATCGTCGATGCCGAGCATCGCCCGATGTTTGACGTCGGCAGTGCAAAAATGAAATCGTACTCAGCTGAGGTGTTGCAGGCGCTGGCCGAACTTCTGAATAATGTACCGAACAAACTGAGCGTCACCGGGCACACCGATGCTATGCCCTATAGTGAGGGCGCGCTGTATGGTAACTGGGAATTGTCTACCGACCGGGCCAACAGTGCGCGGCGCGAATTGCATAAAGGTCAATTACCCGAAGCAAAAATTGCCACCGTACAAGGCATGGGTGCCGTCGCGCCTTTGCGACCGGAAGATCCCCATGATCCGATTAACCGACGCATTGCGATTATTGTGCTGAAGAAGGATGTCGCGGATGCGTTTGCCGCAGGTGATGGAGGCCTGCAAAGCTCGGAGTTCTTGAAAATCCCAACGCCGCCAACGATTATGTCGGATGCGGAAGTTGAGGCAGCGATCGAAGCGGAAGCAAAAAAATAATAACGTCCCCCGCTGACAGGCCGTGCAGCTGGTACCGATAAGCAACACGAAAGATTGCGCGGAACCATCAGCAGGCTGCTGTTTACAGGCGAATGGGGGTCATTCATGCGTGTTGTTGTCGGAGCGCACTATGCCCAATAGTTTGCGGTTTATCGGTATTTTTTTCCTCGGTCTGGTTTCGGCAAAGCTGCCGGCGGGTGAGCTAGAGCTGGAAATCGAAAAGCGATTTACCACAATCGTTATTCCTGCTCCGGGCCCCTCGTACTTTGGGAGCTTGCTTAAACTCGCTCTGGATAAAACCGTACCTGAATACGGCGCCTATGAGTTTCAGGAAGTGCACGCGCGGATGACGGAAAACCGTTTAAGAGCAGCCGTTAAAAGCGGTGACATTGATGTTGTCTGGACCCCCACAACCCCGGAATTTGAAAATAAGCTGTTGCCTGTGCGCATCTCCCTGCTTAAAGATCTGGATGACTACCGCATCTTGATTATTCGCGCAGGCGAGCAGTCGCGCTTTGATGGGGTTCAGACTCTGGATGGTTTGCGTAATATGGTAGGTGGAATGGGCTCGCATTGGACAGATGCCGAGATTATGCGCGCGAACGGCCTGCCCATTATTTCCACGGTGGATTATCAGGGCCTGTTTAAGATGTTGCAGGCAGGGCGGTTTGATTATTTTTCCCGCGGGGTTTACCAGGTTCAACGTGAGCTAGGGTGGATTCCCACCCAGGGACTGGTTATGGAGCA
>CAYTQQ010000023.1:0-7382 GCA_964440135.1 uncultured Cellvibrionaceae bacterium | reverse complement strand
GATTGATCGGCGCATGCAAGCTCAAAACCCGTCCTGTATGGGAGTGTCTGTCACTGACTAATCTACCCTGATTAATGCTGTTTCGAGCCAGCTTGTTTGTCGAATTTCTTTACAGAATTTAATGTGCGCTAAATCACATTTTATGTAAGTCATTGAAATTAATTGGTTTTTATTCTTGGCCCGGCTTTTGCTTTTATGATTCGCGCAGACTTAGACGTCATTGTCAGGGCTTCCGGACGATGGGCAAGAAGGTCAGAAACCTTAATAAATTTCAGGATGTTAATTATGTTGATTCAGTGGATTAAAAAAGTTGCTTTAGTAGCAGCATGTGTAGTGAGCTTTGGCGCTCAGGCAGCAGTGATTGTAGATACCGAAATCGTTAATGAGAAAATCGGTGCTGGTTGGCTTATTACCGGTGATGAAGCTAACTGGACTCATGATCTGAGCGACCATGATTTTGTTCTCGGCAGTGCACTGAGCGCTTCTTTAGCAATCGAGTTTTGGGACGACGGTGGTTTTCTGGACGGTCCTGAGCGCGCCTCTATCATCGTTGGTTTCATTGATTTCCGTGACGGTGCTATTTCTTACAATCCTGTGAGCAACTGGGGCGGTGATCTTGGTTTCAACTCCTTGGCTTCATTGAATGCATTTGGCATGTTGGAAGTTACCGTTGTTGCTCTGTTGGGTGACTTCCATATCGGTAAATCATTCCTGACTGTTAACACTGCCGACGCCGTAAGCGTACCTGAGTCAAGCTCTCTGATGTTGTTTGCTCTGGGCCTGTTGGGTCTGGTTGCGTTGAGAAAAAGAAAAGCTGCTTAATCTCTGGATTATCATCGAGCTTAAAAGAACCCGCTTCGGCGGGTTTTTTTATGGGCGTACATCAGGAATCAGCTCTTGTAAAAAAATCCGGCAGGGTGGGGCGAGCACGGGATTTGTGCTCGTTTGCAGCTATGGAATCCTTCTTGAAACTGCTATCCTGCACCACCCTTTAGGCGCTGCAATGGAAACTTGAATGCCTTTTCCCGCTTCTATTCGTCGTAATTTCGAACGCCTGCGTGGCAACCATCTACTCACTGCACTGTTGCTGGCCGTGGTCCTGATTCTTTGGCTGGCCAGCGGAAATCTTTACCGTGCGAAAACTGACGCACCTGCGCCGGCACCCACGTCCGCCCAGGAGCAAGAAGATACGGCAGTGCGGGTAGAAACCCTGCGCTTACAAGCTCAAAGTCATGTGCCAGTGCGGATTGCCCAGGGCCAGCTTGAGCCTCTGCGCGCGGTGGAAATTCGCAGTCAGACCTCGGGCCATTTGCGTAATCGTGCGGTGGAGTGGGGCAGTCGGGTGGCCGTCGATGATTTACTTTTTCATTTGGACCCGGAATCACGGGCTGCGGATTTACAGCGGGCGGAGTCCGAGCTGGCGCTCCGCGAAGCCGAGCTCAAAGCCGGGGAGAGTTTGTTTAAAAAAGATCTGCTATCGCAAACCGAATATCTGCGGTTAAAAGCAACCGCTGCTGCTGCCCGCGCGACGCGTGAACTTAATGCATTGCAGTTGGCGTACACCGAAATTCGTGCTCCATTTGCCGGAGTGGTGGATCGCCTGCCGATTGAAGAGGGTGATTTCGTTCAGGTCGGCGATACGCTGGCAACGCTCGTCGAAGTCTCCGAATTGCGCTTGACCGGCTATATACCGCAACAACAAGTGTATGCGCTGAGTACGGGCCTTGAGGTAGAGGCCAGCCTGCTTGATGGCTCGGTACTCGCTGGCACTCTCACATTTGTTGCCAGCCTGGCCGAGAGCAGTACGCGCAGCTTCCGTGTAGAAGCACGGATTATTAATCCCGACATGCGGCGCATTGCCGGCTCAAGCGCCACCTTGACCATCCGCCTGCCCGAGCGGCCGGCCCACCGGATTTCACCAGCGTTGCTGGTCTTGGGTGAAGAAGGGCGGTTAGCGGTTAAGGCTGTCGATGAAACCCGGCGCGTCGTGGAATTGCCGCTGACAATTCTGAGTTTTGATACCGACGGCGTGTGGGTTGAAGGCCTGCCCGCCGAGGTGGAAATTATCACTCTGGGCGCGGGCTTTGTGCGCGAAGGTGATGTCGTCAATGCGGTAAGCGCGGGGTAACGCTGGTGGAAGCCCTTATTCGCGCTGCGCTGGATCGCAGTAGAGCAACCCTGTTGCTCTTCGTCTTTTTATTGATTGGCGGGCTTGCTGCCTATCAGGCTATTCCCAAGGAATCCAACCCCGACGTTGCGATTCCCATGATGTATGTGTCGGTCACACTTGACGGCATCAGCCCGGAAGATGCGGATCGGCTACTGGTTCGGCCCCTTGAACAGGAGTTGCGTTCGCTCGAAGGCATTAAGGAAATGACCTCAACGTCCAGCGAAGGCCATGCCTCGGTCATGCTCGAATTTGATGCGGGTTTTGATGCGCGGCGCGCCCTCCAGGATGTGCGTGAACGGGTTGATGCAGCGCGTTCCAAACTGCCCGACGAGGCCAAAGAACCGCGTGTCCATGAGATCAACGTGGGGCTTTTTCCAGTTTTGTCTGTCGCTTTATCTGGTCCGATCTCCGAAGCCGAGCTGATTTATATCGCGCGTCGGATCAAGCAAGAGCTGGAAGGTATCCCCGAAGTATTAGAAGTGGATATCGGCGGTGACCGCGAAGACCTGCTCGAAATTATTGTCGATCCGCAAGTGCTCGACAGCTACAACATTGATTATAACCAGCTGTTCAATCTGGTGACCCGCAACAACCGCCTGATTGCGGCGGGCAGTCTGGATACCGGCGCGGGCGCCATGCCCATGAAAGTCCCCGGCGTTATCGAAACCCTCGAAGATGTGCTCTCCATTCCCGTCAAAATTGATGGCGACCAGGTAGTAACCTTTGCTGACGTGGCGCTGCTGCGCCGAACCTTTAAAGATCCGACCGGATTTGCGCGCATCGATGGCCAGCCGGCCATCGTCCTGGAAATCAGTAAACGCAGCGGTGCCAATATTATTGCGACGATTGAGCAGGTGAAGGCAACGCTTGAGCAGGCGCGCCCACTCATGCCCCAAGGCATGGAAATCAATTACATCATGGACCAGTCACAAGAGGTCGAAACGCTGCTGTCCGACCTGCTGAACAACGTGTTGACCGCTGTTGTTCTGGTGTTGATTTTGATTGTTGCCAGTATGGGCATCCGTTCGGCAATGCTGGTCGGACTCACCATCCCCGGAGCCTTCTTCGCGGGGATTCTGGTGATCTGGGCCATTGGCTATACCATGAACGTCATTGTGCTTTTTGCCTTGATTCTGGTGGCGGGGTTATTGGTTGATGGCGCTATCGTTGTCACCGAGCTGGCGGATCGACATCTGCGCGAGGGTCAGTCGCCCCGAGAGGCATGGATCAATGCGGCGGTGCGGATGAGCTGGCCGGTGATTGCCTCAACCACTACCACACTTGCGGTGTTCGTCCCGCTGTTATTCTGGCCGGGCGTCGTCGGCGAGTTTATGAAATACCTGCCGGCGACAGTGATTATCTGTCTTTCCGCATCGCTGGCTATGGCGTTGATATTTTTGCCAACCATGGGCGCGGTCAGCACTCGTACAGTGCCCGACGAAGCACCTGTTGAGGGTCGTTTTACGCAGCGCTATCGCCACCTTTTGGCGGCGCTATTGAGGCGTCCCGGTATGGCCCTCTTGGGCACACTCGCCTTCATTATCGTGGTATACGTGGCCTACGCAAAATTTAATCACGGTTTTGATTTTTTTCCCGAGATTGAGCCAGACTCCGTACAGCTTCAGGTACGCGCACGCGGCGATTTTTCTATCCATGAAAAAGACGCGATGTTGCAGCGGGTCGAAGAGCGGCTTACCCATCAGCCTGAAGTAAAAGCGCTGTATGCGCGCAGTTTTGCGCAACCTGCGGGGCAGCTGGGCACGGATGTGATTGGTGTTTTGCAGTTTCAGTTAATTGATTGGCATGAACGCCGACCGGCGGTCGACATTATTGAGTCGATGCGCGGTGCGGTGGCGGATATTCCCGGCGTGGTATTGGAGTTTCGTCAGCAACAGCAAGGGCCTGGTGGACAAAATAAACCGGTTCAGCTGCGTGTCAGTACCACAGATCTGGAAAAGATGAATGCCGCCGTCGCCCAGGTGCGTACGCTGATGGACAAGATCGGTGGTTTTGCTGACATTGAAGATGATCGTACGCTGCCAGGTATTGAATGGCGTTTGGAAGTTGATCGCGAAGCTGCCGCCCGGCTCGGGGCCGATGTGTTGAGCGTTGGCAATGCGATTCAGCTGGTGACCAACGGTTTGATGTTAGCCACTTACCGACCAGAAGATGCGACCGATGAAGTGGATATTCGGGTGCGCCTCCCGAGCAATTGGCGCACGATCGATCAGCTGTCGCGACTAACGGTCAATACGCCGAGGGGGCAGGTGGCGCTAACCCATTTTGTCGAACTGAAGCCAGCGCAAAAAACCGGCATTGTGCGGCGTATCGATGGTATGCGCGCGATTACCATTCAGGCTGATGTGGCGCCCGGCTATCAGCTTGATTCGTTGCTGAACGAACTGCGTAACTACTATCATGAATTACCGGACGGCGTTCAGGTCACTATTGCCGGTGAGGATGCGGATCAACGGGAAGCGGCAGCTTTTCTTATTTCCGCTTTTGTCATAGCTATCGGGTTGATGGCGCTCATCCTGATTATTCAGTTCAACAGTATTTTCCAAGCCTTGTTGGTGCTGTCGTCGATTGTTTTTTCTACGGCGGGTATCTTGCTCGGCTTATTGGTGGCTGGCCAATCCTTCGGCATCGTTATGGTGGGTATGGGAACCATTGCGCTTGCCGGGATAGTGATCAACAACAATATTATCTTGATTGATACTTACAGTATTCTCCGGCGGGAAGGTATGAGTCCGACGGAGGCTGCCCTGGAAACAGGTTGTCTACGTCTGCGACCGGTGTTGCTGACAGCGATCACTACCGTGCTGGGATTGATGCCTATGGTGCTCGGTGTCAACGTGAGTTTGCTGGAGCCGAGCCTCGGTTGGAATGCGCCTTCTTCTCAGTGGTGGACACAACTTTCCAGTGCGATTGCAGGCGGGCTTGCTTTTGCTACGGTGTTAACCCTGCTGCTGACACCCTGTATGTTGGTATTAGGCAACAGTATGTTTAATGTCTGGAAGCGTATCGCGCGCAGTTCATCGGAAAAATCCTCATCGATCCGCTAGTTATTGATAAAAGTCCGTGGTAATCACGCTGCTTCACTGATTTCTAGCGCGTCGAGATCTGCGTGATAAAGGAAGTTGTCCCATCGAAGAGCCGGTTGCTAAAACCTCATGGCAATGAGCTGCAGCAACCGGCTTGGCTTTGTTAAGTTCTGCCTGCGTAAATACAAAGCTCGCAAATACCAAACACGTTTTTCATATTCCGGGATGCTCAACCTCTCTGTGTGGGTGGCTCTCGCTCCCGCCTTTCTCTAAGATAAGATGGCCGATAAAAAAGTAAGATGACTCGCCGATAAAGTTGGCGCGCGTCTTGATTTCTCCAATCAAAAACCATGCACAGCGAGCCGCGCTTTCAATGAGCTTACGTAAAATAAAATCTTCGGGACTGTATCAAGCTCTTTTACTTAAGAGCTGTCTTGCGGATTTGCTTCCCGCTCTGTTTGGATGGGCCATAAGTCTGGCGTTAACGCTGGGCGCGGCTTCTCTCGCTTATGCTCAGCCAGCGCCGGCCGCTGCTCAAACAGTACAGGCCAATAGCTCGGCACTTCGAATTTATTTTGATCGTCCCGCCGTCGATTGGGAACGCGAAGGGCTTCCTGTTGGTAACGGCGCGCTTGGCGCTGTTGTTCAAGGTGGTATCAACCTCGACCTGCTGCAATTCAACGAAAAGACGCTCTGGACGGGCGGGCCCGGCTCCGTTAACGGGTATGACTTCGGGTTGCCGCACGCATCCCGCGTCGATGCGCTGGCCGACGTGCGCCAGGCATTGGCGGCGCGGGGCAAGCTGACCCCGGAAGATGTGGCTCAAAAGCTTGGCCATAAAGTGACGGGCTACGGGGATTATCAAACCTTTGGTGATCTGGTGCTGGACTTTGCGGACTCGGCAGTTGATGAGCAAGCAGTCCGTGATTACCACCGCGAACTGGATTTATCCGGCGCCGTCGTACGCGTCAGCTATCGGGTAGATGATGTCGATTATTCGCGCGACTATTTTGCCAGCTATCCAGATGGCGTCATCGTTGTTTATCTCCGCGCAAGCGCACCGGGGAAAATCAGTTTTAACGCACATCTGCAAACCCCGGATAATCGCCGCACCTCGCTAAAGGCCGAACAGGGACGCATCACCCTTGCGGGCAACTTAAACGATAACCAGCTTGCATTTGAGGCGCAGGTTCACGTGTTGGCGACGGGCGGCAACACGGCGTCTACTGCTGACGGCAAAGTGACGGTGCGGGAAGCCGACGAAGCCTTATTGATTTTAAGCGCCGCAACCAATTACGCGCTTAAGTACCCGACTTATCGCGGTGCGCCTCCGCACGCGCTGGTGCAGCAAAGAATCGACCAAGCGATAAAAAAATCTTACGGCGAACTTCTGGCCACTCATCAAACCGACTACCACCAATTGTTCGATCGGGTAACCCTTGATATTGGCCAGCAGTCTTCTTTAAAGCCCACCGATCAACTCTTGAAAAACTACGGCCAGGGAAGTGCAAGCGATGATCGCTTGTTAGAGGCGACGTATTTTCAGTTTGGTCGCTACCTGCTGATTGCGTCTTCGCGCAAAGGTTCGTTGCCCGCCAATTTGCAGGGCGTTTGGAACAACTCCATTACACCGCCGTGGAACGCTGACTACCACCTCAATATCAATTTACAAATGAACTACTGGCCGGCAGAAATCACCAATCTGACGGAAACCACAGCACCGTTATTTGATTTTGTTGATGCACTGGTGGCGCCGGGTCAGGTCTCGGCGAAAAAATTATTGGGCGCAAAAGGCTGGACAGTTTTTCTTAATACCAACGTCTGGGGCTTTAGTGGTGTGATCGAATGGCCCACAGCGTTTTGGCAGCCGGAAGCGGGCGCCTGGTTGGCTCAGCATTATTACGAACACTATTTATTTACGCGCGATAAAACATTTTTACGGGAGCGCGCTTACCCGGTCATGAAAGGCGCCACTGAATTATGGCTTGATGCGCTGGTAGCTGACCCGCGCGATGGTCTGCTGGTAGTCTCGCCCAGCTATTCGCCGGAGCACGGTGATTTTACGGTAGGTGCTGCGATGTCGCAGCAGATAGTGTTCGATTTATTACGTAACACCCACGCCGCTGCGCAGACGTTAAAAGACTTGCGCTTTCAAAGCAAAGTGGCGG
>CAYTQQ010000022.1:0-33083 GCA_964440135.1 uncultured Cellvibrionaceae bacterium | reverse complement strand
AATGCCGGCCTGTCACGCCGGAGGTCGCGGGTTCGAGCCCCGTCCGGTCCGCCACTTTACTAAAGCCCCGTTTTACGGGGCTTTTTTTATCCCGCCTCATCTGCACGTAGTTAAAGTATCCCCGTCGTTAAAAACAGCGCTTTACCTCTGTTCTTCTAAGGCTTTCGGCCTTTGTTTTCTCAACGCTTTCTAAGGTTTTCAGCCTTAGTCATTCGGAGCTTTCAGCCGCTGTGACTGTTTGCGCCTTACTGCTGTTGTCCCGCGCTGAGATCTTGGTTTCCCGTACATCAAATTGTCATATTCGCCCGTTAATCTGCGACTAAAGGATGAAATGTCGGGAAGGGAAACCCTTTTAACAAACCGTGGTCTCAAAGGGTTCTGCTTTTAGGGGCAGCTTGATTTAGCCGCTAAACAGTTGGAAATTTAAGACCAATTAATAATTTTATTAAGGAGTATTACTATGCAGGACTATCTAGAAGATCTGCTCGACTTGTTCAGCGACGATGCTGACGATGATGTAGTCGAAGATTATTCAGAAATTTAACCCCGCGTTTTAACATTGACACATTAAGCCAGGATGACGTCACTGCCGTAGCACCCGATGTGGGCTACCGGGCAGGGCACTCGCAGCGTCCTGGCTGACCCTTCCAGCGGTACCCTCGTTCAACCCAGTTTACCCCCTCCCTTTTTTTGCCGCACCAGTTACTTATTTTCTTGTTCAGCGCCGCTTTTATGTTTTGCCTTGCTTATCGACTCTGCCTTCGGTCGTGCGCTTCTATGGCTGAAAATGCCAAATGGTTCACACCCAAAACCCTATCTGGTCACCCTAATTGCATCGTGTGTGTCGCAAATATGCCGAGTAACGTGAATGTTTGTTAAACCATGACACCAGTAAAAAACCTGTCGCCTATACTGAGGGCACCAGTTATCTAATAAGCAATAGGTGTTAACCCTGCTATGCAACTTCACTCCCCTGAACAGCAAGAGGCGGTTTTTCTGTTCCAGGGCGATTTTATAGCCCGCGAAATGCTGTACACCGAGTTCGAAGCAATTCTGGATGGTTTTGTCCCCGTCACGGAATATGCGGGTGGCTTGGCAAAAGCGGTGTATGTGCAGGTTAACCCCGGGCTGATGATCAGCGCGGCGGTCTTTTTTATTCTGGAATTTGATGAGCAAGGCATGATCGATCGCCGCTGGAATGTGCCCTTGCAACAACTCATCGCGGCGGCCGCACGGGGCCCAGATCTGGGCGCAGGCCCGATTCGCTTGGCCTGCTTCAGCCAGTGTCCTATCGAGTGGCAACGCAAAAATCTGTGGGACCCGCAAATGCAGCCGGGGTGCAACAGTTTTGTGCTGATGCGCAAGGCAATCAAGGAAAATCGGCTGCGTTTAGCCTTTAAAGCCCCTGCGCTAACGGCCCCGCAGCCATTGCCCAAACAGGAACAGCACAATCTTCAAAAAGCGCTGCATCAGCGCTACTCTCAAGCCCTGCGTGACCGCGTTGCACAGGTTATTAAAGAGCAACGTCTGCGCATTGCGACCCTGGTCAACCTGCAGAAATCCAAAGTGGCAACACTCCAGCAGGAGCACCAGCGGCGCTTGGAGTATTACCAGGAACAGCTGCACGCTCAACAGGAAAAAAACAGTCAGTTCGAAGAGCGTATCGAAGAGTTAAAAGACAATTTATTGCTGCAAGAACAAAAAGCGGCAGGTATTCGCGAATACTTCACGCATAAACTTCAAGTCGCTCAAAACGATGAAAATGAACAGCTCCAGATATTGCAGGAAAGCTTTGCCAGCGAGCTTGAGGCGCGTGTCGGTATGGCGACCGCAGAGCTGCAGGAAATGCTCGATATGCGCGAGGTGGAATTATTTTATCGCCACCAGCAGGAAAACAATTTGAAAGAAGAAATCGCGCACCTGCGGCAAAAGAACCAGGAACTGGTAAACCAGGGCGGCAATCAGCTGCTCAGCAAGCTCAACAAAGCCGGGATTAATTTTGTGGCCTTCCATCCGGGGGCTGGCCATCTGACCCTGGCGCTGGACGATGTGGCCCGCTATCTCGAAAATCCGCCAGCATTTGCAGCCGCGAGTTGCGGCGTATCCGAACAGCTTTATCTGGCATGGCTCGCCCATAACAACCAACCTCTGTGTATGGCCACCAACACACACGGCGAGGCCTGCGGCAAAACTGTAATGCGGGTAGCGACGCCCGGTGAATTTCACGAAGGTGAAAGTGATCGCTGCGCCGAGCATCAGGTGCTTGGGCAGCCGCGTATGGCTGAGTGTCGATAATTTTTTCGTTGGTTGTTGATGTGCATGAAGAGCGAGATGCCCGAAGCAGAATTATACGCTTACGCCCTCCGCGCAGCTTTGGAACCGCTGGCCTGGCCCTTGGTGAATCAGCATGGAATCGAGGTGATTGTACGGCGCGACGACCGCTTGGATCAGGAGCTATCCGGCAACAAATTTTACAAGCTGTTTTTTAATATTCAGGCCGCCAAAGCAGCGGGCGCAACGACCATCGCAAGCTACGGCGGCGCCTGGTCCAATCACCTGCATGCCCTGGCGGCTGCTGGTAAGCGCCACGGTTTAAAAACCTTGGGCATTATTCGGGGCGAGCGACCAGAAAAGCTAAGTCCAACCTTGGTTGATGCCAGCGCCCAAGGTATGACGCTGATTTTTCAACCGCGCAGCCGGTATCTGCAGGAAGCCGGTCAGCTGGAGGACAAGGCCGCTGTTATATCCGCGTTGCATGCCCAGTCCGACAGCGAATTAGGCAAGGTTTTTTTAATTCCTGAGGGCGGCGCAAATGTGGAAGGAGCGCACGGTGCGCAAGTGATCGGTTATGCGCTCGAACAACAATTGCACGGTGACTATCAGCAGGTGTGTGTGCCCTGCGGAACAGGAACTACGCTGGCGGGGATGGCTGCTGGCTTGCCTGGCAACAAAATCGCTTTGGGTTTTTCGGTATTAAAAGGTGCAGGCAATTTGGGCGCAAATATTGCCGCAACCTATCGCGCGCTGAGTGATAGACCAGCGCCTAACTGGCGCCTGGTCAGCGGTTATCACGGCGGCGGTTACGCCCGTAAATTGCCGGATTATTTACGCGGGTTTTGGCGCGAATTTGAATTGCAAACCGGTGTACAGCTCGATCCGGTGTATACCCTGAAAATGTTTTGGGGTATCGCGCAGCTTGCGCACCAGAACTATTGGCAACGCGGTACGCGCTTGGTGGTGGTTCATACCGGCGGCCTCCAGGGGCGGCGTGGTTTTAAGCAGCAAATCGATTGGTGATTAAAAAAGTGGGTGCCGGGCGGTTGGCAATAGCCATGTACGCGTTACGGTGAGCAGTTCGGGCTAAGATTAGCCTGATAATGCTGCGGCGTTTTTGTAGGTTGTAGTGTTTTCGTTAAAGGTTGAGACATGCACGCACAAAAGACTAGTCAATCAAGCAGAATCGGTTTTGATTTAAGTATCACCCGCACGCTTGTTCCCCTTAAAGACATGAGTGAAAGCCATCTATTGGCGCTGCTTGATGACGCCGAGACAGAAGTGATCTGTGCGGGGCAGACTATTTTTGAAAGCGGCAGTTACGATAGTCAGCATGTCTACCTGCTCTATGGTGATGTGACCCTGGCGGCTGCCGATGGCACGACCGAGCTCGTCAAAGGACGCGCGACCTTAAAGCCTTTGGCACACCATCAGCCACGACGCCATACGGCGTTGGCGCATTCTGATTGCAGTATTTTGCGCATCAAGAGCGAGCGTCTGGATCAGTTATTGACCTGGAGTGAAATTGCCGACTATCTGCAGCTGCGTATTTCCCGCCAGCGTGATCTCGACGAAGATATTGATTGGATGATGACGGTGTTGCGCTCCAATCTGTTTTTCAAAGCCCCGCCGATTAATGTTGAAGAAATTTTTTCACGGCTGACACCCCAGGTGGTTTACGCCGGCGATGTGATCATTCGCCAGGGCGAAATTGGTGATCAATGTTATTTCATCAAAGAAGGGCAGGCGGAGGTCACGCGCCATATTGACGGCAAATGGCAGCATCTGGCGGATATTGGGATTGGCCGTTGCTTCGGTGAGGATGCGCTGGTTAATGAAACCGTACGTAATGCTTCAGTCGTTATGACAACTGATGGCGTGTTAATGCGTCTTGATAAGCAGGATTTTTATCGTCTGCTCAAAGAGCCGGAAGTGGCTGTCGTGACGCTCGACGATCTGGAGCAGGCGTTAGCCGCCGGTGCGGTGGCGGTAGATGTGCGCAGCGAGGAAGAATACAGCGAGTGTCATCTGCGTGAAGCCGTGAATATACCGCTCAATCTGCTCAGTATTAAGGCGCGTCTGCTGGGGCCGGCAATACCTTATATTTTTTATTGTGACACCGGTCGGCGCAGTCGAGCCGCTGCCCATCTTTTGATCGAGCAGGGTTTTAATGCGGTCGCACTCGATGATTGTGCGGCGCTGTTGCGCGAGCCCCGGTGGGCAGGTTTGCTCGACAATACGCACAATTATGTGTTGCGCGAGGGGCGGCCCGTCCAGGGCCAGTGATCGGGCACAATAAAACTGCGTGCTGTTTCAATCCAGCGCTCCTCTTCTTTTCTCATCGCGGTAATCAGTTGCGGTCGGTTGTTGTGCCCAACCCAGTGGCCGAGCGCCTCCACTAGCTGTCGCGACGAATAAAGCGTGTGAATATCGGTTGTTTGGGCTGGCGACAGCCAGCGTGCGCGCGGCAGGATCAACCAGTAATTCGCCGTGGCAGTTGTCGTCTTCAGCGCCTCGCTAAAATCGCGCAAATGCCACCAGCTGCCACGCAAATGTTGCGGGTGAGCCGCTAGCGGCGCCGCCATTGATTCACCCCCCGGATAAAACAAATAACCCTGTAAACACAACCCGCGACGCCAAGGCAGCGCAGTGGGATTGACGCTGTGGAGGAGGGGTTGCGCCAGCGCCGTCTGGCTCAGGGGCAATTGATGCTGGCGCATGCGATCGAGTTTTATATCCAGCCGATCATTGCAATTGGGCCCGAGCCACTGATTCCATGGGCTGCCGCTGTGTTCTGGGTGAGCCTTGGGGGCTGCGGTGCGGGTCGGCAGGCCCAGGTAAAATTTCACTGCCGCCTCCAGGTGCCAGAACTCCGCCGCTTGTTGTATCAAAAAATCCATCGCACCAAAGGTAAGGCTCTTGCCTGAGTGGCTAGCGATGGTATTGATTTGAACGTTGTGGGCCAGCAGGCGGATATCGGGCTGCGCCAGCCAGTAAAATTTCAGCAGGTGCTCGTAATACAGACCCAGGCGCGTACTTTTGTTTTCCGCCAGATGGTTAAGCAGCGGGGCGGGGTTTTGATCGAGGTTATCCAGCCAAGCTTGATCTTCATCCTCAGAGCGGTTGCGCCAGATGCTCGCATCACTGCCGGGCAGAGTGTCCAGCAAGGGCGAACTGACGCAGCACCAGGCCAGATCGCGGACCTCTTGATGCTGATAGCGCTGATAAAACGGGGTGGGGTGCTCCACGGGCTGCTCGTGTTTTGTCCGGTAAATAAGGGCATAATGCCGATCTTTACGGTGATACTACATACGGAATCTCTATGTTGCACTTCTCCACCATCGGTTTGATCGGCCACCTCAATAATGCGCAGGCGGTGCACTCCATTGAACGCTTGATGCATTTTTTGCAGCGCGAGCACATCAAGGTCGTGCTCGAAACGCGAACCGCTGGTTTGATCACTTGCCCGACGCTGCTTGAAAGCATTCATCAAGTGGTCGATATCGACAGCCTGGGGGCGCTGTGCGATCTGGTGATTGTGATTGGGGGTGACGGCAGTTTGCTGCGCGGTGCGCGGGCAGTGGCGACCCATAACGTCCCGTTGCTGGGGATTAATCGCGGGCGCCTGGGATTTCTGACAGACATTATTCCCGAAGAAGTGGAAATCAAAGTGGGTGAAGTGCTGGCAGGACAGTTTACCCGTGACCCGCGCTTTCTGCTCGATATGGCCGTTATGCGTGATGGCGAGGTGGTGGATACCGGCACCGCGCTGAATGATGTAGTGCTCCATCCCGGTCAGTTTATTCACATGCTGGAATACGAGCTGTATATCGACGACTACTTTGTGACCAGTCAGCGTGCCGACGGGATGATTGTGTCTACCCCTACCGGTTCAACGGCTTATTCGCTCAGCGGCGGCGGGCCGATTATGCATCCGCGTCTGGACGCTATTGTTTTAGTGCCCATGAACCCCCATACCCTGAGTAGCCGTCCCATGGTGGTGCCGGGCAACAGTGAAATTCGCATTGTGGTCGGCACCCATGACAATGCCTTGCCATTGGTCACGTGTGACGGGCAGACCCACGCAGAAGTGCGCGCGGGAGATGAAATTCTGATCCGTAAAAAAACCCATGTGGTGGAGCTGCTTCACCCGCTGAATCACAATTTTTACGAACGCTGTCGCTCCAAACTCGGATGGGGCGGGCATTTGTTAAAGGACTAATCGAAATTACCCGTTACTTCCAGTCCGAGCTTTCAGATTAAGGTTGTATTTTGATCAGGAACGAAACGCCCGAAAGTATCCGCGCTGCTATAGCGGAGTCAGGCTCACCGGATGCGCATTTACGGCCGGTCAGCGGCTATGACTTGATTGGCGATGTCCATGGCTGTGGCGCGACACTGGCCCGGTTGTTGGAGCGCATGGGCTATTCCAAGCAAAATGGTGTTTACCGCCATCCTCGGCGGCGCGCTTTGTTTGTCGGCGATATCATTGATCGCGGCCCGCGCATTCGCGAAGCCCTGCATCTGGTGCGCGATATGGTAGCGGCGGGGGAGGCCCTGATGGTGATTGGCAATCACGAATTCAATGCGATTACCTACACCCGAGTCAACGCGCAAGGCGACTATCTGCGACCTCATATTCCCCGCCATAACCGTCAAATTGCTGAGACGCTGGAACAGTTCTCTGCCCACCCGAACGATTGGAAAGAATTTGTCGAATGGTTTGCACAATTACCGCTATTCCTGGAGCTGCCCTCCCGCAAGGGCTTTAGCGGCTTCCGCGTCGTGCATGCCTGCTGGGATACCGCATTGATTGACCAGCATCAATCTTTCTATGGCAGTGGCCACTTTGACGCCGATTTTATCGAGGCATCGGTATTGCCCGGATCGCTCGCCGAGCGCACCCGGCAGCGGTTAACCAGCGGGATTGATATGCGCTTACCGCGGGGGATGTCGATTCTTTCCAGCGATGGTTACGAGCGCACTAACTTTCGCGCAAAATTCTGGGCCAAAAATCCGCAGACCTACGGTGAGTTGTTATTTCAGCCCGACCCGCTGCCGGACGATTACGCCAGCGCCAGTATCAGCCCGCAGGATCGCACCGAGATGGCATTTTACGATGCCGATCAGCCGCCGTTATTTATTGGTCATTACTGGCTTAAAGGTAAGCCGCAACCCATCGCCCCCAACTTGGTGTGCCTCGATTACAGCGCCGTAAAATACGGGCGCCTGGCCGCTTACCGGATGGACGGTGAAGCCCATTTAGCCGCCCACAAATTTGTGTGGGAATACGTTGACCCCTGATGTGGAAATTACCTTGTGTCCTGGATATTGGTAAAACGCCTGCCGCTTGATCAAAACCT
Source organism: uncultured Cellvibrionaceae bacterium (assembly GCA_964440135.1). Lineage (GTDB taxonomy): Bacteria > Pseudomonadota > Gammaproteobacteria > Pseudomonadales > Cellvibrionaceae > Cellvibrio. The sequence goes on along the minus strand of CAYTQQ010000022.1, from coordinate 25,446 downwards.
CGCCCCGCTGAGTGAATTTCTCCGGGCGCGCGGCCTTGAGCATCGCATTGTCGAAGAGCAGGGCGAACAAGTGGTATTGGTGCGTGATCCCGAGGCGATAGCGCCGCTGGATAAATTGATTGATGACTATCTCGCTGGTGCCGTGGAGCTGCCGGATATCCTTCCGGCGCCGCCCGCTGCTGCTGGCTTAACGCCCTGGAAGACGCCGATCACGCTGGCGATTATTGCGCTGAGCGTGTTGGGCTGTTTGTTAATTACCTTCAATGCGGGCCATGCCTTGATCCCCTGGCTCACCTTTCAAGGTGTAGGGCCACGAGGCTTCCTGCCGCTGAGTGAGGGTATATTTGCGGGTCAGCTATGGCGCTTGATCACGCCCGCGTTTTTGCATTTTGGTTTTTTTCATTTTTTATTTAACAGTCTTTGGCTGTGGGATCTGGGCCGGCGTTTAGAGCTGGGCCTGAGCCGCCGTCACTATATTTTGTTTCTGTTAGCGACGGCTGCCGCCGCCAATATTGTCCAATATCTGTGGGGCGGTGCCGCTCTGTTTGGGGGCATGTCGGGCGTGGTTTACGCCTTGGTCGGCTTTATCTGGATGCGCCAACAGTTCAATCCCCATCCGCTGTTTGCCGTGCCCAAAGCCATTATCGGTTTTATGTTGTTCTGGTTGGTGCTGTGCATGACCGGGTTGGTCGATTACTTTATTGCCGGCTCGGTCGCCAATGCGGCCCATGTGGGCGGACTGGTGGCGGGTATGCTGTGGGGCGTGTTCTCGGCGCGCCGGGCACCCCGGTTTCAATGAGGTCAGTGCCCCCGTTGTTCTTGACCTTTTCGCTGCGGTCGTCGCTTTCCTTGGGTCATCTTTGAAGCTCTGGCGGGCAGCTTCCGAGGCGGGGGCGATGCTATAATGCGCGGGAATTTTACGGCGTCTGGTAGGAGTTGGTTCCATGAATTTGCAGCAGTTACTGGCAAGTATTACGCCGGAGATCTATGACAATCTCAAGCGGGCGGTGGAGCTTGGCAAATGGCCTGATGGCAATCGTTTAACGCCTGAACAGCGTGAGCTTTGTATGCAGGCGGTGATTGCCTATGAGCACCTGCATCTGCCGCCAGAACAAAAAACCGGCTATATAGAGCCCATACCTCACAAACATTGTGCGACGGATGACAGTCACCACGATGACGAACCTGCACCATTAAAGTGGCTGTGATTGGTGTACCCAGACGCGCTAACTTTTCTTCAACATTTCTTTTGTGTCGCTCATTGGTGTCTGGCGCACTCCTGCCTGCACCATTGACCACGCTCACCGTTATTCCGGATTCTGGACATCATGACTGAAACAACACCCCCTCAAGCGATTCACTTGAAAGACTACCGCGTACCGGAGTATTTAATTCCCCGGACTGACCTGTATGTTGATCTGCAAGAGGAGACTACCTGGGTCACCGCCAAACTTTTGTTGGAACGCAATCCAGCGGCGGCTGCCGGGGCCAAGAGTTTACGTCTCCACGGCAGCGAACTGGAGTTGTGCACCATCGCCATCGATGGTCGCCCGCTCAATGCCGATGAATTTACGGTGGACGACGGCGGCTTGACGCTGCATAACCCCCCAGCCAGTTTTGAGCTAGAGGTGGTGACCGCCATCAAGCCGCAACTGAACACCTCATTGGAAGGTTTGTACAAATCCCGCACCATGTACTGTACCCAGTGTGAGGCCGAAGGCTTCCGCAAAATTACCTATTATCTTGATCGTCCCGATGTGATGAGTGAATTCACCACGACCATCGTGGCTGATAAAAAATATCCGGTACTGTTATCGAACGGTAACCTGATTGCGGCGGGTGAAACGGACGGCAACCGTCACTTTGCCACCTGGCACGATCCGTTTAAAAAGCCTGCCTATCTATTTGCGTTGGTCGCTGGTGACTTGGCACATATCGACGACACATTTACAACCATGTCCGGGCGTGAAGTGACGCTGAAAATTTTTGTCGAAGAAAAAGATCTCGATAAATGCGCACACGCCATGACTTCGCTGAAAAACTCCATGCGCTGGGATGAAGAAGTTTACGGGCGTGAATACGATCTGGATATTTTTATGATCGTCGCCGTCGATGATTTCAATATGGGTGCAATGGAAAATAAAGGCCTGAATATTTTTAATACCTCCTGTGTGCTCGCCAAACCGGAGACCACCACTGACGTTGGTTATCAGCGCGTGGAAGGTGTGGTGGCCCACGAATACTTTCACAACTGGAGCGGTAACCGCGTCACCTGTCGTGACTGGTTTCAACTGAGCTTGAAAGAAGGCTTGACGGTTTACCGGGACGCAGAGTTTTCTGCTGACATGGGTTCGCCGACCGTCAAACGTATCGAAGACGTCAGTCTGTTACGCACCTTGCAATTTGCCGAAGACGCAGGGCCGATGGCGCATCCCGTGCGCCCGGAATCCTATATAGAAATTTCCAACTTCTACACCATGACCATTTATGAAAAAGGTGCAGAAGTGGTGCGGATGCTCGCCAATCTGTTGGGCCCGGAAGATTACCGGCGCGGTACCGATTTGTACTTCGAACGTCACGACGGGCAGGCGGTAACGATTGAAGATTTTGTGCAAGCCCTGGCTGATGTGTCAGGACGCGATTTAAGCCAATTCAAGCGCTGGTACTCTCAGGCGGGAACCCCGAGTGTCGAGGTCAAGGGCAGTTACGATGCTGACGCCGGTGAATATTCGCTGACCTTTAAACAAAGCTGTCCGCCGACACCAGAGTGCGCCAATAAGTTGCCATTTCATATTCCCATTGCGATGGGTTTACTGGGCAGCGCAGGCGATCTGCCGTTAGCCATCAAAGGCCAACCAAAAAATGTTGAGACGGCAGATAACACGCAGATGATGCTGGAGTTAACCGAAGCGGAACAGACGTTTGTTTTTGAAGGTGTGAAGGAGCCACCGGTACCGTCTTTGTTGCGTGGTTTTTCGGCGCCGGTGAAGTTGCATGTGGATTACACCCGAGAAGATTTGATGTGGTTAATGAGCCGCGACAGTGACGGTTTTAACCGCTGGGATGCGAGTCAAAATCTGGCGCTACACGTGCTCGATGATTTTATGGGGGCTTATCGCCGCAATGAATTGCAACAGTGTATTCCTGACAATCGCCTCTTAACGGCGTATCGCAGCCTCTTGCAGGACACCAGTCTGGATCAGGCGATGGTGGCGTATATGCTGACCTTGCCGACCGAGGCTTACCTGAGTGAGCTGGCGGAAGAAATTGATGTAGAAGCCATCCATTACAGCCGCACCGCACTGCGGCGAGTGATCGCACAGGCGTTGCGCGAAGAGTTTGTGCAGATTTATTTTGCCTACGATCATCAGCAGCCTTATGCTGCCACCGCTGATGCTATTGCTCGTCGTAGTTTAAAGAATGTGGCACTCGGCTACCTGATGCTGCTGGAAGAGTCGGAAATTATTAGCGCGTGTTATCAGCAGTATCAGACAGCTAATAACATGACCGATGTGATGGCGGCGCTTACGCAACTGGTCAACACCGCTGCCGCGCAACCCCAGGCCGAAGCAGCACTGGCGGATTTTTATCAGCGTTGGCAGCAGGAGTCGCTGGTCGTCAATCAGTGGCTGGGGGTGCAGGCGGGATGTGTCTTGCCGGGCGCACTCGCGCGGGTCAAAGCCTTGCAGCAGCACCCGGCTTATGATGGCAAAAATCCCAATAAAATCCGGGCGCTGGTATCCATGTTCAGCAATCACAACCTGATTAACTTTCATGATCTCGAGGCGGGAGGCGCCGGCTATACTTTCCTGGCCGATGAAATTATTCGCCTCAACCTGCAGAACCCGCAAATTGCTTCGCGCTTGCTGACACCGCTTATCAAGTGGAAGAAATATACACCCGCGCGTCAGGTATTAATGAAAGAGCAGTTGCAGCGAATTTTAGCCGAGCCCACGTTATCGCCCGACGTCTACGAAGTCGCCAGTAAAAGTCTGGCGTAAGTGGTACCAGGCTCCAACAGATAACTTTAACGCCCTTTATTGCTGAGCAGACTATTTTGAACAGACAGAGTATTGACTTGAACAAATTGATTCCCTTGCTACTGGGATTATTGTTTTTTTGTTCGTCGGCGGCATTTGCGCAGGACGCGCAGAGTGCAAGCGTCAATAGTTCCAGTGAAGGTCGTTCTGCCTCTGTTGCCCCCATCAACGTTGCTGACCAGCAGGATACTACTGCCAGCACTGACGTCGCACCCGCTGAGAAATCCCCGGTGGCGGATTCCCGGATTGATAGTGTGCAGGCCGATGCGCCGCAGGAGCAGCTTACCCCGGCTCCGGTCGAACCCATCGACGCTAATGCGCTTGCCGAGGTGGTGGAACAAACCGAGGCGGTCGATCTGTCGGAAAAAAGTGCGTTATCTGCAACGGCCGAACCGGCTCCAGCACCCCGTGCCGAAAGTATTGATCTGAAGGAAGTGATTCCCGAATTATCCGCTCCGCCAGCTACCGAGGCTCAGTCGTCGGTGGCGAGTTCAGACTTTGCGGCCAGTTCAATATCTGCTGGCGCGGAACAAGTACCCACGAATGATATCGCCTCGACATCAACCGCGAGCAGTACCAGCGCGGAGCCTGCTGCTGCGAGAGAATCACAGCCGCACAGTGACACTGATATTCCGGCGCAATCTTCAGCGGATAATGTCTCGGCAAGCGTGAAGGAAAACGGTGCGGAAAATCCGGTGGAAAGCGCGGCGGTGAGCGAACCCGTCGCGGAACCACAAACACTTGCCTCCAAATTTATTCTCGGTATGCAGGTGCCGCCTAATACCTCCGCGCGCCTGATCTGGATGCCCGAAGGTGTGGCCAGCGGTTTGGCCGAGCAAACGCCGGTGCTGGTCGTCAACGGAAAAAATCCGGGTAAAACCTTGTGCCTGACGGCTGCCGTGCACGGTGATGAACTCAACGGTATCGAGATGATTCGGCGGGTCATGTATCGGCTGGATCCAGATAAGTTAACCGGTACGGTGATCGGTGTGCCGGTCGTCAACCTGATGGGCTTCCGCCGTAATTCGCGCTACTTACCCGACCGTCGCGATCTCAACCGCTACTTTCCGGGGAATACCCATGGCAGCTCAGCGGCACGCATTGCGCACTCATTTTTTATCAATATTGTTCGGCATTGTGATGCGCTGGTCGATATTCATACCGGTTCTTTTCATCGCACTAATCTGACGCAGTTACGCGCTGACCTTGCCAACGAACAAGTGGCGGCTTTGGCGCAAAGCTTCGGCAATATTTCGGTGCTTAATAGTCGCGGCAACACGGGTTCTCTGCGTGCGGCGGCGGTCCGGGCGGGTATTCCTTCAGTCACCGTGGAAGCGGGCGAGCCATTGCGTTTGCAAAATGATGTCGTTGCTGAGGGCACTCGGGCGATTGAAACTTTGATGGCAAAAATGGAAATGTATGGCCGTCAAAGTAAATGGAATCGTCATGCGCCGGTGTATTACAAATCCGTGTGGGTGCGGGCGAATCAAAGCGGTATTTTGTTGAGCCGTGTACCCCTCGGCAAACGTGTCACCAAAGGAGAAGTGTTGGGCACGGTGACGGATCCCATCACCAACGCCAGCAGCGATATCGTTTCTCCCTACCAGGGTCGCATTTTGGGTATGGCGTTGGACCAAGTCGTGTTGCCTGGTTTTGCGGCTTACCATATCGGCATTCAAACGCCGGAAGCGCTTTTGATTGAGGAAAGCCAGCTGGATGATGAAGACGGCGATGATGGATTTAATCGGGGCATAAATCCCACCGGAGAAAATGCAGAAATATTTAACAAGCCGGTCGAAGTTATGGATGATGAGGAAGAGTAACCGGCGAGAAAGTAAGTGTACCGTTTAACATATTGCGCGTGGTGCGGATTGCCGCGAGTAGCCAGCCATCCTCGCGACCACTTCTCTTTTTGTCATAAGTACGTGGAAGTTTGCCGTTCGTGTTTAGATCTTTGCGGTGGGTGCTTAGCCTATCCACGTAAGTGCTTAACCATCCCAGTAAGTAGTTGACGCTCACCGTAAGCGCTTAGGCCAAGATTTTATTGTTGCTAACGCGGGTGAGTGTCGGCAGGGGTTTTAACGAGCGTTTGAATCACTTGCCATTCATCGGGCGTTACCGGCTGAATAGAAAGCCGAGGCTGACGAAGCAATACCATATCGCTTAATAATGGCTGCTGCTTGATGTCGGACAGAAGGAGGGGTGAGCTAAATCGCTCCTGTAATTGGATGTTCACAGCGACCCAGCGTGGTTTTTCGGGCGTGGCTTTAGGGTCGTAACAAGGGCTGTCCGGATTAAATTGTAAGGGGTCTGGATAAGCGGGCTGCGTCACTTGCGCACGCCCATAGATGCCGGGTTGTTTGCACTGGCCGTGGTAAAACAAAACCCCATCTCCCGGCTGTACCTCATCGCGTAAAAAATTTCGCGCCTGATAATTGCGAATACCGTCCCAGCGGCCTGTCTGCTTCGGCTCAGCAGCCAGATGTTCGATGCCGTAAACATCCGGCTCGGCTTTGAACAACCAATAACGTTTCATTCGCTACTCGGTGCTTGATCCAGGGGAGCAGAATCAAATGCGAGTGGGCTTTCAATTTCGGTCCAGGCTTGTAAACGCGCGGCGGTTTCTTCGTTAACGATTTCCAGCGCAATGCGCAGCTTGGTCAGATCCACTCCGTTCACAATAACGTAAACCGTTTGATCCAGATGATAGCGCTGGCCATCCAGAGACAGGGTGAGTCGGCGCGAATCAAAGGCAGGTTTAATCCCGGCCTCTCTATCCGCCAGCAGCGCAAAACCATCTACGCCAATATCTTCCAGGCGCACGCCAAGCCCGCTGGCATTCACTTGGGTAATAGTGCCGCGATGCACGCTGCCAATGTGGTGAGCAACATATTGACAGCACAACCAGAGCTCCAGCTGACGGCAGGCGTTACGACCAACGGTTAACTGTTCCTGTAGTTGCCCAAGTAGCGCTGCATCGACCGGCTGCGGCGGATCGCCCCGCAAAATACGTTTGATTGCGTAATGGTTAAACAGATCGTGGTAGCGACGGATAGGCGATGTGATGGTCGCATAGGTTGGAAAACCCAAACCAAAATGCGCCTGAGTCTCGGTGGATAACGCGCCCGCCTGCAGCATTCGCTGTAAGACAGCTTGCAGCGCAAAGTTGCGCGGGTCTTGATCAAGATTCAAGCGCAGGGTGCGCAGCAGGCGTTGAAAGTGCTCCAGTTGCGTGAGATCACCAATGGTGTAGTCGGGCTTATCTTCTTTGATGAGCGCGACTGCATCATCAAGGCGTTCGCGCCGAAAACCGATGTGACTGGAAAAAATGCCGTAGCCTGGGTGCTGTTCGAAAAAATTACCGGCACAAATATTGGTTGCCAGCATGGCTTCTTCCACCAATCGGTGGGCCATGTTGCGGGTGCGTTTTTCGATGCGTTCAATTTTTTTCTGATCGTTCAGAATGAAATAATAATCAGGTCTTTCTTCCATGATGAGTGCATGTTGCGCACGGTTTTTGCCGCGCACCCCCGCACAGCGGGCGAGCGTAAGAAGCATGGTCTGAATGTCTTCGGGTACTGTCAGAGCCGCTGCGTCGCCACTGAGAAAGTCATGCACGCCTTGATAGCTGAGCTTGTGCCGCGAACAGATTTTTGCCTCGCTAAAACGGTAATCGCCGATGGTACCGTCGATGGCAATCTGAATGCGGCACACCAGCGCCGGACGCTCTTTTTCCGCGACCAGCGAATAAGTATCGTGGGCCAATTCGACCGGTAACATCGAGAGCGACTGGCCTAACAAATAGACCGTATGCGCGCGCTGGCGGGCGCACCGCTCCAGTGGGCTGTCAAACGCGATATGCCGTGTTGGATCGGCAATGGCCGTAATCAGCTCCCAACCTGTCTCGTGCTCGCTGATATAAAGGGCATCATCCATATCCCGGGTATTTTCGGCATCAATGGTGATAAAGGGCAGGTGGGTAAGATCTTCAAGGTCGTGTTCATTTTCCGACGCGAGACCGTTAATAGCCTGCGCTTGCTCAATCGCGGCTTCGTCCCAGTCAGTGGGCAATTGATATTTGGCCGCGATGTAACGGCTCTCGATTCCCTGTTCATCCAGGCGGCCCAGGCGCGCCACAATACGCACTTGGCATTTGCCGTCACTGTGAAACGGGTGGCGACTGATTTCGCACTGGATCAGATCACCTTCCTGGCAATTCTTCCGGTCTTGCGGCGGAATAAAAAGCCAGCGATTGAACAGGGGCAAATCCGGTTCTACAAAATGTCCATTGCCCTTGATCACATAGCGACCTACAAAGCTGCGCAGTGGGCTGTGAATCAGCTTTTCCAGGCGTGCTTCCAATTGATTTTTGGCATTGGTGAGAATTTCGACCTGGATGCGGTCATCGGGAAGCAGGCGCTGCATTTGCTCAGGATCGATAAACGCTTCACGCCCATCCTCCAGTTTTACAAAGCCGAAGCGCTTGGTAGTGGTTCGCACGACACCTTGTGCGATATCTTTGCTGGTGCGCAATGCTGATTTCAGCTGAGACAGCTGTTGCAGGACATCATTATTAAGCATGGAAAAGCAACTTGTTACGAAATGAAAAGATGCGGCGATAATAACAGGTATTAGCTCTGCCCGCCCGTGTGGCGTCAAATCTACAGGGCTGTCGCGGCAGCGTTTTCATAGGGCTTATCAGTGTATACATTGCCGTATTTTTGAACAAAGCGCTGTAGAGCACAGTGGTCGACGGTGGAGTGGAATTAGCCTGAGTCGACCCGTTTTATGCCGCCGCCCAATTAACAGGAGACCGACGTTATGCCGCCTTTGGACGATAAACACTTGGTGCGCGCCCAGCTATATATCAATGGTCAGTGGTGTGATGCGCAACAAGGTGGCACTTACGCGGTGACCAATCCCGCTGATGGCGCGGAAGTTGGCCGCGTCGCTAACGGCGGGGCTGAAGATGCGCGGCGCGCCATTGAGGCAGCGGCGGCCGCACTGTCCGGTTGGCAGCAGCGAACCGCTAAAGAGCGCAGTAACATTTTGCGCAGCTGGTTTTCTCTGGTGATGGATAATCGCAAAGATCTGGCCTTGCTGCTGACCCTGGAGCAGGGCAAACCGCTCCCCGAAGCCGAAGCAGAAATTGCTTACGGTGCCAGCTATATCGAATGGTTTGCGGAGGAGGCCAAACGCATTTATGGCGATGTGATCGCGCCGCCGTCAGCCGATAAGCGCCTGCTGACACTCAAACAGTCGGTGGGTGTGGTGGCGGCGATTACTCCCTGGAATTTTCCTAACGCAATGCTCGCCCGCAAAATGGCGCCGGCGCTGGCAGCGGGATGTACGCTAGTGGCCAAGCCCGCTGGCGCAACGCCGTTATCCGCTTTGGCGCTAGTGGCGCTGGCCGAGCGCGCGGGTGTCCCACCCGGTGTGTTAAATATCATTACCAGTGACGACGCAGCAGCCATCGGTAAAGCATTTACGGAGCACGTGCAGGTGCGCAAAATAACCTTTACCGGCTCAACCGCTGTCGGTAAAGCACTGTCACAACAGGCTGCCACCAGCGTTAAAAAAGTCACCATGGAATTAGGTGGTAATGCGCCGTTTATTGTTTTTGCTGACGCTGATCTGGAAGCAGCAGTGAGCGGTGCCATGGCTTCCAAGTTTCGTAATGCCGGACAAACCTGTGTGTGCGCTAACCGTTTTTATATTCAAACTGAAATCTACGATCAATTTGCCCAACAGATGGAGCGGGCCATCGCTCGGCTGAAGGTGGGCAACGGCGTTGAGCAGGGTGTGGATATTGGCCCGTTAATTAATCAAGCTGCCGTGGAAAAAGTGGAGCAGCTAGTGGCCGATGCTGTTGCCCGTGGAGCGCGGGTGGTGACGGGCGGCAAACGCACCGCCCCTGAAGCGGCATTTTATTTGCCCACATTGCTGGTCGATGTGCCCAGCGATGCGGCACTTTGTCATGAAGAAATTTTCGGCCCGGTGGTGGCGCTTATCCGGTTTGATAAAGAGCAGGAGGCAATCGCCTGGGCCAATGCCAGCGAATACGGCTTGGCGGGCTATTTTTATACGCAGGATCCGGCTCGAATCTGGCGCGTTGCTGAGCAGCTGGAGTGTGGCATGGTGGCTATTAACGAAGGCACCTTATCCAATGAAATGGCGCCCTTTGGGGGCATTAAGCAATCGGGCCTGGGCCGCGAGGGTTCGCGCTATGGTTTGGATGATTATCTGAACATTAAATACCTATGCCAGGGTTCGTTGTAGCGCTATTGACCGGATAATTTATTGCTCACTCGGGCGGGCAATCACTCTTTTGGTAATCGACAAGCGATAATTGTTAAAAGGCAATTAATTAAAAGTCATAGCTAAATTGTTATCAACGAGTGTAGCTAAAGAGAGTAGCTAAACGGTGATAGATAAAAGACGATGGATAACGAACTGCAGATAAACTTCCATCGCTTTCATTATGAATGCAAGCCCCTACAACAAGACAGCTATCAGCACGATCAATCTTAAATGAGGCACAGAGTGACCGCGAAAACCAGTTTGATACTTGTGGGCATGCCCGGTGCCGGAAAGTCCACCGTTGGTGTGTTATTGGCAAAAGAGTTAGCGAAAGATTTTGTTGATACCGATTTATTGATTCAAGCGCAACAAGGCAAAACCTTGCAGGAAATCATTGAAGAGCAGGATTATCTGGCGCTGCGGCAAATCGAAGAAAATATTCTGCTGACCATGGATGGCGATAAGCACGTTATTGCTACCGGGGGCAGTGCCATTTATAGCGCTGCGGGCATGAATCGATTAAAAACCTTGGGCGAGGTTATTTTTCTCGATGTGCCGCTAGAAGATCTGATTGAGCGCATTGATAATTTTGATACCCGGGGGATAGCCTGTCGACCAGGGCAAAGTTTCGCCGAATTATTTGCTGAGCGGCGCGCACTCTATCTTCAATTTGCCGATACCGTTATCGCTTGCGCTGACAAACAGCCAGGTCAGGTCGTGCGCGAGATTATGGCTCAGTTGAACGAGATTATGACTCAGTTGAAATAGGCGCGCCTGGCTCTGCGTGCTGAACCGAGGCGCACTCGTTTGCAGGTGGTGGATCGAAGAGATCAGAGCGGACGGCGCATGCAGAACCCCCGGTCACTGTAGCCCCTGACGTTCACCGAGCGGACAACCGCCACCCCGCTTACATATTGTGATTGCGCGGCATGGCGTGTATCGTAACGCCTTTTTTCCCGATCAAAAGCGTTAACGTGCGTTGCAATTCGGACCATAAATAGAGAGGACAATCGAGATGAGAGTCATTTTGTTGGGCGCGCCAGGCGCGGGCAAAGGTACCCAGGCGCAGCTGATTATGGAAAAGTTCGGCATTCCACAAATTTCAACGGGCGATATGCTGCGTGCCGCCGTCAAAGCCGGAACGCCATTGGGTCTGCAGGCGAAAGATATTATGGCCGCTGGCGGCCTGGTGTCGGATGACCTCATTATCGCCTTGGTCAAAGAACGTATCAGTGCCAGTGATTGTGCCAATGGCTTTTTGTTTGATGGTTTTCCGCGCACCATTCCCCAGGCTGAAGCCTTGCAGGAAGCCCATATTCATATCGACCATGTGATTGAAATCGATGTGGCCGATGAAGAAATCGTGGCGCGACTAAGCGGACGTCGTGTGCACGAAGCGTCCGGTCGCGTGTATCACCTGATTCACAATGCTCCCAAGCGCGAAGGCCTTGATGATGTCACTGGCGAGCCCTTAATTCAGCGCCCGGATGACAAAGAAGAAACCGTGCGCAAACGCCTGGCGATTTACCATGAGCAGACCAAGCCGTTGGTCAATTTTTATCAGTCACTGGCGGCGAGCGGTGACGTTAACGCACCTAAATACAGCTGCATTAACGGTGTTGGCCGCGTCGATACTATTCGCGAACAACTCTTGTCGGTTTTGAAATAACTCGGCGGCAAACAGGATATTGAATAACATATGAGTGCCCCTATCCGCATCGGTATTATTGGTTACGGTAACCTCGGGCGCGGCGTCGAATCTGCTATTGCGCAGAACCGCGATATGACCTTGGTTGGTATTTTCAGTCGCCGCGATCCCGCCAGCATCTCCAGCGCCGCCAAGGTGTATTCCCTGGATGAAATCGAGCAGTTTAAAGATCAGGTCGATGTGATGATTCTGTGCGGTGGATCGGCAACCGATCTGCCCGAACAGGGGCCCGCATTCGCGCGCCACTTTAATACCGTCGACAGTTATGACACCCACGCAAAAATTCCCGAGTATTTCGAGCGCGTGAATGCCGCCGCGGTTGCTGGCGGCAATGTCAGTGTGATCTCTACCGGCTGGGATCCGGGCTTGTTTTCCCTTAACCGACTCTTGGGTCAGGCGATATTGCCAGAAGGAATGGATTACACCTTTTGGGGCAAGGGGGTCAGCCAAGGACACTCTGATGCGATTCGCCGCGTACCGGGCGTCAAGGCCGGTGTGCAATATACGGTTCCTTCCGAGTCTGCCTTAGCCCAAGTGCGTGCGGGTGAAAACCCTGCGCTAACGACGCGCGAAAAACATAAACGCGACTGTTTTGTGGTGGCAGAAGCGGGCGCCGATCAAGAGGCGATTCGCAACGCAATCGTCACTATGCCCAATTATTTTGCCGACTATGACACGACGGTTACCTTTATTTCCGCGGAAGAATTACAGCGTGACCACGCGGCGATGCCGCACGGCGGCCATGTATTCCGCAGCGGTAACACCGGCGACGCTACCACGCAATTAATGGAGTTCTCGATCAAGCTTGGCAGCAATCCGGAATTTACGGCCAGTGTCGTGGTTGCCTATGCGCGGGCGGCGTATAAATATGCACAAGAAGGTTTTGTCGGTGCTAAAACAGTACTGGATATTCCCTTTGCCTATCTCTCACCGAAATCGGGAGCCGAGTTGCGTAAAGAGTTGCTGTAGAAATCCTGCTATACCTTTACGAGCTTAGTGAATAAAAACGCGGCCACTTGAGCCGCGTTTTTTTATGGTGGTATGAGTGTATCTTGCTCTGCACGCGCAAATAAGGCGCGCCCATGAGATGCAATCTGTTTGTTTTTTTATTCCTATCTGCACGGCTGACAAGGCTACTGCCAAAACTGTAAACAAGCGCCTTTAACGGCTGGCTTGCCGGGTTCTCACTCGCTGACTATTCCCCATGCAGCGTAATGACCAGCGAGCGAGCCCCACCGTGATTGCGATGCTCACATAAATAGATACCTTGCCAGATGCCCGTGTTTAAATGGCCATTAGCAATCGGCAGTGACACGCTCGCGCCCAGCAAGCTGGCTTTGATGTGTGCTGGCAAATCGTCGCTGCCTTCATCCATGTGGCGGTAATAAGGTTCATCTTCGCGCACGGTCCGATTAAAAAAGCTTTCGAAATCTTCACGCACCGTCGGGTCGGCATTTTCGTTAATGGTGAGTGAGGCAGAGGTGTGTTGAATGAAGATATGCATCAGCCCCACCGACAGCTGGGATAATTCCGGCACCTGCCGCACTATCTCATCGGTGACCAAATGGAAGCCCCGCTTTTTGGGGGACAGCCGTATTTCTTTTTGAAACCACATATCTACCTCTGTATCACTGCGCTTTATGTGTCTGTAGGTTTAAAACAAAAGGAGCCGTTTGGCTCCTTTTGTTGCTTCGTTGTTAAGGCCTTTGTACTTCTCCAGCCAATCCCTTATTGGGCAACACCGTTCACTGTACCTTCAAGGTAAACAGTGACATCCCCGTCAGATTCAACCCGAAGTTCAGTGCCTTTATTGACCGCCACCCAGCGCGTGGTTCCCGAAGTGCCATCGCCCACTGTGTAGAACCGGCAGGCATCGTAGGTGCCCGCAGGAACGGTAACGCTCTCGATGCCTTGGAAGGTGGTGGTAAGCGTAGTCGCTATAGGGTTGATTGGCAGAGAAGGGAAGCCCGTCATCTCGGTTGCTGTGTGAATAGTAAAACTCTGGGTGTAACTTTCACCCGCCGCCAGGTTAAACCGCATTACTCTGGCCGGTTTATTGGTAACCGTGGTGGTAATCGCGAAGGGTGAGCTGGTGACGGTTTTGCCGCCTAAATCCCTGGAAGATTTCTCTGTGGTGTTGATCGTGAAATAGGCCTCGCTAATCGAATTGGAAGGCGCCTGTCCGACCGTCTCCGTCACACTCTCAGAGTAGAGCACAGTCTCTCCTTCAAAGGTTTTCTCGCCCTTTATCGTCATATCATAAGTGAACTCGATGACAAGGCCGGAGGCATCGGTCGTGCGATAGGTGTTTATCACCCTGGTGCCGGGCTCGGCCAGTTCTGGATTAAAGCACGCTGAGGCGTTACCTGTACCTGAACCCGCACTGGAAGAGCTTGAAGAAGAGCTGGACGAGCTCGATGAACTGGATGAAGACGAACTGGAAGAACTGCTTTGGGCGGCAGGGAAGGATTGCACATTACCGCTTCTAATCAGTTCAATGAGATCCGCATAGCTTTCGATCGCAGTTGAGGCCTCAATCGCTTCTTGGATCTTATCAAGCAGTTGGTCCCAGGTATCGCCAATCACAAAAGGTGTGGTAAAGGGTAAGAAATCACCGACAGGAAGCGTGTAACCCGCGTTTCGCAGAGCTGTTTCAAGCTCACTCCGCGCGGTGTTCAGGGTATTGGTGATGTCGGCCCACACAGGGTTTTTAAACCACGCATCGGGCGCGAGGTTAGTGGCATTGGCAATAACCAGATCCGTCAGCGGCGTGATATTCACGGTGCCCGCTGCCGCCGCATAGCTGTGTAATACTACCGCTGGCGTACCTCCGCCTACCCGTAATGCACAAGGCAGTGCGCTTGGATGAACGTGGCCCGAAAAGGCGCCTTGGCTACTGGTAAGCACTGCCGTCGTTTCGGTAAAGGAGGAGCCGTCCGCACAGATAGCGGTCACCGTGCCACCAACAATCGGTGCACCAATGGCGGCGATACCGCTGAGTGCTACTGGGGCGACGCTGCTGGAAGAACTGCTAACCGAACTGCTGCTGTCACTGCTTACGGAGCTGCTAATCGAGCTGCTGACTGAGCTGCTAGTGACGGAACTGCTGCTGTCGGAGCTGGAACTATCGGAGCTGGAGCTGGAGCTTTCAGAGCTAACCGAACTGCTGCTATCGGAGCTACTGGTATCCGAGCTGACAGAACTGACCGAACTGCTTATCGAGCTGCTCACTGAACTGCTGACAGAACTATTATTCTTTTTGTTGCTGCCGCTACCGCACCCAGTGATCAGGAAAAGGCTGATCAAGCCTGCGATCACAATTGAATGTTTGGACATAAGTCTTCCCTACCTATTTGTTATTGATATTTGGCGTAAACAACACGTGTAAAAGGTGCTGTTTTTCGTCACCTGATACCGGGGCTACTGCCAAACGACTCCCTCTGGTAGGGGCAATATTAACACTAAACATAAACGATGGAATCGCCTGTAAAGAAGACTTTTTAGTGGCACTGATAAGCACAAAAAGAGGGCATTATTCGACGCTTGAATCCGCCTCAAGCGCTTCGCAAGAGCCGTCGGTATAAGCGGTGACGTCATAGTTTGCACATGCCGTACAAGCATTGCCAAAAGACGTAAAAGTGTAAGAGGGGCAGGGTGTAGTGACGCAGCGTATACCCGTGTCAACCCGTCCGCACACAGGAAGATAGTGTTGAGTACAAACCTCTGGTCTCTGCTCGGGGCATTCTTTCCATTCAAGATCGCCCGCAAACTTATCCTCAACCGGTTTGGACAGGGCAGGTTGCTCGATTGAGCGCTCAGGGCCGGCCAGCTCGCCGGACAGATTGCGCTCAGCAGGCTGTCGTTCACAGCCTGTCAATACCACAAAAATAAATGCCAGCCATCCATACAATCGAACATTCATGTTGATGATCCTTTTAGCGTTTCCAGTCTGGGTATTCCCGTGTTAACTCTCCCGCACAGAGAGTTTTTTCTTTTGCTCATTGCGCTTTGGCGTCAGTCCCATTCTCAGCGTGTCGGCATTACTGATTACTGTGTAGCTCCCGCGAACAAGTTGCGACAGAGTTGAATATTATTGATGGCGCGGAGCGAGGGGCTCTTGCTCAAATTCAACACCGCTCCAGCCATAACGCATAAAGTTACGAATGTTTTGATGGTCAGTACCGTCGGGATGTTTGAGCAGGTCGCGATAATAATCGCCGAAGCAGGTGAGCGTTTCGGCGGTCGACAAGTTGTAGCGTTTGGCAAAGGCCAACAGCTTACAGGAGCCGGTATTTTGGCCGCACTCATTCATCAAATCGCCGTTGCGGAAACGAACGGGTGAAAAATCAAACGCATCATTAATGATCGCTATCACAGCTTCAAATTGAATGGTGTCAGGTGCTTGTCGCAGCTGTTGCAGAAAATGTTCTATCGCTGACATACAGGTATCACTTTACTAAAAATAGTACGACGGTTGCGCTTATCCCGGCGGATAAAAAGGAGTGTGTTAGTATACCTGTGTTTGGCCAAAAATGAGTCAGGTGTTGTCTATGAAAAAACGCCCCATCTACATTCCATTCGCGGGACCTGCATTGTTGGAAGCTCCCTTGCTTAACAAAGGCAGTGCATTTTCGGAGCGCGAGCGCCAGCAATTTAATCTGGAAGGCTTATTGCCTTATCGGATTGAATCTATTGAAGAACAAACCCGCCGCGCATATCAACAGCTCTGTGCCTTTGACAGCGATATTGATAAACACATCTACCTGCGCAATATTCAAGATACCAATGAGACACTGTATTACCGTTTGATTGTTGATCATTTAGCAGAGGTAATGCCGATCATTTATACCCCAACAGTCGGTTTGGCTTGCCAGTTGTTTTCGCAGATCTATCGACGCAAGCGCGGATTATTTATTTCCTATCCCGATCGTGATCGCATTGATGACATGCTGCAAAACGCTACCAAACAAACGGTCAAGGTGATTGTGCTAACCGACGGTGAAAGAATTTTAGGGTTGGGGGATCAGGGTATCGGTGGAATGGGCATACCTATTGGCAAGCTTGCCCTCTACACCGCATGCGGGGGCATCAGCCCGGCTTACACCTTGCCGGTCACCCTGGATGTTGGTTGCAATAATGACAGCTTGATTGACGACCCCATGTATATGGGCTGGCGTCATCCGCGCATTACTGATGAAGAATATTACGCCTTTGTCGATGAGTTTATTCAGGCGGCGAGAATGCGCTGGCCTAAGGTGTTACTGCAGTTTGAAGATTTTTCCCGTGCACATGCCAATCCGCTATTGAGCCGCTATCGGGATGAGATGTGTTGTTTTAATGATGATATTCAAGGCACCGCCGCCGTCGCATTAGGCACATTATTAGCTGCCTGCTTTGCCAAGGATGAGCAGCTGCGTGAGCAACGCATTGTATTTGTGGGCGCTGGCTCTGCCGGCTGCGGAATTGCCGAGCAAATTATTATGCAGCTGTGCGCCGATGGCTTAACAGACACGCAGGCACGGGCACGGATTTTAATGGTGGATCGTGCGGGCTTGCTCCAGCACAGCACACCTGAGCTACAGGATTTTCAGCGCGCTCTGTGTGCCCCCGATGAGCTGGTACATTCGTGGACGTTGACCGATTCTCGTCCGGGAGAGGGAATCAAGCTGCTGGATGTTGTTAAAAATTTCCGGCCGACGATATTGGTGGGTGTATCGGCTCAGGCGGGCCTTTTCACCAAGGCAGTGATTGCTGCCATGCAGGAACAGTGTCAGCGCCCGATTGTATTTCCGTTATCCAACCCGACGTCCCAGGTTGAAGCCCTGCCGGCGGATATCTTGCGCTGGACCGGCGGGCAGGCGATTGTGGCTACGGGTAGCCCGTTTGCCCCGGTCACCATGGGCGACAAGGTGATTGAAATTGCGCAATGCAACAACAGTTATATTTTTCCGGGTGTTGGTCTGGGCGTAATTGCCTGCGGTGCTAGCCGGATCACTGACAATATGATGATGGCAGCCAGTCGTGCATTGGCTGAAGCTTCACCCATGGTGCGACACGGTGCTGGCGCGTTGCTGCCGCCTCTGAGTGAAATTCGTGAACTTAGCCAGCTGATCGCGCATGCCGTATTTGTGCAAGCCATTGCTGATGGCGTCGCGCTGCCGGTGCCCGAAGAATTGATTGATGACACGATCAGCGCTAATTTTTGGGAACCGGAATACCGGGATTATCGGCGTACCTCTTTCTAAAAATGGCCGCGATGATGAAAACTCTTTATCATTCACTGACCTGTTTTTCTCAATTGAATTGTTACCCGTTTGAATTGTCTACCAACCGAGTAGTAATTGATAAAGGACTAGACAATGGATTTTACTTCTGCACAACAATACCTGTTAAGCAAACCGCAAGCCAAAGAGAATTTCCCTTCCGGCCCAGAGACGGCGGTTTATAAAATATGCCACAAAACTTTTGCCACCCTGACGGAAGAGGACGGGGTTGCACGCATGAATCTTAAATGTGATCCGGACGAGGCGCTCGCATTGCGCGAGCGGTATGCCGCCGTACATCCGGGCTATCACATGAACAAAAAACACTGGAACACGGTGTATTTGGACGGCAGTATTGCCACTTCAGAAATCGAGCAGATGATTGATAACTCCTATGAATTGGTGGTTAATAATCTGCCAACCGCAGAGCGTGACCGCCTGCTTGGAAAAGAGTAAGCAGGCGCTACAAGTCTTAAGGGGGCTTCATGAGTTCAGTTGTAGTGACCGGTGCCAGTCGTGGTATCGGCTTGGAATTGTGCAAATATTATTTGGCCCGCGGCCAACAAGTGCATGCCGTTTGCCGTAAGGCATCGGCCGAGTTACAGGACTCCGGCGCAAATATTATTGCCGATGTGGATGTTACCAAGGCCGAAGGCGTGCAGCGTTTGCAAGAAGCATTAAAAGACGAGCAGATTGGCATTCTGATCAATAACGCGGGTGTGTTTGGTGATCATACGCTTGGCGAAATTGACTACGAAGATTTAGAACATCAGCTGCAAGTTAATGCGATCGCGCCTTTGCGGGTAACTGAAGCTCTGGTTAATTCGTTATCTTCCAACGCAAAGATCGCTTTAATTACCAGCCGTATGGGTTCAATTGCGGATAACACCTCGGGTGGCTATTACGGTTATCGGATGAGTAAAGCTGCGCTAAATGCGGCGGGCGTGAGCCTGGCCCGCGATCTAAGATCACGGGGCATTGCCGTGGCCATTTTACATCCCGGTTTTGTGCAAACGCAGATGGTGAACTTTGCGGGCGATATCAGCCCGGCCGTCGCAGCTGAGCGTCTTGCCGCGCGGATCGCTGAATTAAATGTCGATAACAGTGGTAGTTTCTGGCACTCCAATGGCGAACTTTTACCCTGGTAATGGTGCCCCGAAAACAGCCGATCTCTGTCCGCCGTTAGCCACCTTGATAGGAAGCCCTTCATGACAATAAAAACTGATGCGCAAGCTGTACTGGATATCTCGGCCGTCGACGATGTGGCGGTCAACGAAATGGTCACAGCAGGAGCCGTCGGTCTGGTTGTCAATGAAGGGCCCAATGAGCTGGCGTTAGAAGTCGGCATCCGCCTACGCTTGATTCGCGAGCGCAATGGATTATCGCAACGTGAGCTAGCCAAACGTGCAGGCATTACCAACAGCAATATCTCCATGATCGAGCAGGGATTGGTCAGCCCTTCCATCAATTCTCTGGCGCGTGTCTTAAGCGGTATTCCAATGACGCTGGCGCAATTTTTTGCGTGCGACCCACTGGACGTGGGTAGAGTGGTTTATGCCGCCCACGACCTGGAAGAACAGCAGCAGCCGACTACCGACGGTGCGCTAACGCAAACGGTTGCGGCGGACAAGCCCGAGCGTAAAGTGGATTTACAGCGCAAAATTTTTTCGGCGGGGGCCGACACCGGTGCGGAGCCATTGCGTTCTGTCGATGAAATGAGTGCGTTGCTGGTCAGCGGTGAACTGGAATTAACGGTGGGTATGCAGGTTCATCACCTGCACGCAGGCGACGCATTTTATCTGGCACCCCAGCAGCCTTACCGCCTCCGCAATCGGAGCGCAGATCAGGCCCTGGTGATTACGGCGGGTGTTGCTGGCGCGCGTTAAGTGCGGTAAAAAATTCCTGTGCGGTGCTGCAAAGCCGTCCAGTTCCTGCCGAGTTTTAACTTCTCACAATCCTGTTAGACTTCAACCCTACTTCCGTCGATCAACAGAGACTTAAGCTTATGTATCAGGGAAAAGCCTTTTCATTGACCCGTCTGCCGGAGGGCATTGCCGAGCTGACCTTTGACCTGCAGGGGGAATCGGTCAATAAGTTTAATTTACTCGCGGTAGCCGAACTGGGCGCCGTGCTCACTGCCCTGGAACAGGCGACGGACATCAAAGGCCTGCTGATCACCAGCGCCAAAGATGCCTTTATCGTGGGCGCCGATATTATGGAATTCGGTGAAGTCTTTGCCAAAGGTCCGGAGGGCATTGTTGATCACCTGGCGGAAAACAATCGCCATTTCTGCCGCCTGGAGGAGTTGCCATTCCCGGTGGTGGTAGCGATTAACGGTTTCGCCCTGGGTGGCGGTATGGAGTTTTGCCTGGCCTGTGATTATCGCATCGCCAGTGAGCGAGCCGCCTTGGGCTTGCCGGAAACCAAACTGGGTATCTTGCCAGGCTGGGGCGGCACCGTGCGCTTGCCGCGTTTGGTAGGTGTGGATACCGCCGTCGAATGGATCGCATCCGGGAAAGATCACGATGCGGCGACGGCACTTACTGTGCGCGTTATCGATGCCGTCGTCGCGCCGGAGAAGCTGCGCGCAGCCGCCCTGTTTACGCTGCAACAATGTATGACAGGCGCACTGGACTATCGCGCGCGACGAGAGCAGAAAAAAGCACCACTGCAATTGAATTTTATTGAATCAATGATGGCATTCGAGACGTCTAAAGCGTTTGTCGCGGCCCAGGCAGGGCGCAACTATCCCTCGCCAGTAACGGCCATCAAGGCGATGCAGAAAGCGGCCGACAAAGGGCGCGACGAAGCCTTGCAGATAGAAGCAGAAGCATTTGCCAAAGTGGCTCAGACACCGACGGCGCAAGCCTTGACAGGCATCTTTGTTAACGACCAGCTGTTGGGCAAAAAAGCAAAAAGCTGGGAGAAAAAAGCCGATAAAAAAATCAGTCGCGCTGCTGTTTTAGGGGCCGGCATTATGGGCGGCGGGATAGCCTATCAATCGGCCCTCAAAGGCGTGCCGATTAAAATGAAAGACATCGCCCAGCAAGGCATTGACCTTGGTCTGGCAGAAGCCAACAAATTGTTGAGCAAGCGCGTCGAACGTAAGCGCATGACCGCCCAGGAAATGGGCGAGGTACTTAACCGAATCGAGCCTGCCTTGACCTATGATGGTTTTGACCAAGTGGATCTGGTGGTCGAGGCCGTCGTTGAAAATCCAAAAATTAAACAGAGTGTGTTAGCCGAAGTAGAGGCGCGGGTAAGTGCTGACACCATCATCGCTTCTAACACATCCACTATTTCTATCAGCCATCTGGCGAAAGCTTTGCAGCGCCCGGAAAATTTTTGCGGGATGCATTTTTTCAATCCGGTGCCGTTAATGCCCTTGGTTGAAGTTATTCGCGGCGATAAGAGCTCGGATAATGCCATTGCGCGCACCGTCGCGTACGCCAATGCCATGGGGAAAAAACCGATTGTGGTAAAAGATTGCCCCGGCTTTCTGGTCAACCGGGTGCTTTTCCCTTACTTTGCCGGCTTCTCCATGCTAGTGCGCGACGGTGTGGACTATCAGCGTATCGATAAAGTGATGGAGACCTGGGGCTGGCCAATGGGGCCCGCGTATTTGTTGGATGTCGTCGGTATTGATACCGCAGTACACGCTGAAAAAGTCATGGCCGAAGGTTATCCCGAGCGCATGCAGCGGAATTTCACTGCGGCTGTTGACGTGTTATTTACAGCGGGTCGTTTAGGGCAAAAAAACCAGCAGGGTTTCTATGATTACCAACCCGATAAAAAAGGCAAACCCGAAAAGCGTCCGAGCGAGGCAGCCGTTGAGCTGATTAAAGAAAGCGTCACAGGCAACGCGGAAATCAGCGATGAAGACATTGTGGCGCGCATGATGATACCCATGGCCACCGAGCTGGCTCGCTGCCTCGAAGAGGGGGTGGTCGAGACTGCCGCGGAAGCGGATATGGCGTTGGTTTACGGCACCGGCTTTCCGCCGTTTCGGGGCGGTGTGTTGCGCTGGATTGATCACCAGGGCGCCGCTGAGTTTTGCGCACTGGCGGAGCGTTTCAGTAACCTGGGTCCGCTCTATGTGCCGCCGGCCAGTTTGACTGAGCTTGCCGCTAACAACAAAAAATTCTACGGCTGGAAATAAGGAGAATGACTGTGAGCTTACATCCTCGAGACGCCGTTATTGTTGATTACGCCCGCAGTGCTATGGGTCGTTCAAAAAATGGCTGCTTTCGCCATGTTCGGGCGGACGATATCTCTGCCGCGATCATCAAAGGTCTGCTGGCGCGCAATGAGCAACTGGATCCTGCAGAGATTGATGACCTGCTCTGGGGTTGTGTGATGCAGCGTGAGGAGCAGGGTTTTAACATTGCGCGTAATATTTTATTGCTGACCGGGTTGCCGCATACCATTCCGGCGCAAACCATTAACCGTTTATGCGGCTCCTCCATGACCGCTCTGCACAGTGCAACCGCAAATATTCGGGCTGGATTGGGTGATATCTACTTAATCGGCGGAGTAGAGCACATGGGCCATTTGCCGATGTACGAGTCCGTCAATCCTAACCCGATGCTGGGGCTTTCCATTGCTAAAGCGGCGGGCAATATGGGGATGACGGCAGAGTACTTGGCGCTGCTGCATGGCATTAATCGTCAACAGATGGATGAATTCGGTGCGCGCTCGCATCAGCTCGCGGCAAAAGCGCGGGACACCGGGCTCTTTGCACGGGAAATTATTCCGGTAGCGGGCCATACCGCCGATGGTTTTCCGGTGATGGTGGATCAGGATGAAACGATCCGGCCTGATACGAGCGTTGAAGTGCTCGCTCAACTGCCACCGGTTTTCGATCCAAAAAATGGTCAGGTCACTGCGGGTACGTCTTCCCAAGTGTCTGATGGGGCCTCCGTTATGTTGGTGATGTCGGCCGAGCGTGCCCAGGCGCTCGGCTGCAAACCCATCGCCAAGGTGGTGTCTTTGGGTATCGCGGGGGTTGATCCTTCCATCATGGGTTACGGTCCGGTACCGTCCACAGAAAAGGCTCTGCAACATGCCCAGCTGACCATCGCCGACATAGACTACGTAGAGCTTAATGAAGCCTTTGCCGCGCAGGCACTGCCAGTGTTAAAAGATTTGAAATTGCTCGATGTGATGGACGATAAAGTGAATGTCCACGGCGGTGCTATTGCGCTGGGGCATCCATTCGGTTGCTCAGGAACGCGTATCACCGGCTCGCTGCTGACCGTCATGCAGGAACGCGATTTGACGTTGGGCGCAGCGACCATGTGTATTGGTTTAGGGCAGGGTATTACCACGATACTGGAACGTGTGAATTAATAAAGAAAAGCACAGGCTAGGCTATCAGTATCAGCTTGCTAAAGCGTCAGGGGTACATTTAGCAGCTCAAGCGTTTTAGTATTCGGAAAGCCATCGGCAATCATGTTGTGACGCTGTTGAAATTCAGCCAGTGCGCGGCGGGTTGCCGGGCCGAATATTCCATCCGCAGATTCGAGCGTAATACCTGCAGCTTGGAGTTGTTGTTGCAGGGTAATAACCTGGTCGCGATGCAGCCGCGGAGCATTCTCTGCCGGTGTTTTTGTCAGCTTTCCGGCACCTGCAATACGATCTGCCAAGTGTCCGACGGACAGCGCGTAAAACTCTGAACGGTTCCAGCGCATGATGACATTGAAGTTGTCATAGACTAAAAAGGCGGGGCCTTCATGGCCTGCAGGAACCAGCAACGAAGCGCTCATATCCGCAAGGGGTAGAGGTTCTCCGTCTGCTCGACGCAGCCCAAGGTTTTGCCATTCTGTAAGTGGCTTTTGATTCCCGAGTCCCGCCTGGAGATAATCGAAGCCCGCCGGCAGCTGGACTTCACGCCCCCACCGGCTGCCGCCATCCCATCCCAGACTACGTAAAAAATTGGCAGCTGATCCCATGGCATCGGGAATGCTGTTCCATAAATCCCTTTTGCCGTCACCGTCATAATCAATGGCATGACGCAAAAATGCTGAAGGCATAAATTGCACATGACCCATGGCGCCCGCCCAGGAGCCTTCCATGCGAGACGGTTGAATTGCACCTTCCTCCAATATCCGTAATGCGGCCAGTAATTCGCCGGTAAAGTATTCGCTGCGACGCTGATCACAAGCCAGTGTGGTGAGCGAGTCGATGACCGACATCTTGCCAAAGAAGCTGCCGTAGTTAGTTTCCAAGCCCCAAAATGCCAGCAAATAGGGTGCAGGTACACCGTACTCCTGGGCCACCCGATCAAGTAGCGCACGGTGGGTTTTATAGAGCGCACGCCCTTGGCTTACTCGTTGTTCGGTGACGCGACGATTAAAGTAATCGGCAAAGGTCGTGGTAAATTCTGGCTGCTGACGGTCCAGCTCAATGACGCGCTGATTGAAGCGAGCTTCACCCAAGCTGCGGGTAATTAGCGGGGCTGAAATACCTGCATTTTTTGCGGTCGTTGATAAGCGTGCGACGCAGGCAGAAAAATCTTCGGTGGATGTTGGATTGCTCTCCACACTTTGCTCAGCAAAGGCGGGCAGCGACATCAGGCACGCAAATGAAAAAGCCAATGTTGTTTGTCTCATCTCAACTCCAAGCGAAAAAATGTTGCGACGTTACTGAGCGCCCAAGGGCATACACTCGCCTTGTATTTTAGCTCGGTGTCAGGTCTTGTTCGGTGCGTCTGGAAACGTCAAGGTGCTCAAAGTATTAAATAATAAGCGGGGCAATAAAGATAGGGGATGGGTACAAAACTCTCGGCTTCGTGACGATGATTCCAATAATAAAAATCCCCTATAACCCCAAATCTTCACCACCGATATTAGCGCCGGAAGTAAAAGCGAAGAGCGAGTATTTGAGCAGACTTACTTAGAGGAGCGCTCCACAAAAGAAGCAGATTTGAAAAGCTATGTAGCGAAAAAAAGATACCGGAGCAAAGCATTTGAAGAGTGGTAAAAATTAAAACCAGAAGGGGGGAGCAAGTAGTTGCCCCCCCCCAACTAAAGTGCTTACCGATCCCGATCAGTTTCACGACCGTTGCCGGTTGTTCCGGTATCACTGCCGGAAGTGGCACCGGTGCCTGTGGTGCCCCCAGGATAATCAGCGCCGG
>CAYTQQ010000021.1:0-33330 GCA_964440135.1 uncultured Cellvibrionaceae bacterium | reverse complement strand
CAGGGACGGAAGAAGGGGACTATCAGGTCAAACTACGCAACCTGATGCGTTTCCTTGAACACGGGGATAAGGCCAAGGTAACGTTACGGTTCCGCGGCCGCGAATTAGCCCACCAGGAACTTGGTATGGAAATGATGCAACGCATCGAAAAAGACCTGGCGGATTTGGGTGTCGTAGAACAAGTGGCCAAAATGGAAGGCCGCCAGTTAACGATGGTAATCGCCCCGAAAAAGAAAAAGTGACCGGGCTTTTAGCTGCCTTTGGTTACTTAATTAAAGAGACATCGCCAGTTACAGTAGTTTTGTGGCTGGTTAGCGCAAGCGGTGGCTCATGTTATTCACTACAAATGCGGAGTTTTTTCCCATGGCAACTAAAGCTAAGACACATAGTGGCGCATCCAAGCGCTTCAAGAAGACCGGCGCAGGTTATAAGTTCAAGCACGCTAACAAGAGCCATATCCTGACTAAGATGACAACCAAGCGTAAGCGCCAACTGCGTGGCACCAGCATCGTTTCTGCTGCTGATGAGGCCAAAGTTGATCGTATGTTCCGCGCCAACTAAACACTGGCTAACGAAATCTTGGTTTATTTTTTTAGTTATTGAGGATTGAATTATGGCCCGTGTAAAACGTGGTGTTGAGGCGCGTCGTCGTCACAAGAAAGTTTTAAAAGCTGCTAAAGGTTATTACGGTGCGCGTTCGCGTACATTCCGTGTGGCCAAGCAGGCGGTTATCAAAGCTGGTCAGTATGCTTACCGTGACCGTCGCGTTAGAAAGCGTAATTTCCGCGCTCTGTGGATTACCCGTATTAACGCTCAGTCACGTGCAGAAGGCTTGACCTACAGCCAACTGATCGCCGGCTTGAAAAAAGCCAGTATCGTGCTTGATCGCCGTGTTTTGGCCGATTTGGCGGTATACGATAAAGCAGCTTTTGCTGCAGTTGTTGCGAAGGCTAAATCAGCTCTGGCTGCTTAATCGTCCAATAACTGTCAGATGTTGCTGGCAACAGCACATCGATGTGAACGCGATGAAAGGGGAGGAGCTTTGGTTCCTCCCCTTTTTTATATGATAGGTTTCTGACGTCTGCTGGAACATTACGCCAACAGGATGATCGGCCAGCGTATCTATTCCACTTCTGAAAACACGCGTAGACGATTTTCCGTGGTTCCTTTTTTGGTGGGCTACAGAGGCGGGTTTCCCGGTCGTGCTGAGTGAAAAATTCATAAGCGGAATAGATACATTGACTTGAGTTTTGACATCGACATTCACCATTACATAAGTGGAATAACAATGGATAACCTGGTTGCGCTCACCGAAACAGCGCTCAAATTAGTAACAGAAGCGCAGGATCTTGCCGCTTTGGATCATGTACGGGTGGAATACCTCGGCAAAAAAGGCAGCATCAGTGAGTTGATGAAAGGCCTCGGTAAATTATCACCGGAAGAGCGTCCCGCGGCGGGAGCTGAAATTAATAAAGCCAGAGATACCGTTCAGCAGGCGATCGCTGCGCGCAAAACGGCGTTGGAGCAGGCCGCAATCGCGTCAAAGCTGGCGAGTGAGGTGATTGATATCACGTTGCCAGGCCGCGGACAGCATACCGGTGGCTTGCATCCGGTGACGCGCACCTTGCAGCGCATTGAAGAAATTTTTTCAGCAGTGGGCTATAGCGTAGAAGTCGGTCCTGAAATTGAAGATGACTACCATAATTTTGAAGCATTGAATATTCCCTCGCACCATCCGGCGCGCGCTATGCACGATACGTTCTATGTGGATGATACCCATGTGTTGCGTACACATACCTCACCGGTACAAGTGCGGACAATGGAAAACAAGCAGCCTCCTATTCGCGTAATTTGTCCCGGCCGCGTGTATCGTTGTGATTCTGATGTCACCCACTCACCCATGTTTCATCAGGTAGAAGGTCTGGTAGTAGATAAAGATATTAGCTTTGCTGACCTTAAAGGAACCATGGATCAATTTCTCAAAGCATTCTTCGAAGCCGATGTGGCTGTACGTTTCCGTCCTTCCTATTTTCCTTTCACCGAGCCGTCTGCAGAGATGGATATTCAGTGCACCCAGTGCCACGGTAAAGGCTGTCGGATGTGTAAAAACACCGGTTGGCTCGAGGTGGGCGGATGCGGAATGGTTCACCCCGAAGTCTTTAAGTCCAGCGGTGTAGATCCTGAAACCTATACCGGCTTTGCTTTTGGGATGGGTGTGGAGCGTCTGGCAATGTTGCGTTATGGCGTCAACGATCTGCGTCTGTTCTTCGAGAACGATCTGCGCTTCTTGAAACAATTTTGATGATCCGTAGGTTGGGGTAAGGTACGCACCCCAACACAAATAACGCGGCAATGTTGAGTAAGGTTATGTCGGGGTTCGCAACCTCAACACAGATAACGCGGTTATGTCGGGGTTCGCAACCTCAACACAAATAACGCGGTAATGTTGAATATGGTTATGCTGGGGTTCGTAACGCTCACCCCAACCAACGGAATTAATGAATTATGAAAATCAGTGAACAGTGGCTGCGTGAGTGGGTAAACCCGGCAATTTCGATCGATGAACTGGTGGCCGAGCTTACGATGGCGGGTCTTGAGGTTGATGCGGTAGAGCCTGTAGCCGGTGATTTCTCCGGCGTCATTGTGGGTGAAATCATCGCTTGCGAGCAGCATCCGGACGCCGACAAATTACGTGTTTGCCAAGTGGCAGGGCTGACTGAAGGGCCCTCGCAAGTAGTGTGTGGTGCACCCAACGCGCGAGTCGGTATTAAGGTTCCCTTTGCGACCATCGGAGCGCGCTTGCCTGGCGATTTTCACATTAAAAAAGCCAAGCTGCGCGGTGTTGAGTCCTTTGGTATGTTGTGCGCTCAGACAGAGCTGCAGGCGGGCGATGATGATGAGGGTCTGTGGGAGCTACCCGCCGATGCGCCGGTTGGCACTGACTTACGTGAGTATCTGGACCTGAATGACAACATCATTGAAGTGGATCTGACGCCTAATCGCAGCGATTGTTTAAGCGTAAAGGGTTTGGCGCGGGAGGTTGGGGTGCTCAATCGGATGCCGGTTAATGCACCGATGATTTCTGCGGTTAAACCCACGATCACGGATCAGCTTGGCGTCACCTTGAACGCGGGCGACGCTTGCAGTCGCTATGTCGGGCGCGTCATTCGCAATATTGATATCACCCGCCCTACGCCTCGGTGGATGGAGCAAAAATTACAGCGCGCCGGCATACGCTCCATTGATGCGGTAGTCGATGTAACTAACTACGTATTGCTCGAGTTAGGCCAACCCATGCACGCCTTCGATCTCAGCCAGCTTAGCGGTGCTATTCAAGTGCGTCTGGCAGAGCAGGGCGAAAAACTGGTGTTGCTTGATGGCCAGGAAGTCGCGCTCCAAGCAGATACGTTGGTTATTGCCGATGAGCGCCAAGCTCTGGCGATGGGTGGTGTAATGGGTGGCAAGGCCAGTGCAGTAAGTGAGGCCACACGCGATATCTTCCTCGAAAGTGCTTTCTTCAATCCTTTAGCGATTGCTGGCCGGGCTCGTGCTTACGGTTTGCACACGGACTCCTCACACCGCTTTGAGCGGGGGGTGGATTGCGAGTTACAAGTAGAGGCAATGGAGCGGGCCACGGCATTGTTGCTGGAGGTCGTTGGCGGGGAAGCAGGCCCTTTAACTCATGTGACCAATGAACAATTACCCCAAGAGCGTCAGGTGAGCTTGCGGCGGCAGCGCATTGTCAGCGGTTTGAGTTTGGAAATCGCTGATGCAGAGGTGGTAGATATTCTCTCCCGTCTCGGACTAACCCTGACTTCGCAGGATGAGGC
Source organism: uncultured Cellvibrionaceae bacterium (assembly GCA_964440135.1). Taxonomy (GTDB): domain Bacteria; phylum Pseudomonadota; class Gammaproteobacteria; order Pseudomonadales; family Cellvibrionaceae; genus Cellvibrio. The sequence continues at coordinate 29,500 of CAYTQQ010000021.1, read as the reverse complement.
AGGCTGGACGTTTACCGTACCGAGCTATCGCTTTGATGTCGCTATTGAAGCAGATCTTCTAGAGGAGCTGGCACGGGTTTACGGCTATAACCGTCTTCCGACGCGCAGTTTGGCGACGCCTCTCCATATCGAAGCGCATCCGGAAGTGCAATTAAGCTTGCCGGCGTTGCGCCGCCAGTTGATCGCCCGGGGCTATCAGGAAGCCATTACCTACAGCTTTATCGAGCCGCGCCTGTCTGCGCTGTTTGATCCCGAGCACGAGCCGGTAGCTTTGCGTAATCCTATCAGTGCCGATATGGCAGTGATGCGTACGACGTTAATGCCTGGGCTGGTCAATGTGTTGCGCCACAATGTAAACCGTCAGCAGGAGCGGATCCGTTTGTTTGAAAGCGGTTTGCGCTTTGTTCCCGAAGTTAATGGCCTGCGCCAAGAGGTCATGCTTGCCGGGTTGGTGTATGGCAGTCGAGCGCCAGAATCCTGGGCTAATGTTGCAGAGTCGGTGGATTTCTTTGATCTTAAGGGTGATCTGGAGTCCTTGCTTGCCTTGACCGGTGATGCCGCCAGTTTTGAATTTCGTGTCGGGACTCACCCGGCACTGCATCCTGGGCAGACCGCAGCGCTTTACCGGAACAACGAATTACAAGGTGTGATCGGTGCTCTACATCCTACCTTGCAACAAACTCTGGATCTGCCCAAGACTGCGTACCTGTTCGAAGTTTCGCTGAAAAGTCTGTTGCAGGCTCGGGTTCCCGCGTTTAGCCCGCTGTCGCGCTTCCCCGAAGTACGTCGCGATTTGGCGTTGCTGGTGGATCGTGGACTGGCGGTTGAAAAGCTTCGCGAAGCCATCAAAAATCAGGCAGGCGAGCACCTCACAGACTTAAAGGTATTTGACCTTTATATGGGCAAAGGTATTGATCCACAAAGAAAAAGTGTCGCAATGGGGTTGACCTTTCAGCATCCATCGCGCACTCTTACAGAGGATGAGATCAACGCCTCCATGGCATCCATTACCCGCCATCTGGAGGAGAGTTTCGCTGCCACCCTCAGATAGGGATAATAAATATGTTGGATGGTGCTCTTACCAAAGCAGATTTGGCCGAGAAACTCTACGAAGAGCTCGGCCTGAACAAGCGGGAAGCTAAAGAGCTGGTAGAGCTTTTCTTTGAAGAGATTCGCTATGCTCTGGAAAACAACGAACAGGTAAAGTTGTCCGGCTTCGGAAACTTTGATTTACGTGATAAAAGTCAACGGCCAGGACGCAATCCTAAAACCGGAGAAGAGATACCCATCAGCGCGCGCCGCGTGGTTACTTTTCGTCCCGGACAAAAACTCAAGGCCCGAGTAGAAGCTTATGCTGGAACCAAGTCATAACGACGAGTTGCCGGTTATTCCCGGTAAACGTTATTTCACTATTGGTGAAGTGAGTGAACTGTGCGCGGTCAAGCCTCACGTGCTGCGTTATTGGGAGCAAGAGTTTCCGCAACTGAAGCCAGTTAAGCGGCGTGGTAATCGTCGCTATTATCAGCGGCAAGATGTGATGACCATTCGTCAGATCCGTTCGTTGTTGTACGACCAAGGATTTACTATTGGTGGAGCGCGGTTGCAAATGAGCAACGAATCTTCAGCGCCTAATGACGCGGGCCAATTCAATCAGCTGATTACGCAAATGATCAGCGATCTCGAACAGCTACTGGCTTTACTCAATACCAAATAGTCGTATAGTCAGTGTTGCAATCAGGTAATTTTCCGGTATTATGCCGATCCCTCGCAGCATCCGGTTCACTGATGCTGCGGCGCCAGAAACATATTCTGGTAGCATTTTTTGAAAGTCGGAGCGTAGCGCAGCCAGGTAGCGCACCATACTGGGGGTGTGGGGGTCGTGGGTTCGAATCCCGCCGTTCCGACCATTTCTTTTTCTCCGTTATACTTCTCCTCGCTAAGTTTAAATCTGCTATTTGTGCGTGGCAGCCTCTTATGAAAGTGCTACCATGGCGCTCTTCTTTTTTCTAATGGCATTGACAATAACAAGAGGTTTTACTCGTGGCCAAGCAAGTTTTAATTTACGACAACATCCAACCGCTTACTGAAAAACACCGTACCTGGTCGGTGAGTGTGGATGATCTTAATTTTGTCAGAGAGTTGAGTACTGTTCCCTTGTTGGCAACAGAGATTGTTTTTGCGGCGGCAGAGTATCCGGTGGTGTTTTTAGCGACCGATAAGGCTGGAGAATATATTCCGGTAGCACTGATGGGCTTGAAAGAGGGTGAAAACCTTTTGCTCAAAGATGATGGCAAGCTTACTACGCGGTATATACCCGCGTTTATTCGTCGCTATCCATTTGTCTTGGCCAGCACCAAAGATAATGACATGTTAACCGTCTGCATTGATGAGGGAAGTAAAGCCTGCTTCCCGGATGGCAGCGCCGGTCGTCGGCTGTTTGATGAAGCCGGTGAGCAATCGGAGCACCTGCAAGGTGTCATCGAATTCCTGAAGGAATATCACGAGCGTGCCGAGTTAACCAAAACCTTTTGCAAGAAGCTACACGATCTGGATGTATTAGAGCCAATGCAGGCTCAGATTACGTTTAAGAATCGTGAGGCTGCCAATATGACATTAGGCGGGGTTTACGCTGTTAGACACGAGAAGCTTAAAGCCATCAGTGACGCCGACGTTCTCGATTTGTTTAAAAGAGACGGCTTAGAAGTCATTTACGCGCACATGCGCTCAATGGAAAATATTAAATCACTGATCAATATTATGGATAGCCGAATGTCAGCTAATGATCCAGCCTAAAGAGCGGACAGATAGCCCCACTTTAAAAACCGGAAGTTTTTAACTTCCGGTTTTTTTATGGATAAAAATAACGATAGAGCTCAAGTAGTAGTTGTCAATTTGGACTAACGATCATTCGCAGGACTCAGTGAGTTACCCGAGTGCTGCGTCGCTTCTGCGCCAGTTGTTTCAGTTTCCGCTCTGCTGAGAGGAAGGCCTCGCGCACCGCTACATGAATAGATTCGTCATCTCGGGTAACCGCAACGGGTTGCCCCTTGATATCCAGCTCAATGGAAGCGCGGTACTGCTTGCCTTTGTGCTTATGGTTATGAGGAATGTCTAGCACAATGCGGCTGTGCAAAATTTGATCATTAAAGCGAGAGAGTTTTTCGATCTTGCGATCAATTACTTCATTCAGGGCGGGGGAGGTATCTAGGTCACGGTAAACAACATCAACTACGGGCTTCATTTACACGCCTCCTTAAGGTTTAGTAAACGAGGAAATTTTCCTCATTTAATATATCGTTGATGAATGGAAAAATAGCAAGCCGAAACAAACAATAAATTTTCGGCTTTGGGTTCAAGCCTTGAACCCTTTGGTAAGCGCTTTGCTGTGGCGCCTGATTCTTCGACTCTCTCCGTCCTTTGATGTTCCGAGAGTGCCGAGAAAATTTTTTAGGTCGGGTCTTGAAAACTCCCTCGCGAGCCTTATCTAGTTAATGTGGTCGCTCATTGGAGGGCCACATTAACCGACTTGATCGCACCGATGAGTCAACCTTTTATATTGCTCTTATGAGGATATAGTTATGCGTAATTTTGATTTTTCTCCTTTATATCGCTCCGCTATTGGCTTTGATCGTATGGCCAATCTACTGGATAACCTTGCTCGTACCGAGCAGAATCAACCGAGTTATCCCCCTTACAATATTGAGCTTACTGGCGAGGATCAGTACCGTATTACCATGGCGGTGGCTGGATTTGATCGCAGTGAAATCAATATCGAAGTCAATCAGAATTTATTAACGGTTGCCGGCAATAAAGCCCAGGAGCAGGAGCCGCGCGCCTATCTGCATCAAGGAATTGCCGCGCGCAGTTTTGAGCGTCGCTTCCAGTTGGCTGATCATGTGCAGGTGATATCCGCAGATTATGAAAACGGGCTCTTGCACGTGGAATTGCAGCGGATTATTCCTGAGGCTATGAAGCCGCGCCAGATACCTATTAATGTTCAGGCTCCCGCGGTAACTCGTGATTCGCCAGAAAAAGTTGCTGATGCTAAAGATTCCGCAGCTGCTTAAGTGCATATCAGTTAACCGCTAATATAAACCCCGGATGCAGACTTGTGTCCGGGGTTTATCTATTTAGAAGACCTTATGTCGCCGCTGCATTGTCCTTTGTGCTGTTCATCTACCGTTGGTTTTTTCCATCAGGATAACCTGCGCGAATATTGGCGTTGTGGTCGCTGTGCTCTGGTCTTTGTGCTTGAGCAATATTACCTTTCAGCTGCAGCAGAAAAAGCGCAGTATGATCTTCACGAAAATATTGAGGGAGATCCCGGGTATGAGGCCTTTTTAAATCGTCTTGCGGAACCTCTCCTTAGTCGTTTGGAGGGCTCGCGCTCTATTCTGGATTTTGGTTGTGGTCCGGCGCCGGTATTAGCCAATGTATTGCGGCGGCATGGACATAGCGTCACGCTTTATGATTATTTCTATTATCGCGATGAAGGTATCTGGTCGCACTTTTATGACGCCATTACAGCCACTGAAGTGTTTGAGCACTTACATAATCCGGGCGTGGAGCTGGAGCGTTTATGGCAGCATATACGTGAGGGCGGCTATCTGGCGGTGATGACCAAACGCGTTATTGATCTTGCAGCGTTTTCGCGTTGGCATTACAAAAATGACCCAACCCACGTGTGCTTTTTTTCGGCTGATACGTTTTGCTGGTGGGCCGCTCAGAAAAATGCGCATCTTGAATTTATCGGGGCGGATGTCGTGTTGCTAAAAAAATAAACTCAATCAGCGCTAAATAATTTTCCGCGCACAGTCTCGCGATAAGCATAGGGTGTGGTGGAAAATATTTTTTTGAATACCGAAGAAAAATAACCCGTATCTTGATAGCCCACCTTGTCAGCAATCTCGTTGATGGATAGGTTGCTGGTTTTTAGCAATTCCCGCGCGGCATTCATCCGCACTTCTTGCAGATACGCCAAAGGGGTTTGGCCCAATGCCGCTTTGAAGCGTCGATTGAGGGTTCTCAATCCCATGCTGAAACGCGCGGCCACCTGGGGGAAAGCAATGTTGCGATAATAATTATCCTGTAACCATATTTGGATCTGCACTATTTCCTCATCGGGGTGAGGATTGTGCACTGCCTCGAAATAACCGCTGCGTTCATAGGATTTTCTAATTTCGTGAGAGAAGTGTCGCTCCACATGGCTCGCGATCGCTTTGCCAAATAAACGCTGAATAAAATAGACCGTGAGATCAGCAAGCGAGTTGACGCTGGCGGCACAATAAAGATTGCCCGCCTGAGTAATAAAGTGCTGTCGCTTAAGTTGAACCTTCGGATAATCCTGATGGAATTGATCAAAGTAATGCCAGTGGGTGGTGGCGGCCTTGCCGTCGAGTAGACCCGCTTCCGCCAAAAAGCAGCAGCCGGTGCCCACGGCACTGATGATCGCGCCGTTTTCATGCTGGGCCTGTAGCCATTGCAGAATCCCTGGCTGACTCTTCACGATTGGACGCGGATTTCGCCACAGTCCGGGAATATAAATAATATCGCTGCGCGTTACCTCATCTAACACCTGATCCGCTTGCCAGCGTAATCCGGTACGTGTGATGACTGGGGCGGTGGTGGCTGATGCGGTAACCAATGTGAGCCGAGGACGGCGGTCGCGGGGCGGCGTACTCTGCACCCGGCTTTCGGCCGCCAACAGCATCTCCATCGGCAGTGTGCTGCTGGTGGCCAACATCCTGTCGCACAGTAAAAAAGTCACATGGGTAGTAGGTAGGTCGTTCATAAACATCTCCTTGGCCAATCTACCATGCAAAATGGCCAGATTAACAATGATTTTTTGGATGAATATCCCTAGACTGGCGCCAGCTTAATTAACAGCGCCTTTCGGAGAATTTATGTCTGCTTCTGCTCGCTTACCCGTCATTGTTGGTTTTGGTGGCTTCAATGCTGCCGGACGAGGTTCTGCTCACCATGCGTACCGCCGCATGGTGCTTGAGAGTTTGCCGGTGGCTGAGCGACAGGAAACTCTGGCTGGTCTGGCCGTCATGATGGGCTTACTAAAGTATGAGGATGGCGTGTATCGCGATAACGGTGATCGCAGCTATCAACTCGCGGAAATTGAAGCGCATTTCGGGGCGGCGGTACTGGATGGCACGCTGATTCGGCGGATAGAAAAAGAATGCTTTGATGTCGATGCAGTGCATTGGCAAAAATCTGCGTCACTTAATAGCGATACCCCACTGGTATTTGACCTGTCTCGTCGCGATCTGCCTGAGCCTATTCCGGCGAGCTGGGTGGTTGAGGCGCTTGAGGATAATCGGGTAAGGGTCACGGCCAGAGAAGGTCTGACGGCAAAATTCGACAGTTATCGTGAACTGGCGGTTAAATCTGCAGGGCAGTTGCCCCGAGGCTTCAACCCTGGCGCGTTGTATAACTCGCATTTTCACCCGCGGGCGCTGCAGTTGGCCGTAGTGGGAGCTTCCGACGCCGTGCAGTCGATTGGCATTCCTTGGCAGACCATTGCTGATGCGGTAAAGCCCGATGAGATTGGCGTCTATGCCGGTAATGTGATGAGCCAGATGGATGAAAATGGATTTGGTGGTTTGTTGCAGGCGCGCTTAAAAGGCGGGCGGGTGACCACCAAGCAGTGTCCACTTGGGTTGAATACCATGCCCGCGGATTTTGTGAATGCTTATATTTTGGGCAGTGTCGGCCATACGGGTTCGACAGTGGGCGCGTGCGCTTCCTTTCTTTATAACTTGCGTGCGGCAGTAGAAGATATCAGTAACGGCCGGTGCCGGGTGGCGGTGGTGGGTAATGCTGAAGCGCCTATCTTGCCGGAAATAATCGATGGCTATGCCACCATGGGTGCGCTGGCCAGTGAAGAAAAGCTGAAAAAAATCGATGGCACAGAGACCACCGATCCGCGTCGCTCCAGTCGCCCCTTTGGTGAAAACTGCGGCTTTACCATGGCCGAAGCGACCCAGTATGTCGTCTTGATGGATGATGCGTTGGCCTTGGAATTAGGTGCTGATATTCACGGTGCGGTTACTGATGTATTTATCAATGCCGACGGCTTCAAAAAATCTATTTCTGCTCCGGGGCCGGGCAATTATTTGACCATGGCAAAATCTGTCGCTGCCGCTCGCGCTATCGTTGGTGATGAGGTGATTCGTGAGCGCTCAATGATTCAGGCGCACGGTTCCAGCACCCCTCAAAACCGGGTAACCGAATCGCAAATTTTTGATCAGGTCGCGCGTTTATTCGGTATTGAGCATTGGCCGGTGGCTGCTATCAAAGCTTATGTGGGGCACTCCCTGTCGGCGGCCAGCGGCGAGCAGCTGATAAACAGCCTCGGTATTTTCAAATACGGTTTGATTCCGGGTATCAAAACGATCGATAAAGTGGCAGATGATGTATTTGCCGAGCGACTGGCTTTTTCAATAACAGATATGGATCGCACCCAGGCGCCTATTGATGTTGCGTTCCTCAATTCCAAAGGCTTTGGCGGTAACAATGCGACGGCGGCGGTGTTCTCCTTCCGGATCGTAGAGTCGATGTTAGAGCGTCGCTACGGCAAGCAAGCCTATGCAGCCTATGCAGAAAAACGGGAGCAGACGCGCGCCGCGGCAGCCGCCTATGATTGCAAGGCAAGCCGGGGACAGTTCGAGACCATCTACCAGTTTGGAGCGGGGATGATTGATGAAAACGACATTCAGTTTACTGCCGATAGCATCACCTTGCCCGGTTTTGCCCAGCCGATTGACCTGAAATTCACCAACCGTTTTGAGGATATGACCTAAGCAAATGCTTGGAGAATGAGGCTTCACAAAGGCTGTATGAGTGCTGCTTTTACACGGCTTTCACACAGTTGCTCAAGGCTATACAAAAGGTAAACTTTCCCTTAGAATACCGCGCCTTTCGCATGGCTTGCATGTGAATAACGATCTTTAACGGTGTACTGCCCTAATGGCGGTACCAAATTTTTAAACACAGGAAGAAAACCTCAATGGTATCTATTCGTCTGTCACGTGGCGGTTCCAAAGCACGTCCTTTCTATCATTTGACTGTAACCAACAGCCGCAGCGCCCGTAACGGTCGTTTTATTGAGCGCGTAGGTTTTTTTAACCCGGTTGCTCGTGGTCAGGAAGAGCGTCTGCGCATCGATACTGAGCGCTTGGAATACTGGGTGTCTCAAGGTGCACAAATGAGTGAGCGCGTTGCGCAATTGGTTAACGACAGCAAGAAAGCTGCCGCTTAATTGTCTTGCCTGATGCCAGCAGATAAATCGTTAGATTTGGTGGTCGTCGGGCGGATTACCGCCGTCTACGGTATTAAAGGGTGGGTAAAAGTGCACTCTTATACCGAAGTAGCGGAGGACGTCTTTACCTACCAACCCTGGTATGTAAAGACCGCTCATGGCGTCAAGCGGGTAGACATCGATGAGGCTCGTCCTCACGGTAAAAGCTTTGCTGCGCATATTAAGGGTGTGGATGATCGCACCTTGGCAGAACAATACGCCGGTAGTGATGTGGCTGTAGAGCGCGCACTGCTGCCGGAACTGGATACCGGTGAATACTACTGGAGCCAACTGGAAAATCTGGTGGTAATCAGTGTATACGATGGCCAGTCCCTACGTTTGGGGCGTGTATCCAAATTGCTGGAAACCGGCGCTAATGATGTACTGGTCGTGGTTCCGGACGAGCAAAGTATTGATCAGCGTGAACGTTTGATCCCTTACGTTCCCGAGCAATTTATCCTCGCTATTGATCTGGCGGCCGGTGAAATGCGGGTAGATTGGGATCCTGAATTTTAATAACGGAAAGAGGGTGGCCTTGGTGCAGGACAAGCCGCAGCAAACCACACCCGCAACAACGGCCACCGCAGCGCCGTTGAAAATTGCAGTGGTTACGCTCTTTCCAGAAATGTTTGCAGCGATCACTGAGTATGGAATCAGTGCGCGAGCTGTCAAACAGCAGCTGATAGCGATCCAGTACTGGAACCCGCGCACGTTTACCGAGGATCGTCACAGTACGGTGGATGATCGACCTTACGGTGGCGGACCGGGAATGGTGATGATGGTGCAGCCTTTGCGCGATGCCATCAATGCGGCGAAAGTATGGACGGGTAATCAGGCTCGGGTTATTTATCTGTCGCCCCAGGGGCGGACGTTGACTCAAGCTGGTGTCCAGGACTTGGTCGATTATCCCAACATGGTATTGGTGGCAGGGCGCTATGAAGGCATTGATGAGCGTTTGCTGCAAACGGTTATCGATGAAGAATGGTCAATTGGCGATTACGTGTTAAGTGGCGGCGAACTGCCAGCCATGGTCTTGATAGATGCATTAACACGGTTGTTGCCGGGGGCGTTGAATCATGTGCAGTCTGCGGAGCAGGACTCCTTTACTGACGGATTGCTCGATTGCCCCCACTATACTCGCCCGGACGTTTTTGAGGGCCTGCGTGTTCCGGAGGTTTTGTTGTCCGGTAATCACGAACATATTCGGCGTTGGCGACTACAACAGTCGCTGGGGCGAACCTGGCTAAAAAGGCCAGATTTATTGCATGCAATAAATTTAACCGAGGAACAGCAGAAGCTGTTGACGGATTTTCGTCGGGACCTTGATAACGACAAACTCTAGCTGTGAAGCTATAGACTCTTAGGAGCATATCAATGAGCAAGAACCTAATTATCCAGGCATTGGAACAAGAACAACTTAAAGAGAACGTTGTTGAGTTCGCACCCGGTGACACCGTAGTTGTCCAAGTAAAAGTACGCGACGGTGATCGTGAGCGTTTACAGGCCTTTGAAGGCGTAGTAATTGCTAAGCGCAATCGCGGTTTGAACTCCTCATTCACTGTGCGCAAAATTTCTCACGGTGTTGGGGTAGAGCGTACGTTCCAAACCCACAGCCGTCAGGTAGACAGTGTTGCGGTCAAGCGTCGTGGTGACGTTCGTCAAGCGAAACTTTACTACTTGCGTAGCCTCACTGGTAAAGCTGCACGTATTAAAGAAAAGTTGAATTAATTGATTTTTCTTTAGGCGAAAAACCAGAGCACTTAATGCTCTGGTTTTTTTTTGTACAAAAAATATAAGCTGCGTGCACGCCGATGAAGCAGCCAGTATCATTGCGATTGATATTGCCGCCGACATTTACTCCTCATAGATCTGCGTCCGGGTTCGAGACCTTGCTATGTCTGAACAACAAATTGTTCCGGAAGATGAACAGCGCATCGAGCGCTATCTTGATTTGGTCTGGGTCGAAAAGGGCTTGAGCCAAAATACGTTGGAGTCTTATCGACATGATTTGCAGGGGTTTGCTGCCTGGCTTCAGGTGAACAATGCTACGTTATTGACCGTTGATCCGGTGCTCTTGCAAGAATATTTGGCGTGGCGTCAAGAGCAGGGTTTTTCCAGCCGCTCGAGCGCGCGTTTTTTATCGTGTATGCGTGGCTTCTACCGGTATCAAGTTCGCGACGCTAAGATCGAGCAAAATCCTATTGCACTGATTGCCAGTCCCAAGTTGCCCAGGGCACTACCGAAATCGCTGAGTGAAGCCGATGTTGAAGCCTTATTGGCGGCTCCCGATCTGGAGACGCCGGTGGGGCTGCGCGATCGAACCATGCTAGAAGTGCTTTATGCCTGCGGGTTGCGTGTCAGTGAATTAGTCGGACTGACGGTGTCCCAGATCAATCTGCGGCAAAATGTTCTGCGGGTGACAGGTAAGGGCAGTAAAGACCGGCTGGTGCCTATGGGTGAGGAAGCCGCTGTCTGGGTGCAACGTTATTTGCGCGAAGCGCGGCCATTGCTATTGCATAATTGCCCTGATGAGATAGTCTTTCCCAGTACTCGTGCACAGCCTATGACCCGCCAGACTTTCTGGCATCGGATAAAACATTGGGCGCAGGTCGCAGGCATTGATAAACCTCTGTCACCGCACACCCTTCGCCACGCGTTTGCCACTCATCTTCTGAACCACGGAGCGGATTTGCGCGTAGTACAATTACTGCTCGGTCATACCGATTTGTCTACCACGCAGATTTATACCCATATTGCTCGCGCGCGTATGAAAGCAGAGCACGCCGAGCACCATCCACGTGGATGATCGTTTGAATTTTTGATTTACATGCTGGTTTTTGGTGCTCGCCAACCCGTTTTTATTTTGTGGATAGTTTACTTATGCTTAAAATATACTCCGCCGTCTTAACGACGATTGCGCTGTTGCTATTGCCCGCATTCGCGGCCGCTGATAACTCGAGCAGTGCGCTCGTATTGCGCAAGGGGCCAGAGGCGGTAATTCTTGAAAAGCTGCAACAGGCGCGCCCGGAAATCAGCTTTGGTCAGCCACGACCATCGCCCATTGATGGTTTGTATCAGGTGCAGGTGCCGGGTGGACCTACGCTTTATGTAACGCCGGAGGGAGATAAATTTATCGCTGGAGAGATTTTCTCCATTGATAGTGGCGGCTTCTCTCGCTACGAAGATCCCGCTGTGGCGGCAGAGCGCAAGCGCCTGCTTGCAACACTCGATCCGAGCAAAAGCATTATTTTTAAACCCAAAGATAAAACCAAAGCGGTGGTGTATGTTTTCACCGATATTGATTGTGGATATTGCCGACTTTTGCATCGTCAAGTGCATACCTATAACGAAGGTGGTCGCGACTTGCCGGGATACAATGACCTCGGTATAGAAATTCGCTACCTGGCCTATCCTCGAGCGGGCATTCCCAGTGGCTCAGCGGACAAGCTGATTACCGCCTGGTGCTCCAAGGATCCGCAAAAAACCCTGACAGCTTTAAAAAACAGCGAAGCAGTGCCGACCCAAACCTGTGATGATCACCCCGTTGCAGAAGATTTTCGCCTGGGAATTTCCCTGGGTATCAGCGGCACGCCCGCGCTGTGGTTTCCTGATGGTCGGGTAATGCCGGGTTATTTGCCGCCGGCAGATTTGGCGCGGGCGTTAGGAATTTAAGTGAGGCAGATTTACCGACAGAGCAGGTTTGACACATGCCGCTCTGCTCAGTAATGTGCCACCGTTTTTATTGTCAGATTGGAATTATCAGCCGTCGTGATGGTTTGAGGAGCATATATTGAAAGCGGTTAGAGTCGGTATCTGTGGGCTGGGAACAGTCGCCAGTGGCACAGTGAATATCTTGCAACGAAATAGCAGCATTATCCGCGCCCGCGCAGGCTGTGATATTCAAATTGTCCAGATCGGTGCGCGCCGCGATAACCCAAATTGCGATCTCTCCAACCTGACCGTGGTGCGGGATATTTTTGCAGTAGCACAAAACCCTGACGTCGATATTCTGGTAGAGCTTATCGGTGGGACTACTGTGGCCAAAGACCTGGTGCTACAGGCCATCGCCAATGGTAAGCACGTGGTCACCGCCAACAAGGCATTGATCGCAAACCACGGCGACGAAATATTTGCCGCGGCCAAAGCCCAAGGTGTCACCGTGGCTTTCGAAGCGGCGGTAGCTGGTGGTATTCCCATTATTAAAGCGATGCGTGAAGGCTTGGCCGCGAACAAGATCGAATGGCTGGCGGGCATCATTAACGGAACCGGCAATTTTATTTTGACGGAAATGCGTGACAAGGGCCGCGCGTTTGATGACGTGTTAAAAGAAGCACAAGCCTTGGGTTATGCCGAAGCAGATCCGACCTTTGACGTCGAAGGTATTGATGCAGCCCATAAACTCGTTATTCTCGCCTCCTTAGCTTTCGGCATTCCCCTGGAAATCAAGAAGGTGTTTACCGAAGGTATTACCCGCATTGCGCCGGAAGACGTGATCTATGCCGAAGAGCTGGGTTATCGCATCAAGCATCTTGGCATTGCGCGTCGCGCCGCCACGGGAATTGAGTTGCGGGTTCACCCCACACTCATTCCCGAAAAGCGTTTGATCGCTAACGTCGATGGCGTTATGAATGCGGTGGTAGTGAAAGGTGATGCCGTGGGCCCGACGCTTTATTACGGTGCTGGTGCTGGTGCTGAACCGACGGGCTCAGCGGTGGTGGGCGACATCATCGATGTTGCGCGCACGCTGACCGCAGAGCCGGAGCATCGTGTTCCGTATTTGGGCTTTGGCCCGGATCACGTTGCGGAACAAACTATCTTGCCTATTGAAGACGTAGAAACCGCTTACTACTTGCGCATGTCCGCTCAGGACAAGCCCGGCGTTCTGTCGAAAATCGCTACAATTTTGAGCGACTCAGGTATTAGTATTGAAGCGCTGATTCAAAAGGAAGCGAAGGAAGGGGAGTCGGTGGTGCCGTTGATTATCCTCACCAATAATGTTCAAGAGAAACGTCTGGTAGTGGCGCTCAACGAGATTGAAGCGCTCGACTCGATTACTGCGCCGGTCACCCGTATTCGTGTTGAATCCTTGAAATAATTTTACCGGGGCCTGGCCCCGTTCATTTTTACGCAGGTTAATAAACGTGAAATATATCAGTACCCGTGGACAGGCTCCCGCCTTAAGTTTTGAAGAGGTTGTATTGACTGGCCTGGCACCGGATGGCGGTCTTTATGTGCCGGAAAGTTTACCCAGCTTCTCCCGCGAGGAGATTGCTTCCTGGGCCGGATTGTCTTATCAGGAACTCGCGTTCAAAGTGATGCAGCCGTTCGTGGCCGGCGCTTTGAGTGATGCGGAATTTAAGCAATTGATTGATGAGGCCTACAGCAGCTTCCGTCACGATGCCATTGCGCCGCTGGTGCAGACCGGGCATAACGAATGGGTACTGGAATTGTTTCAAGGCCCAACCTTGGCGTTCAAGGATTTTGCCCTGCAATTTTTAGGTCACTTACTCGATCACTTGTTGAAAAAGCGCAATCAAAAAGTGGTGGTAATGGGCGCGACCTCTGGAGATACCGGTTCCGCGGCCATTGAAGGTTGTCGTCGCTGCGACAACATCGATATTTTTATTTTGCATCCGCACAATCGCGTTTCTAACGTCCAGCGCCGCCAGATGACCACGGTGCTCGCGCCCAATGTTCACAACATTGCGCTCGAAGGTAACTTCGACGATTGCCAAAATATGGTGAAGGCGAGCTTCGGTGACCAATCGTTTCTACCGGAAGGGCGCCAGCTGGTCGCTGTTAACTCGATCAATTGGGCGCGGATCATGGCGCAGATCGTTTATTACTTTTACGCAGGCCTGGCCTTGGGCGCACCTCATCGCCCGGTCTCTTTCTCCGTGCCAACCGGTAACTTCGGCGATATTTTCGCGGGCTACCTGGCGAAGCGCATGGGCTTGCCGATTGATCAATTGGTGATTGCGACTAACAGCAATGACATTTTACATCGCTGCATCAGCGGTAATGATCACAGTAAGCACGAGTTGCAACATACCCTGTCACCCAGCATGGATATCATGGTTTCAAGTAACTTCGAGCGTATGTTGTTTGATCTTTACGATCGCGATGGCGATGCGATTCGTACCTTGTTGGACAGCTTTAAATCCGGCTCCATGACCTTGAGCGAAACGGCCCTCGGACGTGCGCGCGAACTCTTCAGCAGTTACCGCGTCGACGATGACACAACCATCGATGTTATCCGGCAGGTGTTTGATCGCTGTGAATACCTGCTTGATCCGCATACCGCTATCGGCGTCGAAGCGGCGCGCAAAACCCGTCGGTCGCAGGACATTCCGATGGTATGTCTCGCGACTGCCCATCCCGCCAAGTTTCCGGAAGCGGTACGCAAAGCAGGGCAGGTCAGTGATCCGGCGCTGCCGCATCATATGGCGGATCTGTTTGAGCGCGAAGAGCGCTACCAGGTATTGCCTCACGATGCGCATCAGGTACAGAGCTTTATCGCCGCTCAGGTGCGTCGCTAGGCATTGCTTACGCAGGCACCGGCAATCTGTAAATGTGATTTAAAAAACGCTGCTTTGGTTAGCTAAAGCAGCGTTTTTTATTTATTGGGTTTGTAGTTATGCAAAAAATAATTCGTCGTCGTGAGCTAAGTCAGCCCCTGGCTTTCTCCTCTGATCTGCCAGTACTTTTGCAGCGTATTTACGCTGCACGGGGAATCGCTCGGCCAGAAGAGTTACAACATCAGCTCGCGCATCTTCTTAAGCCCGAATTTAAAGGCATGCGTGAAGCGGTTGAGATTCTGGCGGATGCCGTGGTCGCCCAAGCGAATGTGTTGATTGTTGGGGATTTTGATGCCGATGGTGCTACCAGTTGTGCTTTGGCTGTGCTTGCGTTGCAAGCGATGGGATTACCTTCCGTTGATTTTCTGGTGCCCAACCGGTTTGAGTATGGCTACGGCTTGACGCCAGAAATTGTCGCCGTCGCAGCGGCGCAACAGCCGGATATTATTGTGACGGTCGACAACGGTATCTCCAGTATTGAAGGTGTGCGTGCTGCGCGGGAATTAGGGATCGCGGTCATCGTAACGGATCACCATCTACCCGGTGAACAACTCCCGGAAGCGGATGCGATTGTTAATCCCAACCAGCCGGGGTGCAATTTTCCCAGTAAAAACCTTGCCGGTGTCGGCGTTATTTTTTATGTAATGAATGCCTTGCGGGCCGAATTGCGGCAGATGGGATGGTTCACCGAAAGCGGCATTGCCGAACCCAACATGGCGAGCTTTTTGGATCTGGTGGCGCTCGGCACTGTGGCGGACGTCGTACCTCTGGATCACAACAACCGTATTTTAATTGCACAAGGCTTACAGCGTTTGCGCGCCGGCGTAGCTCGCCCGGGCATCATGGCGTTGTTAGAAGTAGCCGGTAAAGCACCCCATCGTCTGGTGGCCAGTGATCTGGGTTTTGCTTTGGGACCACGCTTGAATGCGGCGGGGCGATTGGATGATATCTCTCTCGGTATTCAGTGTTTATTGTGCGAGAGCCCCACGCTTGCGCGTGAAATGGCGTTGCAATTGGACGAATTAAATCGCGATCGTAAAGCCATCGAAACAGGGATGCAGCAGGAAGCACTGAAAATGCTACAGCATCTTTTCCCGGAAGATGTGGCGTCGTTGCCGTGGGGCTTGTGTTTATTTGACGAGACCTGGCATCAGGGTGTTATCGGCATCCTCGCATCGCGGATTAAAGACCGTTATCACCGTCCGGTAATTGTTTTTGCCGATGTTGGCGACGGTCAGATTAAAGGTTCGGCCCGCTCCATTCCAGGTTTGCACATTCGCGATGCGTTGGATGCAGTTGCTGCGCGTAACCCGGGATTGCTGGACAAATTTGGCGGTCACGCCATGGCGGCGGGGATGAGTTTGCCGCGTGAAAATTTTTCTGCCTTTGCCGCCGCGTTTGATGCAGAAGTCCGACGTCAGTTGCAGCCGGAAGATATGGCCGCACTGGTATTAAGCGATGGCGAATTAAAGCCTCAGGACTTTGATCTGGCTTTGGTCGAACAACTGCGCGCGGCCGGGCCGTGGGGACAGCATTTTCCGGAACCGCTGTTTGATGGCGAGTTCTTTTTGGTACAACAGCGCATTGTGGGTGAGCGTCATTTAAAACTGGTGGTGGCACTGGATGCCGGGCGTCAACAATTGATCGATGCCATCGCCTTCAATGTCGATGTGCAGGCCTGGCCCAATAATGCCGCGCAGCGCGTGCGCTTGGCGTATCGCCTGGACATTAACGAATACCGGGATAAACAAACCTTGCAACTGCTGGTGGAATATATCGAAGCCTGCGCTTGATGCTTATTTAAGTAAAGGCTCCAGGGTGGGCCACACATGATTGAGCATGGTGCTTTGTGCAGCGGCGGTGGGATGGATGCCGTCGTTTTGCATCAGCTCGGTATTATTGGCAACCTGATCGAGAAAGAAGGGTACGAAAGGCAACTGATATTTTTTTGCCAGATCGATATAAGCCTGATGAAAAGTACGAGTGTAGCGTGCGCCGTAGTTAGGCGGGATATGCATCCCCAGCAGCACGACCTGCGTATTTGCTGCCTGACTCTGGGTAATAATTTTTTCCAGATTCTGGCGCATTACGTTGATCGGATGCCCGCGTAAACCATCGTTGCCACCCAGTTCTACAATGACAATGACCGGTTGGTGCTCAGTCAACAAGGCTGGCAAACGGGCCAGACCGCCGCCACTGGTTTCGCCGCTCACACTGGCATTAATAACCTGATAGCCATTGTTGTTTTCGTTAATGCGCTCTTGCAGCAAATTGACCCAGCCTTCTTCGAGCTTAATGCCATAACCGGCGCTCAGGCTGTCCCCCAGGACCAAAATTTTTGCGGTGGACGGGGCTGCAAAGAGAGAGAGCGGGTAGAGTACAACCAGCAGGAGCAGAAGCGGGCGAAAAAGCTGCATAGCGAGATTCCAAATAACGATGATCCACAAGGACGGTAGAGCAGCAGGTTAGACCGGATAATGCCACAAACTGCCGTAAAGAATTGTCAACGCTTTTGACTCGGGCGGGCTTTCTCCTGAGTATGAGGCAGCCATCCCTACTATGAAACTCACAGGTTCCGAGGAGCGTCAATGTCCCCAGCGGTAATGGTAACAGCAAAAGAAATAGATAAAATTGTCACCACCCAGGAGGGCAGCTTACCGATTTTAAAAAATGTCTCCCTGGCTGTTCTGGCCGGTGAAAGTCTTGCGATTACCGGTGCGTCCGGATCAGGCAAATCGACTTTGCTGGGTATCCTGGCCGGCCTGGATATCCCCACGGCGGGTGAAATCCTGCTGAATCAACAATCTCTGACGGCGTTAGATGAAGAAGGGCGTGCCCGCGTGCGCGCCGAGAACGTAGGTTTTATCTTCCAGTCGTTTCAGCTCTTGCCCGGTCTGACTGCGGTTGAAAATGTCATGCTGCCGCTGGAACTCCACGGCCAGAAAAACGCACGTCAGCAAGCGCAGCAATTTTTGGAGCGGGTCGGCCTGGAGCAACGCTTACACCATTACCCGCAGCAGCTCTCTGGCGGTGAGCAACAGCGGGTTGCTATCGCTCGTGCATTTGCCAGCAAGCCACGTATTTTATTTGCCGACGAGCCGACCGGTAATCTCGACAGTGTTACCGGCGCAAAAATTATTGATCTGCTCTTTGAACTCAATCGCGAACTGGGCACGACACTCATTCTTATTACCCATGAAGAGCGCCTGGCGGCCCGCTGCGAACGGCGCATTGAATTAGCTGCCGGGGAAATCGTCAGTGCCTAATCCTGCAGGTTTACGCTTGCTATCAGAGAGATAATTCATGCTTGCATTTCGATTATTGTGGCGCAATTGGCGTAGCGGTGAAGTTAAACTTCTGGCCCTGGCGTTGTTGCTGGCCGTCACGGTGGTCGGTGCGATTACTGTCTTTATCGACCGTCTCGAAAACACCCTGATTCAGGAAAGCAACGCGGTACTGGGCGCGGATCGCATTTTGCGCAGCTCAAGATTACATAATCCAGAATGGGAAAAAGCGGCTGCGGAAGCGGGTATCGAACAGGCACAGGCGGTGACGTTTTCATCCATGATATTCGCCGGTGACTTCATGCATCTTGCGGCCGTGCGCGCGGTTGGCGAAGGTTACCCGCTGCGCGGACATTTTGAAGTCAGCAACGTGCCCTTCGCGACCCTTGCCACTGACATCGAGATCACCAAAGAAATTCCAGCCCCCGGAGAAGTGTGGGTTGATTCGCGCTTGCTGCCCCTGTTGTCAATCAGCCTGCACGATCAGTTGGCGATTGGTGAATATGAGTTGACCGTGACGCGTATTCTGGTGCGAGAACCCGACAGCAGTAACCCGTTTAATTTGGGCGCGCGGGTTCTGATGAATCTCGCGGATCTCGAAAAAACCCAGGTTGTGCAAGAAGGCAGTAATGTCCGCTATCAGTGGTTATTGGCGGGGCCGGATGCGCGGATTCAGGATTTCGTGGCTTGGCTTGAACCGCGGCTCAGTAAGCATGAGCGAATTGTTGACGTTGAATCGGCGCAGCAAAATCTTGGGCGGACCCTCAACACCGGCCGTCAGTTTTTAATGCTGGCCGCGGTGATTGGGGTGCTTCTGGCCGGAGTTGCTATTGCCATCGCAGCACGGCAATTTGCCGAGCGCCACGTAGATCAGGTGGCGCTGATGAAAAGCCTGGGGGTTAGTGCTGCGCGTATCCGCCGACTGTATTTTCTGCAATTGATATTGCTGGCATTTCTGGCGTCGCTGGCAGGTATTGTTCTGGGTGAGTTACTGCAACAAAGTGTCGCTGCCAGCCTGCAGGAGATCTATCAGGTTACTTTGGACAAAGCCAGCGCACGACCGTACTGGTTAAGCCTCGGTAGCGGACTCCTGTGTCTGATTTTTTTTGCGTTGCCTTCGTTATGGTTTCTGCCACAAGTACCTCCGCTGAAAATTTTGCGACGGGAATTAATCGTTAATTATGCGCAGGTATGGATTCAAATTGCCTTTGCGCTATTGGCCTTGTTAATTCTCATCCTGCTGTTTAGCCGGAGCCTCCGTCTTGCACTGAGCGTTATTGTTGCGCTTTTACTGGTTATCGGAATCTCTATTGGGTTGGCGCTGGTGCTCTTGCAATTAAGTCGTCGCTTTGTCGGCGGTGCGGGGAGCGTCTGGCGCTTGGCACTGGCTACATTGCAACGTCGGCGCGGCCAGAGTGTGATTCAAATTGTGGTCTTTGCAACGGCCATCATGTTGCTGCTGACGATCACCATCGTGCGCACCTCTCTTATTGATGAGTGGCAAGTACAGTTGCCCGATGATGCGCCTAATCACTTTCTGGTTAACATTCCCGCCCATGATGTGGCGAGTGTGCAGGCTTTAATTGATGAGGCGCAGCTCACCCGCGAGCCGCTGTATCCGATGGTGCGCGGGCGGGTTACCCACCTTAAAGGCGAAGTGCCGAGTGATGAATTGCGGGCGCAAGCCAATGTCCTTAATCGTGAAGCTAACCTGACCTGGTCGGAGGTGATTGGCAGCGACAATACCATCGTGGCCGGGCAATGGTGGGATAGCTGGCAGCCGGTTAATCCGGGCCTGCCCGGCGTGTCTATCGAAGCAGAGATGGCTACACAAACCCAATTGGCGGTGGGTGATGTCATTCGTTTTTCTGTAGGCGGATTGGAGTTAGCAGCGGAAGTTGCCAGCATCCGCACCCTCGATTGGCGTTCGTTGAAACCCAATTTCTTTTTTATTTTCGAGCCAGGGGCGCTCGATAATTTTTCGCCTACTTATATCACCAGTTTGTATCTTCCTCCTGAGCGCAAGTCGTTTATTAACGAGTTGCTTAAACAGCATCCGACCTCGCTGGTGATTGAGCTGGATCGTGTTATTGATCAAATTCGGACCATCGTTACGCAAGTCAGTAATGGCGTGCAGCTGGTGTTATGGCTAACCCTCGCCGGTGGCTGCCTGGTGCTGTTGGCCGCCGTCACCAGCAGTATCGACAGTCGCAAGCAGGAGGCAGGGTTATTGCGCGCCTTGGGCAGTCGGCGGCAGTTGATTGTCGGCAGTGTCTGGGCAGAGTTTTCGGTACTGGGTTTGTTGGCCGGCATCATCGCGGTGATCGGTGCCGAAATACTGTTGTTCAGTCTGCAGCGCTGGGTCTTGGAAACCCCCATTCAACCGCATTATTTTTACTGGCTGCTCGGTCCGCTGGTCGGTGCACTCTTGGTTGGTGGCTTAGGTGCACTGAGTTGCCGTTCGGTGGTCAATACGCCGCCTGCGGTGGTATTGCGGGAAGCCGGATAACGGCGGGTGTCATCCGCGTAAGGTGTTTATTAACGTTGGTGCTGGCGCCAAAGTAAAGTAGGAAAAACTACGGTTGGCGTCCTGGGAGGGCGGCAGGAAGACGTGGTAAGGCAGGGCCTATGAAGTGGGCAGAACCTAGGCCCAGCCCACCGCAGCGCGGGCGCGCTCAATATAAATGTATTCCACTGTTTCGGTCAGCGGGTGACAGGCATGGCGTAAGTGATGGTGGTCGCGGGTCGAGCCCATATATTCCCAGCACTGGCCTTCGTGGACACACAAGTGATCGCCGCTATTGATTTTATAGCTGGCTAGCTCATCCCACATCCGCTGCCATTCAGGGTGGTTAATATCCAGATATTCCATATTTTATTCGACTCTCAGGTGCAAATTTATTGCACTTATTGTGGAATATTAAATTATTTTGTCAAGTTAGCGTTTTAACTTCATGATTTAAAAAGAATAATAATATCTAAGTGGGATTCTGAAGGGTGTTTTTCGGCCATTTAAAGACGTTTTAGGCGCAGAATATCACGCTTTATCTGCCAGTTTTCGGCCAATCGTCGCAAAACTCCCGCTTGACATTACAGTAGCAGAAAGGTTTAAGGTGAGCCCATAACCTATTAGGCAGGGGGCGGAAAATGAACATTGGCCAGGCAGCAGAAAAAACCGGATTAAGCGCAAAAACCATTCGCTACTATGAAGACATTAGCCTGGTGGTGCCTGCACGCCAGCCAGGCAATGGTTACCGTATTTACAGCCAGGCAGATATCGAAGAACTGGCTTTTCTCCAGCATGCTCGCGCCGTGGGCTTCAGTTTGGACGAATGCCGGACCTTGCTGGATTTGTACCGCAACCCCCAGCGTCAAAGTGGTCATGTTAAACAGTTGGTACTGGACAAGATCGCGCATCTGGATCAGCAGATGGCCTCACTGATGGCCATGCAAACCGCGCTGAGTGCTATGGCTCAGGCTTGCTCGGGTGATGAAGCACCGCACTGTGCCATCATTGACAATCTGGCTCAGCCCACCGCTTTGTCAGCCATGGCGTTCACCCTCGTGGAGGCGCCGGATGAGTGACTGTTGCACTCCAAAAACCACCTCACCGGCGGCACCGGGTTGTTGCGCAGCAGGCGGTGAGCATACCCACGCTGCCCGCAAGTCGCGGCCGGACTTTATGTTATGGATATGCCTGGCCCTGAGCGTTTTGTTGTGCGGGAGTTATTTGCTGGCTCCTGAGCTGACGCCCCGATGGGTCGGCCATATGCGGCACGGGGTGTATGAGCTGCTCAGTACCATGTGGTGGGGCGTGGTTATCGGCGCGTTGTTTGTAGGCGTGCTGGTCAGAATTCCTCAAGCCCTGGTGCTGTCGGTATTAGGACGGGGAGGCACCATGCAGGGCCTTGTTCGCGCAACCCTTGCGGGCGTCCTGCTTGATCTGTGCAGTCACGGCATTTTGATGGTGGGCGCCAAGCTTTACCAAAAAGGTGCGAGTCTTGGTCAGGTGATGGCCTTCCTGATCGCCAGTCCCTGGAACTCGTTTTCCTTAACCTTGATCATGATAGCGCTGGTTGGTTTGCCCTGGACGCTGACCTTTATCGCGCTCTCGTTGGTGATTGCGCTGCTCAGTGGCTGGCTCTTTGATAAGTTCGTGGCGCGCGGCGTGCTGCCCGCAAACCCTTATACCAATGACATCCCGCAAGACCCTGATTTCCGGCTTGGATCGGAAGTGCGTAAGCACTGGCGCCAAATCGAATGGCGTCCGGGATTATTGGCCGCCATTGTGTGGGACGGTATCAAAGGATCACGGATGGTGTTGCGCTGGCTTTTGTTCGGTGTTTTGTTGGCCGCCGCAATACGCACCTTTGTATCGCTGGATATGTTTCAAACCTGGTTCGGCCCGAGCTTGCTCGGCTTGATGCTGACGCTGGTGGCCGCTGCCGTTATCGAAGTCTGCTCTGAAGGCTTAACCCCGATCGCGGCGGACTTGATGACGCGCGCCTCGGCGCCCGGTAACAGCTTTGCATTTTTGATGGCCGGCGTCGCCACGGATTACACCGAAGTCATGGTGCTGCGCGATACCACCGGCTCGTGGAAAATCGCGCTGTATTTACCGCTGGTAACCGTGCCGCAAGTGGTGGTTATTGCGTTGATACTCAATCAGTTGGCCTAATGCTTGTGCTGACAGGGTGGGAGCCATCAGGTAGAATGCGCGGCTTTGTCATTCCCACGCTGCGCGCATCTGCGCGCATGCCCCAGCCGATAAGTTGTGTTATGGAAATCAATCCACTGCTGCATTCTCTAAAAGATATCTCTGAGCGCACCCAGGCGCTCAGGAGGTATCTTTGACTACGATCTAAAAAAAGAACGTCTGACGGAAGTCGAGCTGGAACTGGCCGAACCCAACGTTTGGGATAACCCTGAACGCGCCCAGGCGCTGGGGCGTGAGCGCTCATCCCTCGAAGGTGTGGTTAAAACTATCGACGACTTGCAGTCAGGGATTACCGATTGCCGCGAATTATTGCAAATGGCTGTCGATGAGAATGATCAAGCCAGTGTTGATGACGTCGCAGAAGAAATTAACGGCCTCGAACAGCAGCTGCAAACCCTGGAGTTTCGCCGGATGTTTTCCGGGGAAATGGACCCGAACAATGCCTTCCTCGATATTCAGGCCGGTTCTGGCGGTACCGAAGCGCAGGATTGGGCCGAGATAGTTCTACGGATGTATCTGCGTTGGGGTGAAGCGCACGATTTTAAAACGACGCTGGAAGAATGTTCCGCCGGTGATGTGGCGGGAATTAAAAGCGCCACAATTCGCTTTGAGGGCGAGTATGCCTATGGCTGGCTACGCACCGAAACGGGTGTGCATCGCCTGGTGCGCAAATCACCGTTTGATTCCGGTAACCGTCGCCATACCTCTTTTTGCTCGGTCTTTATTTCCCCGGAAGTCGATGACGATATCGAGATCGACATCAATCCGTCCGACCTGCGCATTGATACCTATCGCGCCAGCGGCGCTGGTGGACAGCACGTTAACAAAACTGACTCGGCGATTCGTATTACCCATATTCCCACAGGAATCGTCGTTCAGTGTCAGAACCAGCGCTCACAGCATGCCAACCGCGATCAGGCTTATAAAATGTTGCGCGCGCGCATGTACGAACACGAAATGCAAAAGCGCACCGCCGAAAAACAATCCCTTGAAGATAACAAGGCCGACATCGGTTGGGGCAGTCAGATTCGCTCTTATGTACTCGATGATGCGCGCATCAAAGATTTGCGCACGGGCGTGCAAACCAGTAACTGCCAAGCTGTGCTGGATGGCGATCTCGATCAATTTATGGTTGAAAGTCTCAAGGCCGGTCTGTAAGCCGCTTTGAATAAATTTTTTTAATTTCAATATCAGTGAAACTTATGAACGACACGACCCACGCTCAAGACGAAAACAAACTCATTGCCGAACGCCGCAGTAAATTAACCGCTATTCGCGCAAAAGGTCAGGCTTTTCCCAATGAATTTCGTCGCACGGATAAAAGCGTGGATTTGCAACAGACCTTTGGTGAAAAAACCAAAGAAGAATTGGAGGCGTTAAACCATACCGTCAGCGTAGCGGGGCGGATCATGGCTAAGCGCGGCCCATTTTTTGTGTTGCAAGACGGTGACGGCACCGTTCAACTCTATGCCGATAAAGCGGCTCAGGAAGTCATTAAAGAGCGCTGGGGTCTGTGGGATCTGGGCGATATCGTTGGCGTCAAAGGTGCGCTGCACAAATCTGGTAAGGGCGACCTGTATGTGAATCTGGAAGAGTATCAGTTGCTGACCAAAGCGCTGCGACCCCTGCCGGATAAGTACCACGGTTTGCACGACCAGGAAATACGCTATCGCCAACGCTATGTGGATTTGATCGTCAATCCGGAAGTGCGTGATACCTTTCGCTTGCGGTCCAAATGTATCAACTTTATTCGTCAGTACATGATGAGTCGTGAGTTCATGGAAGTTGAAACGCCCATGTTGCATGTGATTCCCGGCGGCGCGTCGGCTAAGCCGTTTGTGACCCATCACAATGCGCTGGATATGGATATGTATTTGCGCATTGCGCCGGAGCTGTATTTAAAACGCCTGGTTGTGGGTGGTTTTGAACGTGTGTTTGAAATAAACCGTAACTTCCGTAATGAAGGTGTGTCGACGCGGCATAACCCTGAGTTTACGATGATGGAATTTTATCAGGCCTACGCGGATTACAAAGACCTGATGGATCTGACTGAAGACATGTTGCGCAAGTTGTGTCAGGACGTCATGGGCACAACGGTGTTGAAATATCAGGACAGTGAGTATGATTTTGGCAAGCCGTTTGCGCGCATGAGTGTGTTTGATGCCGTGTTGCATCACAACCCGCAAATCACCGCCGAACAATTAAGCACGCTCGAAGGCGCAACTCAAGCCGCCAAAGCGTTGGGTGTTCACGTTAAAGACAGCTACGGTCTTGGCAAAATACACATTGAAATTTTTGAAGAGACGGTCGAGCACAAGCTTGATCAACCAACCTTTATTACCGAATATCCAACCGAAGTTTCGCCGTTGGCGCGCCGCAGTGATCACAACCCGATGGTAACTGATCGCTTTGAATTCTTTATCGGTGGACGTGAATTGGCCAACGGCTTTTCGGAGCTGAACGATGCCGAAGATCAGGCTGAGCGCTTCATGCAACAAGTGCGTGAGAAAGACGCGGGCGACGATGAAGCCATGCATTATGACGCTGATTTTGTTCGCGCCCTTGAATACGGTTTGCCACCTACGGCGGGTGAGGGGATTGGTATCGATCGGTTGGTCATGCTGTTTGCAAACGCGCCGTCCATTCGCGACGTGCTCTTATTCCCGCACATGCGGCCGGAATAAAAACCATTTGGTAACCACAGGCTCAGCAAACACTGCAAGCTGAGTCAGCGCTAAAAATCAAAACAGCCGCTGCTCGTCTGGCAAAAGATAGTCGACGTTGGTTTGCGCAAACGGGCAGCGAAAACTAAGGCGGTAGGCCAGTAATTGCAGAGGTTGCTGGCTGGCTGATCCGTAAAGACGGTCTCCCAAAATGGGATGGCCTGCATCGGCCAGGTGACGACGAATTTGGTGTTTGCGTCCGGTTTCAATGCGAACATCCAGCTGGGTATGCGCCTTGGCCAAATCCTGGCCGGTGACACGGACATGCGTGACAGCGGGTTTGCCGTCAATCGCCTGGGTAAAACTGGCGGTAGACGCGGGCGGCTGCAGCAAGCCGCTGACGTGAGCTTGATAATATTTTTGGATCCGGTGCTCCTGAAATAATTGCGATAAGTGTGCAGCACTTTTCGGATCGTGCGCAATCAGGATCAGTCCGGCGGCATCGGCATCCAGGCGGTGTACTAAAAATGCTGTGCGGCGCGGCTGCAGATTGATTTCGGCCCAGCGCAACACGCTGCAGTGATCGCCCCATTGCGAGCCTTGCGACAACAGACCGTGGGGTTTAAACCACACACTGTAGCGCCCGGCGTCGGCAACCAACAGGGGTGGCTCGGGTGTGCGCGCAAGTACTTTTGCATCATAAAATAATTGTATCTGTGTACCGCTGTCCAACTCTTGTGTGGCACGGCGCAAGCGGAGCGTTTTATTTTTCCGCGTCCACCAGACGGCACCCTTATTCATCGCATCCTTGATTCGTTGGCGTGACAGCCCACTGCGTGCGCTAAGTACATCCAGCGCCGTGTGGCCGCTTTCGGTCACTGTAAACTGCAGCTTAAGTGTGGATATCGGATCACTCATAAAAAATTTCATCGGGAAAAAACTGTGGCTGAAAAAGCAACCATCTATAAAACGAATATTACGCTGTCCGATACCGATCGGCACTATTACGCTGATCTAAATTTGACGATTGCTTTACATCCGTCGGAAACCTTAGAGCGGATGATGGTAAGAATTCTCGCTTACTGCTTTCGCGCCACAGAGGATATTGCATTTACACGCGGACTGTCCTCTGTCGATGAACCGGATCTCTGGATAAAGTCAGCGGACGGGAGAATTCTCGAATGGATTGAAGTGGGGCAGCCGGCGCCGGAGCGCTTAAAAAAGGCCAGTGGTCAGTCGGTTGCGGTCAAGGTGTTCGCCTATGGTCGCGGCATGGATATATGGTGGAATAATAACGCTCCAGCCATTAAGGTGCTGCCCAAAGTGACAGTTTACAGTTTTGCTGCCGAGGAACTGCAGGCCTTGACGACCCTGGTAGAAAAAACCATGACGCTTACTGTCACCATTGCAGAAAATACGGCTTATGTAGCCAACGAATCCCACAATATGATGGTTACCTTGCAACCGCTGAGTTAATTCAGCGCTGTTCTTTTCAAGGAATTTGCTATGCAGACGATCGTTGATATCACCATGGATAATGCCCAATCACTCTTGATTGAGGAATCCTACAAGCGCCCGGTACTGGTCGACTTTTGGGCCGATTGGTGCGGCCCGTGTAAATCGCTGATGCCGTTACTGGAACGAATTGCCGCGGAATACAGCGGCGCTTTTTTGCTGGCTAAGGTAAATGCCGATGTTGAAAATATGATTGCGGCACAATTTGGCGTGCGCAGTCTGCCGACGGTAATGTTAATTAAGGACGGGCAGCCGGTCGACGGCTTCGTCGGCGCTAAAAGCGAACAGGAAGTGCGGGAGTTCCTGGCTCCGCATCTGCCCAAGCCGTGGGCAGATGCCCTGCAGCAAGCGCAGGAACGGATTGACGCCCAGGATATACAAGGGGCGCTGCCACTGCTGCGCGAAGTGTATGAAGCGTCTGGACAGGAGCCACACATAGCCTGTTTATTGGCGCAACAGTTAGTGGAGCTCAAGCGTCTGGAAGAAGCGGAAGCGATTTTGCAGCTGATTAAAATGGCGGATCAGGATAGCTTTTACGAGCAGGTCATGGCTCAGCTCAAGCTTAAGCAGCAATCAGCCAAGACGCCGGAATTAACGGCGCTGGAGGAAGCTTATGCGAAAGCGCCCGAGAGCCTGGAGATCGCCTATCAGCTTGCGCTGCAATTGCATCAGGAGTCTCTGCACCGCGCTGCACTCGAGCTGCTGCTGAAAATTCTGCAGCAAGAGCGCAATTTCGCAGACGGCGCTGCGCGTAAAACCATGACCGATATCCTTGCGAGCCTGGGTAAAGGCGACCCAATCGCCACGGAATTTCAGCGCAAGCTATTTACATTGCTTTACTAGCTCTGGTTGGATGGGCGAGTTTAAAACGTTTAAACTTACTGCAAATGTTTATGAAGGTGTGCAGTTTTCCTGTGAAAAAAGTAGAAGATATCGGTGTAGCCAGTAGTGCCTGGAGTTGCAGATGCTAAAAGTCTGTCGTCCTATCACAATGGCGCTGGTTGCGATGATGGTAATCGGATTGATTGCATCTTGTGACGGTATGGAAAAACCGGTAGATGTTGCTGTCAACGCGCCTATTCCCGAGTTTGCCACCCAGCATGGCAACGACTTTTTGATCACCCACGGCAACATCACGATGAACCTGAAGCCGATGCTCGGCGGCAGGGTGGCCTCTTTAAAATACCAATCCCATGAACTGCTCGTGTCCGAAGGTAAAAGCGAGTATATGTTGTGGGGCAGTGTGCTCTGGTCCAGCCCTCAGGCAGATTGGGGTTGGCCCCCCGTGGCTGTGCTCGACTCTCAACCCTATCAAGTGACCATCGAACCCGACGAGCTGGTGTTTGCCAGTGCTGTAGACCCTAAAACCGGTTATCAGTTTGAGCGTCGCTTCGGTATTGTGCCGGGGCAGGAAGCGCTGCGTCTGGGGTACCGTATTTATAACCGCAGCGACGTAGAAAAAGCCGTCGCACCCTGGGAGGTCACCCGTGTGCCGCCTGCCGGGATTACCTTCTTCCCAAAAGGTGAAGGAACGATCGAGAGCGGAATATTTTACCCCTTGGTGGTAGAGACCATTAATGGCATTGTCTGGTACCCCTACGACACTAAAAAGCTGCAGAACGATCATCACAAATTATTAAGCGATGGCAGTGAAGGCTGGCTAGCCCATACCCATAACGGCTATTTATTTGTTAAGCAGTTTGAAGACGTTACGCCTGATCGCATTGCCACTAACGAAGCAGAAATCGAGCTCTTTGCCAATGCTGAAAAGACCTACATCGAATTGGAGCAGCAAGGCGAAATCGTCACACTGCAGACCAACGAATATTTGGACTGGGAAGTTATCTGGCATATCAAAAAACTTCCCGCCGGTTTAGCTGCGAATGTGGGCAGTGATGAGCTGGTGAGTTACGTACGGGAGCTGGTTTCCAAAGTTGACATTACGCAGGAGTGATCAGCGCTCAGGAAATAGATGAAGGGTAGCCGACCTCGGAACAACATCGAAGTTATAAAGACCTCAGAACCGGTTGCTCAGATCAAGAAGTACAGAACATAGATCCAGTTCCCTAAAACAAAAAACCGACTTGCGTCGGTTTTTTGTTTTTACAGGTTAGCTCAACAGCAAATTACGATTGCGCGCGTTTTACCAGGCTCTCTTTAATAGCGTCACGCATTTTCCGCAATGCTTTTTCGGTGCTTTCCCAGTCAATACAGGCATCGGTTACTGATACGCCGTATTTCAGCTGCGATAAGTCCTCAGGAATACTCTGGTTGCCTGGGCCGATGTTGCTTTCCACCATCAAACCAATAATTGATTTGTTGCCTTCGACGATCTGGTTAGCGACGTTTTCCATCACCAGCGTTTGCAATTCGTGGTTCTTGTTGGAGTTGGCGTGACTGCAGTCCACCATGATAGTAGGAACGACCTTGGCCTT
>CAYTQQ010000020.1:21870-37877 GCA_964440135.1 uncultured Cellvibrionaceae bacterium | reverse complement strand
CCCGCTGATTATTTTTACCTCAACAGCATCTTCGCGCGCGGTCAGGGTTCAAGCCTTTCGATTTTCCAGGAACCATCACGCTGCAAACGGTATTGGAAACGATCGTGCAAACGATAGGCACCGCCTTGCCAAAATTCCATTTCGTGGGGCTTTACGCGAAATCCGCCCCAGAAATCAGGCAAGGGAATCTCACCTTGTTTAAATTTATTTTTCATTGCCGCAAATTGTTGCATCAACAGTGCGCGCGAAGAAATCGGTTGGCTCTGGTGGGACGCCCACGCCGCGAGCTGACTTTCGCGCGGGCGGCTAATAAAATATTTGAAGGCCTCAGTGGTCGAAAGTTGTTCAGCAACGCCGCACACTTTTACCTGACGCTCAAGGCAATGCCAGGGAAAATGCAAACTGACTTTTGGGTTTTGCTGCAACTCCTGCGCTTTGCGGCTGCGCAGATTGGTGTAAAAAACAAAGCCGCGTTCATCCAGACCTTTTAGCAGGACAATGCGTTGCGATGGCTGTCCGCTGGCATCGACGGTGGCCAAAATCATCGCATTGGGATCAGTAATTTCTGCCGATACAATTTGCGTGATCCAGTGCTGAAACTGTTCAATCGGATTTTCAGCAAGGTCTTCACGCTTGAGTCCCCCGCGCAAATACTCCCGGCGGCACTCGTCTAATTTCAAATCCATACTACACTCCAGCTTTATGGAATATCTTCCGGGTTTACCGGCTGTAAAGAAACGTCATGCTATCACGGTGAATCCGTGGTTTGCGGCGAGATTTTCAGCAGCCCGTCGGCACGGAAGCCCACATTTCTCAGGACGCCGATTTACACCCTCAGGGACTTATGGCAAGTTGATGCCACCTCAATAAATAGATGATCCAAAGTAGTGAAGGCCATCCCATGAATAGACGACAAATACTGCAATATACCGCCTGGATAACCGGCAGCGCGGTGTCCGCTTCGTTTGCTGGTGTTTTTTTAACCGGCTGTACCGAGGCGCCACCCGCACAGAAGCCGCAAAATAATGCGGCAGCGACCGCTGGCTTGCCGATTTTGCACTTTTTTACACCTGAGCAATTTCTGCTCGTCGGTTTAATCGCAGACACCATTTTACCGCGCACCAACAGCCCCTCGGCGACCGATGTCAAGGCGCACGTAACCATGGATTCGATGCTGGGGCAGGTGTTCAATCCGCAGGCACAAGCCGGCTTCAAGAAGGACTGGCTGGCGCTGCAGGATTATTTGCAACAGCAAGCGTTTACGCAGAAGGATCATCCCGCTCAGGTCGAACTATTACAAAGCTTGGAGCTAAGCGACGCTGCGGCGCAGGCAAATGCGCGCAAGAGTTTGTTGCAGGTTAAGCAGCAGCTCATCGCTTATTACCTGACAACGGAAGAAATCGGTAAGAACTTCCTGAATTACTTACCCATTCCTGGAACCTACGAACCCTGTATTTCTGTAGACGACGTTAATAACACAGCTTGGGCATTTTGACATGATTAGAACCACCGAAACCGATTTTGATGCCATCGTCATTGGCTCTGGCATCAGTGGCGG
Source organism: uncultured Cellvibrionaceae bacterium (assembly GCA_964440135.1). GTDB lineage: Bacteria > Pseudomonadota > Gammaproteobacteria > Pseudomonadales > Cellvibrionaceae > Cellvibrio. The sequence continues at coordinate 36,319 of CAYTQQ010000020.1, read as the reverse complement.
CTATGCCGCGATGGAATTATGCACCAAGGGTTACAAGACTCTGGTGCTGGAGCGCGGCCCCATGGTCGAGCACGGCGACTATCCCACCGCCCATGACGATCCATGGGATTTGCCGCATCAGGATCGCGTGCCGCACGAGGAAATCGAGCAACATTATTCAAAGCAGAACCGTCTGTCCTGGTGGGTCAATCAGGCCAACAAACACTGGATCAACAAAGACGACGAGTATCCCTATGAAGAAGTAGAGCGGTTTGACTGGATTCGCGGTCATCACGTGGGCGGACGCTCGCTGATGTGGGGCCGTCACTGCTACCGCTGGAGTGATCTGGACTTTGAAGCAAACAAAAAAGAAGGCATCGCTATTGATTGGCCGATTCGCTACGCCGATATCGCGCCTTGGTACGACCGGGTAGAAACCTTTGTCGGGGTCAGCGGCCAGGCCGAAGGACTGCCCCAAGTACCCGATGGTGTCTTCTTGAAGCCTTTCCCGCTTAACTGCGCCGAAGAACACCTGCGCGAAAATGTGCTGAAAACCTACCCGGAGCGGGTGGTCACTCCCGGCCGTGTCGCACACTTAACCGAATACAACCCGGAAGTTCATAAAGGTAAGCGCGGCAACTGTCTGTCTCGCGATCGCTGCTGGCGCGGCTGCCCTTTCGGGGCTTACTTCAGCAGCCAGGCAGCGACCCTGCCCGTGGCGGAAGCAACCGGCAATCTCACCATCCGTCCTAACAGCATCGTGCACGAAATTGTTTACGATCCAGAAACCCAGCGCGCTACCGGGGTACGCCTGAAGGATGCCGAGACCGGTGAACAACACGAAATTACCGCACGCATTATTTTCTGTAACGCGAGCACCGTGGGTACTACCGCTATTTTGCTGAACAGCCGCTCGGAAACTTTCCCGAATGGTTTAGGCAACACCAGCGGTGAGCTGGGCCATAACATCATGGATCACCATTATGGGATGGGCGCCTCCGGTATTCTGCCGGGTCTGGAAGACACCTATTACTCTGGCCGTAAACCTGCCGGTTTTTATATTCCACGCTTTACCAACATTAGCGAAGAAACTAAAAACCCTGAATATCTGCGTGGTTTCAGCTATCAAGGCGGCGCGCGCCGTATTACCAACGCGCCAGCGGGCGTGATGGGCAAAGACTTGAAAGAAGTTATTTTCCAACCGGGCGCATACCACATCAGCATGACCTGTTTTGGTGAAATGCTGCCGTATCACGAAAACCGGATGTATCTGGACTTCAACAAAACCGACAAGCACGGCATGCCGCTGATTACGTTTGATGCAAAACTGCGTGAGAACGAAATGAAGTTGCGTGACGACGGTGTGAAGAGTGCCGTACAAATGCTGGAAGCCGCAGGCTGCACCAACATCAGTTTCTACAATGCGGCCACAGCACCGGGTGCATGTATTCACGAGATGGGTACCGCGCGCATGGGTCACGACCCAAAAACTTCGGTACTGAACAAGTGGAACCAGATGCACGATGTACCCAACGTGTTTGTCACCGACGGTTCGTGCATGACCAGTTCCGGTACGCAAAACCCCAGTATCACTTATATGGCCTTAACCGCCCGCGCAGTAGATTACGCGCACAAGCAAATTACCGCTGGCAAGCTGTAATTTAAAAGTGTTATTGGCGTGAGCCGTCGGGGTTAATCGCCCCTGAAGCTCGACGAAAAACGGCAGCGCAACATTGCACTGCCGTTTTTTTATGCCTCAGCATATTTATGCCAATGCTTTACCAAACCATAAGCCACGCCGAGTAACACGGTGAAGCTCAATAAGCCATGCAACCACGCCAGTGGATAAAGTGCATGCCCTACCCCCAATTGAGTCAAAGCCTGCGTAAACACTGCAAATACCAGGGCTACACCCACTTGTTGTCGACGAATTAATTCAACCACCAGCCACAGCTTTGTCAGGTGTAAAAGCGCATCAGTAAAAGCCACTCCGCCATCATCACCGGCCAGTGTGCGGGTTACTATCCAAATCACCGCCGCCACACCGATCAACAGAGTGCGCCAACTTACGTGATACAAGCGGTTTTTGCAGAAACGCAACAAGCCAATGGCCAGCAACAGGTGCCAGATAATAGGCATCATGCCTTTCAACCCGTTACCAATAACCGTTAGCCAAGGCAGGATGGTTCCGTAATCAGCGGCATAAGGACTTGGCGTATAGGAACCCGGTAGCAACCAGTAACGCAATATGGTTAACCCAGATAAGCCCAACGCCAGCGTCGCACCCAAGGAGAAATCCGTGGCCGGCGCTGCCCCCGGGCTCGGCGGCTCGGCATAAACCAGTTGCACGACCAGAAAGATAACGGCACACAAAAATGCCCCATTGAGTCCGAACCCAAACACCAGCAAAGCCAGCTGCACCATCCAGCTCATGGTGTTATCCATGTGGCGCAGAGCGGGATCAATCCACAACACGGAAACCAGATAGGAGGACAATGCAATAATCACTATCCACGGCAACGCAATCTTAACGCGCCAAGGACGGCTCGAATATTTGCCCACAAACCCGGATAAACTGAGCATCACCAATAAACCCATGGCAAGTGACGTGCCCAAATAGAAGGGGCTCTTACTGGCTTCTTTAGCGGTTTCAAGACGCCGCCATTCATCGGGAACATCAATACCGCGCACGTAACCCGTGACTTCATCACCGCTTAAGCGAAGCGCGAGCACCGCTTGACCATTCGCGTGATCGTAAGCCGATCTATCGATATAGCTGAGCTGCCAATCGGTTCGTTCGGGCCGCTTTATTTCCTCGACGGCCTTTTCTTCCAACGTCAGTGGGTCCGGCCAGTTCAGAGACAACATCCAGTCACGGGCAAGCGCCACAGCCTGGGCGCGCGTGAGCACAGCACCCGGCGCTCCCTCGGGCAGATTGTGAACCAATTGATGCAAGCGCCCATCGGGATACAGCCACGCCGTCCACTGCTCCGTCCGCTCTTCGACCGGGCCATCAAAGCGGCGCCAAGTCACTACCCAATAAGGCGTATCCAGATAGTGGCCGATCAGGTGTTGATACACATCACCTCCACTGTTCTGCCATACAAAACGATGCGCGTCCCCGATATCGGTCTGTGTCGTCACGCTACGCCGCCACTCCCCTTCAAGTTTGATGCCTCGCTGGTCCAGTTCGGCTTCCGCCAGTGCAATGGCTTGGGCACGATTGACGTCAAATCTGGGCCACTCTGCGAGCGGCGGCTCGAACCAATTAACGGTGATTAAGACCACCGCAACGCCAGCAATGATTATTTGCCAGCGCGACCTAAGTACGAGGGGAGAAGGTACAGTTTGTGGGTCTTGAACCGTTGCTGCAGCGGAACGCTCAGTGTCCGCCGTTGCTTGCGGTGGTGATTGAATGCCGTTGCGCCATTGCTCCGCCAGCGGCAACCATGCGCCCTGACGCCAGCGCGCATAGAGCACCAGAGCAAGCGGTGCTCCACCGGCCATTATCACCAGCACCTGATCGAGCCACAGGCTCGGAGCATCTGCCATAAAGAGAGGCAGGCTCATCAGTACCAGGTTGTAGGTAAAGTGCATCAGTATGCACGGGATCAGGCCATAGCGCAGATAGACCAGACCATAGACCAAGGCGGGAATGAACAGCTCGATTAACCGGCTGTAGCCAGGTAGCTGTGGATAGTCTGCGTGGGCACCAGCAAAGACCAGGGCCTGTACAATCAATGTGCTAATGACGAGCGGCTTAAGCAGATTAAACCGACGACCAATAATCACGGCTAACGCCAAAGGCACCGCCCGAAAGAGACACTCTTCCCACATACCGGCCTGCAACGCCATAAAAACAGCCACTAACGCCGGACGCCAGTTGGACAGCAAATTGGGATCAGTACGCAACCCGGTCGGAATCCACCAACCCAACCAGTGAGTGGAAAGCAGAATAAATAACACCGCGTAAGCGAGGGCCAACGCTGCCCAGGCGTAACCGCCCAACACTCGCCCGAGCATATCCGGCGATGCCGCCACCGGGATCCGCCACACATCATTCAGGCGCGGCTGCTGTGCAAACGCCATGCGCGACAGGCCTTCCGCAACGGCGTAAATAAAGGTGAAAAGCAAACCAAAACCCACAACGATAAGGACGGCCAGATAAAACTGCTGGGATAAAAAATTGCTCACCGTCTCGGTAGTACGGTAGTCCATCCACACGCTGGGCAAGCTCATCAGCCTGCTAACCCCCAGCCCGGTCGCCACGATTGCCGCCGGAACCAGAGCGGGCCGCCAGTGTAATTGATGGCGCCGATGGAGCCAGATACCTCCGCCAACCAGACCACCCAGTACAAACACTCCCGCAAAAATAAAACCTGCTACCTGGCTGATGTAATTGTTCAGTGCGCGCAGCTCGCCGAACCGCTGCTCAAACGCCTGTGGAATATGTTTAAACGTATCAACGGCCACCAGCTGGTCGCCGGCTACTGTTAACAGTAAACGAAAGCGGGCTTCACCTGCCTGCAAGCTGTCATGTTCATAGGTAAAGTTGTAATCAGCACGGCCACTGGCCTGCCGCACCACGCGGGTTTCCAGAGGCTGGTAAGCGTTAAACCGCTCACCCATATGTTGTCGCGCACCCACTTCGGCCAACTCTCGCGCTGCTGCTTCTTCCAATGCTGGGCCGGGTTGCTCTGCCGGGAGAGTCAACGCAAACGAAACAAAATCGCCTTGTGGACTGAGTGCGAGAATCAATTCTTCTTGCTGTCCCTCGGCAAAATTGCGTAGCTTCCAGTAATGAGTGACGCCATTCCGTACTGAAATTAACTGTTGAAAAGCAGTAACCCCACCCGCTTCCAGCTCCACATAATTTTGCAAATGCTGATCCGTCACAAAGACAATTGCAGTGCGTTCGGTGTGTAGCTCGGGAAAGTACTGTTGCTGAAATGCCTGCGCGGCAGCAATGGCTTGGGTACGAGAAAAAGTGATATCGACATTCAGACTGGGAAGTGCCACTACCACCAAGCGGATAGCTACTACTGCAGCACACAACGACAACACCAGGAACACAGCCCATAAGAGGCGAGCATTAGCAGAAATCACAAATCTGTCCTTAATAGTTATTTTTAGTTCATTGAGCGACGCTGTCGCCCGTTCGCCATCTTAGCGATAAAGCTCAGACCCTACCACGACAAGCTGTGTAGGCTACCTGCAAATCGATATTCTTAAACAAAAAAAGCCACCCGAAGGTGGCAAAGCGCTTTTGACTTCCTAAGCGTTCAAAACTTTAGGCATGAGCTTGATCAAGCAAGGTTTTTACCCGCGTTGCGTAATCAGGATCTGCTTTGTGCAGATAGCCCAGCATCCGTTCCTGAATGGACGCACTCGCAAACTGCAAGCCGCTGGCGATATTGCCGGTTAACTGCTGCTTCTGATCTTCATTCATCAGGCGGAATAAATCGCCGGCCTGGGTGTAATAATCCTCATCGGATTGATCGTAGGTGGTCACCGCGCCCAAACTTAAGTGCAAAGGCGGCTCCCGGAATTCCGGGGCGGGAACAGGTGCCCCCTGGGCTCCCCGATCATTGGGATAAAAGTTTGCGCCGCCGCTCTGAATCTGACCGCCGTGCACCGGGCAACCCGCCATAAAACCATCGCGCTGGTAATGATTCACCGGGCAGCGCGGTGCATTGACCGGCAGCTGGTTGGCGTTGGCACCAACGCGGTAACGATGGGCGTCCTGATACGCCAGCAACCGGGCCTGCAACATTTTGTCAGGCGATGCGCCAGTGCCGGGCACCATATTGCTCGGTGCAAACGCCGCCTGTTCAGTTTCCGCAAAGTAGTTTTCTACGTTGCGATTCAACTCCAGAGTACCGATTGGAATCAGCGGGAAATCCTTATGCGGCCACACCTTGGTTAAATCGAACGGGTTGATGTGGTATTGCTGTGACTGGGCGTCAGTCATGATTTGCAGATTGACCGTCCAGCTCGGAAAGTCACCGCTATCAATCGCTTCTACCAGGTCCTGTTGTGCGCCAAATGGCGGCAGGTGACTCGCTTCGGCCGAAGTCACAGTCTTGATCCCCTGATTGCTTTTGAAGTGCCACTTCACCCAGTAACGTTCGCCTTTGGCATTCCACAAACTCAAGGTGTGCGAGCTGAAACCGTGCATATGACGGTAGCTGGCGGGAATACCACGGTCGGACATCAGGATCGTCATCTGATGCAGAGACTGCGGATGATTCGCCCAGAATTCGTACATAGCCGCGGGATCCGGCAGGTTAGTGCGCGGATTTTTCTTCTGCGAATGAATGAAGTCCGGAAACTTGATGCCGTCGTTAAGAAAGAATACCGGGGTATTGTTGCCCACGATGTCATAGTTGCCTTGACGGGTATAAAACTTCACTGCAAATCCCCGCGGGTCGCGAGCGAAGTCGCTGGAATCCTGCCCTCCTCCCACCGTCGAGAAGCGTACAAAAACCTCGGTCTGCTGACCCACAGACTGCAGAAAATCGGCGATGGTGTAATCGCTCAGACTTTTATTAAGGGTGAAGGTACCGTAAGCACCGGTTCCCCGCGCATGGACGACCCGCTCGGGTATACGCTCACGATTAAAGTGGGCCAGCTTTTCGAACAGATAATGGTTGTCAAAGGTGAGCGGGCCCCGCGCGCCCACGCTAATGCTGTTGTTGTCATCGGCTACGGGAGCACCCGCAGAAGTGGTCAATGTGGTTTTGCCCATGCTTTGTCGCCTTTTCTGTATTAATTGATCGTGGTGACATGATAGGCCAAGACTAACAATTGGTTAAATTAATTGTTTTTATATTTTAGATAGCTAATTGCCAATAAAGAATTTTAGGGAGTAGCCAAATCATGCAAATCCTTCCGCAAAGCGGCGTCGGCTATCCAGAGAATAAGGGGCGTATTATACTGCTGACGTGTAGTTCACCTCTTTATAGAAGCCGTACATGAGCGATCAACCCCCTATTACCGGAGTACTCCTGGCTGGCGGCCTGGCCAAACGCATGGGCGGCGGCGATAAATGTCTCTTGCCGCTGGGGGGCAAAACCCTGCTGCAACATACGATTGATCGCGCCCAACCTCAGGTTCACACCCTCCTGTTAAGCGCCAACGGTAACCATCTGCGGTTTGCCCGCAGCCGGCTGCCCGTGATCGCGGATATCTACCCCGACTTTCCGGGGCCACTCGCGGGAGTGCACGCGGCACTTACCTGGATGCGCGAACACCAACCCGATCATCAATGGCTGGCCAGCTTTGCCTGTGATACGCCATTTTTTCCCGCAGATATGACCGCCCGCCTGTTTGACGCGGTAACCCGTACCGACAGGCCACTCGCGATTGCCTGCTCCAAGGGTCGCGTGCACTCGGTGTTTGCCTTGTGGCATATCTCGCTCCTGCCTCAGGTCGAAGCACTGCTCAGCCAGGGCGCCCATCCCCGCCTGCAGGAATGGACTAAAGCCCAGGGAGCGTCCGAAGTCGAGTTCGATAGCACCGGCTATGATCCGTTTTTCAATATCAATACGCCCCAGGATCTCTATGCCGCCGAGGCCCAGCTGCCTGCAGTGAAATAACGCCAAAACGTCGGGGACGCCCTCGTCCTTCAGCCGCTAGCTGCCCTCTTGAATCCCCTTGTACTTGTGATGCCGTTTTGTGCTTGTGATACCACGGGTTCATTAACCGGCATTGGCCTTCCTGCTCAGGTACAATCACACCTCACTCAAGCTGTCACCGGGTAGTGGCGGTTTGTCGCTCCGCTGTAAATACTCTCGCTGCGCCCTATGATCTTCTCGATACGCCTATAACCCGTGTTATTCCTTATGGCCTCTCGTTAACGCTCACTTGATTGCCTGGGCAGGCCATCTATTTTTGGTCGTTATCACCTTTGCGAACCTTGCTGACACGCGAGCAAAGCTCTGATCAGAATTTTATTTTTGCTGGATGATTTCATGTACAACACGTGTCCTGGTAGGTGTGTTGTTAAGCGCACTGTTTTTTGCGCGCAAAGTCGGCGAACTTCTATATGTCAGCTCCACCCTGGCGGAAGACCAACAGCATAGCCACTATCAGGTTGTGGGCCAGGTTTTTTTCACCTCCGCCGAGCAATTCGTCAACAGTTTTGATTTCAAAGAAGCCATTGACCGTGTCACGATTGATTTGCATCGCGCCCACTTTTGGGATATCACTGCGATCACTGCACTCGATAAAGTGGCGATCAAATTTCGTCGCGAAGGTACCGAGGTAGAGGTCATCGGGCTGAATGAACCCGATGGCAGCACGCGCAGTAATCTCAGTGAAAGTATCGGTTTTGACGCGCAGGAATCGCTGCTGATGGAACTCGTCGAGCTGGATATACAACGTGCGAAATTGGCGCTGGAGCAAGGCAAGCTGATGCTTGCCGCCGCCCAAGAACGGGTAGCAGCGTCGGGCATAAAGCCGGTCGAAGTCCGCCAGCGCCATAATGTCTGGTAATCCGGAGTTGGCGCTGGTGGATTACCAGGAGCAGGCGCATATCGATCTGATGGTTATGGGCGCTTATGGTCACTCACGGATACGGCACTTTATTATTGGTAGCACAACCACCACAATGATGGCGAAAACTCACATTTCTCTGATGGTACTTCGTTGATAATGAATTCGATAATAAAAATCTGGCGGCCGCTTTGTCATCTCCAATTTTTGGTAATGCTGGTGATCTATACCCTACTGGGTTTAACGCGCAATACCGGAGGTATGGTACCCGCGTACAATGATCTGGTGATGCATTTTTGCGGCTATGTGGTAGCCGGTATTTCCATCAGTTTTGCCTGGCCACGGGTAACTTACTGGCAACGAGGCATGTTTCTCCTGTGCTACTCCATCGCCATTGAAATAGGTCAACACTTTTTACCTCCGCGCACCTTCAGCCTGTTGGATATCCTGGCAAATTTCAGCGGGATCGTCGTGGGACTCGCGCTATTTATGATGGCTAAACAATGGGCTCCCAAACCATTGCGCATACTAATGGATTAACCACAGCAAGCAGCGGACAGCCGCTAATAAACAGAGCGGGCAGATCGCATTCCAATTTGCGCATGGCGATTAATAGCCTAGACTGCTTTAGTACTACGGCCGCGCTCACAGGGAGCAATTTAACTCATGATGAGGCCCACCGCCTACGCCACTATTCGTTTGCTGGCAGTACTGTTAACCGTGCTGGTGATTGCAGCACATCAATATCTTCCACCTAAAATCCTGCCGTTATATCCCCATCCGGAACGACTGTCCTGGGTCTATGGCCCTGAGCATCAAGGCGCGCCCTCCGCCAGTTGGATTGATCAGGAGCAGGGACATTTTTGGTGTAACTATGCCGTGGGCGATCCTTACTCCTGTGGCTGGTCGTTAAATCTGGGACCCGACCGCATTTCCGGTTTGGACCTATCGGATTTTGATGGCTTTAACATTCTCATCCATCATCGGGGAGATTCGCCCCGCATTCGCCCTTATCTGCGCCACTTCGATCCCGCCTATAGCGATGTCGAAACCTTCGACGTCAGCAGCAAGGTAATGTCTACCGCTATTCGCACCTCCGATTTAAACCAACCTACTTACGTGCGTCTGAGCGAGTTCAGTGTGGCGGAATGGTGGATAACCGAGTTCGATATTGCCCGGGAGCACTACGCCCCCTCATTGGATAACGTGATTGTCTTCGGTTTTGATTTTAATGTTCCGGGGATGAATGAGATTCGGATTGAAAAGATCGAAGCCGTGGGCGAGCGAATTAAAAAGGAAACGCTTTACTTTGGCATCATCTTTATCTGGATGACCGTCATTATTCTTGAAGTGCTTTCACGGTTCTATTTAGCCAGAAAAAAATCCCGCGCAGACGATATTCGTATCAACAGCCTGGCCCAGGAATACCACAAGCTGGAGTTGCAAAAACAGGAATTTGAAGAGCTTTCAACCACTGACATGTTGACTGGCATTTTAAACCGCGCAGGGATACACCAATTTTTGCGTAAGGTTTATACCGGCGCGGACGAGGGCCGGCAGATGGGCTTGTTGCTCGTCGATATCGATCACTTTAAAAGTATTAACGACCGCTTCGGTCACGATGTGGGTGATCAGGTCATCAAACATGTGACCCAGATTTTAAGCAGGAATATTCGTCAGTCAGATGTTCTGGGGCGTTGGGGCGGCGAGGAATTTATTTTACTTTGTCAGGAAATGTCTTCGGAATACTTAGCCACCTTTGCCGAAAAACTCAGGGAATCTATCGAGCAGCACGGGGCTGGCTCTTCCAGTCAGCCGATCGTTGTTACCATCAGCATTGGAGCAACCATCGTTAACTCCCGCGAGACCTTCGAAGTGGCCTTCAAGCGTGCAGATAAGGCGCTTTACCACGCCAAAAATGCCGGTCGCAATCGCGTACATATCGAACGGGCATGACGCATGTGCAATAAGTTTATCAACCAGCCTAAGGCGTGTTCATAGACTCCTAAGCTGCTCGCAATTGTTCCTGGTTACTCCTAGGCGCTCGTAGTTGCTCGCACCTTGACCGCTCACTTAATAGCCGATTGAAACACCAGACAAGCCGCGCATCAGCGATGCGCGGCTTTTTTATTTTATTGTCGATTCAGGTTTTCTGTCAGCACTTGCACAGCACCGGAGACGTACACCAGCGGTGCGTTCCAGTTAATCGCAACTTCGTTACTGGCATAGCTGCACCAGTGATCCAGAAAGGACTTGGCGGGTATCGAGGATGGGTAGGGAACCGGACAATCATCGCTATCCTGTTGCCCCGGCTGTGCCCCGCCGGCAATGAATCCGGGAATCGGTGCGGCAATACCATCCGCTTCGGACACACGGTGGTGGATATGCTGCGGTGTTTTTGTACCGAAGCCAGTCACATAAGAAAAATCCGTGGGATTGCGACCCAGGGTGTAATCCAGCAAAGATTGTGCGGCATCAAGATAACGAGGCTCATGATCCAGACGATAGGCCTGCAACAACATCATCGCTTGGCCCAGGGCCACAGAGTTACTGCCCCAAATAAAATCGCTGGTTTGCATCGCTACCCCATAGGCGGAGTCCTGTGTCTGCTGATAGAGGCGTGTGGCCAACTCATTGACCCGCTGTTTAATCAGATTTTTATCGGCAGCGTCGGTAAGCCCGTCAAGATGATGGGACAGCGATATCCACGGCAGACCGCTCACATTGCCCCACGATGGAACCTCGATCGCTGCTTCGGGCAAGTTGATCGCGGCGTAATAACGCTCATCATTCGTCGTGATATAAAGCTCAGCCGCGGCCCACGCAAACTCGTCAGTAAAATTATTATCGCCATAGGCGCCGGTGCGAATATCAGCAGGCTGTTCGTAGCGAAGGTTTGGATTTGCTTGCGCCCAGGCCCACGCGGCTTCAGCAGCGTCCAACATGCTTGCCGAAAGCCCCGGATAATGTGCCTCGTAATCCGCGTAAATGCGGCTGGCGGTGGCCATTACCGCGGCGAAGTTCAGAGCCGCACCCGTACCCTTTTGAACCACATACCGGGGGTTTGTGGTTTCATGGGGCATCACGATACCCGAAAAATTCTGGGTAGTTAATTTATGGTAGACACCACCGTCATTGGGGTCCTGCATAGTTAACATCCACGCCAGATTCCACCAGGTTTCATCGAGTAAATCGGGCACGGCGTTGTCACTTTCGGGAATATTTATGTGCTGTGCACGATAGTGTTCAGGAAAGTGCTCGTAGGCAGCAAGCAAGGTATACGTCGAGATGCCTGAGTTAACGATGTATTTGTTGTAATCACCCGCGTCATACCAGCCTTTAGGCCCTGAAATTACCGTACCTTCTGGTCGCACCGAATCCGCAGCAGATGCGTGTATAAACACGGTGTCATCCGGATGTCCGGCGGGACGCGCATAAACACCGGCATGTTCCGGCAGTAACTCCGTGCTTGCGCGGTTAAAGTAGAAGGCTTTTAACGCCGCTTCGTTAAGCGCTTGATAGATGTCATTGCCAATGCGAAACACCGGCGAGTCCGGCAGTCCTGTCACCCGCACCTGATATTCGCCCGGTGTCGTCAGTGCGGAAAAATCGGCAAGCTTGACCGACTCCTGGGCTGGAATCCAGGTCGCCGCTGCACCGAGGCTGCCGGTGTAAATCTCTTTATTGGTTCCGGCAATCACCACGCTGAAATCATTCGCCGCTACCGCCGGAACTGCCGCCAGCTTTTGGGCGTTTATCGGGTAGCCGATTTGATTGAGTTTTATAGCCGCCGCAGGCCGGCTTGATTGCGCTGAGCTGGTTGCCACACTGGATGATCCAGGCGCACTGGATACCGGCGCCTTGGAGCTGGTACTGCCGCTGCAGGCGGTAAGTGCCACGGTCAAGGTAGACACAACAAAAACACGGTGAAGCATAGGGTGAAAAATATGCAGGGAAGATCGGGCTTTGTTCATGGGAACTCCTTCGCCAGTAAGGTATTACGTCTTATCGTTATGGAAAGAAACTGTGCTGAGTCGTGAGCAGAGAACCAGGACTTCACAGGTAACTCACAGGTAAACAGTTGAGCGCTGTAGAGTAGATGAGATACCCCGCGGCCAACAGCCTTTTAACGTTTTTTCAGGTCATAGTCAAAAAGACCGGGGCGCGCTCATCAGCTGAAATAACCCGGACGCCCTGCCCTCTGAGTCAGTCAATTCATCAGTAATATTTGTAGCGCGACCGAGCCTTGGTTATCAACGCACAGCGGTACCCGTTTCCTGCACCACACATAGGTCGGTATGCCCCTCTATCAGCATGCCGCTATTCAACCCCTGGCCACCGCCGCTATACGCAAAACGCATTACCACCCTTCATCAAAACAACCTGTGCTTATTAAAAATTAAGGCGGTGTTGTTAGTTGCGGAGAATCGCCCGAGTGACGCTATCCGCCAACATATTCAGGACGCTTTACCTCTTGATTTTTACCGAGGACAAGCGCTTCATTACAAAAAAATTGGTTGAGGTTTTTTGCGCGGTTAATTCAAGGAGAGGGTGAGACTATGGTATTAATAAAACGTTATATTATTCTGTCGGCGGTTGCAGCATTAGGGCTAAGCAAACCAGGGTTTGCCAACTCGACCATTGATACACTTGATGTGGCCGGGGTCGCGCTCGGTATGACACAAGCTCAAGCAGCTGAAGTCATCTCCCAAGACACCCATTTAACACCACTTGGCAAACTTGATATTGATGCGGAATTCACTCGTGATGATTTGCCAGAGCCAATATTGCTTCATAACAAAGCGCGCAATGCTCAGCAAAATACTGACCTGGAAGAAATAACGACTTACTTCACCGGCCAGCCATCTGAACCAAAGATATGGAAAGTGACCCGTACAACGCATTATTCAGTTGGCAAACAACCCTCGGTTGATAGCCTGAATGCTGCGATTACCCAGAAGTATGGCGCCAGCCCGGCAAGCTCAAGAATGAATGGCAATCAATTGACCTGGGTTTATGATGAACAAGGTAATCAGATTACCGGTAAGCTGGGTGAAGATCTTATCAGGAAGTGTGTCACTAGCGGCTTTCATGATCTCTCATTCACCACGCACGGCGTTCAAAATAAATTCTTGAAACTGGTCATTTTTCCTAATGACCGTGCACGTACTGCTGCTGCACCTGAGTGTGCTGAATACCGATTTGCCCGCGTACATTTAAGCCAGACGGACGGTTTAGTTAACAAACTGGATGTCGCATTAGTTGATCTGAGTCTTGCGATCCCTGCGCTTAATGAGACACTGAAATATATTGATGAACAAATAGCTGGCGCAAAAAATAAGAAATTTGAAGGTGCTCACCAGATTGCACCTAAGCTTTAACCCACAAAACAAATGGGCAAAACCAATTGCCAGATAACATAATCCAAGCCATAGAGCATGGTGAGAAGGCCCGATAGCTTTGATCGCGATTGACTGCATTCAAAAACAACAATAAAAATCCAAGTTAGCGCTATATAGGCAAACACCATGTTTCAATTAATTTTCCCTAAAGCGAACGAATTAGCGGTGTTCGTTATGGCGGTCACATTCTACTCCTTGTTCTTTTATGTCCCTGAAATGACACAGGGACTAATCAATGTGCTGACAACACTCTGGCACGCATGGCTAAATGATTTTAAATCAGCCGAAGGAGTAATCGCCTCCAGTAAATTCGTTGGGGGATTGATCCTCGGCATTCTCGCTCTGGGTTTCTATGGAATTGGGCCGCTGTTATTACCTTTTACCAAACGGGATATTCGCCTCACGTCGCTACTCATCTTGTGGATTAACGGCGTTTTGCTCATTTATTCCGTTATCAAAACCGAACGCGCACTTTCGCCTCTGGCTGTCGCTTACGTTATCTACTACCTGGCGTGGCTAATCTATTCGGTAACGCTGATGCGAATAGCCGGTAACGCCGGAATTCAAAAACT
>CAYTQQ010000020.1:20478-21770 GCA_964440135.1 uncultured Cellvibrionaceae bacterium | reverse complement strand
GTGATACGCATCCTGAGCAACAACAATTCGATCCTCACCAACGCTCAAACAAAAAAAGGCCCGAAGGCCTTTTTAATGCCAGCTTGTGCTGGCGTGGTGTTTTTCTGCAGGTGCGATTACAGCAACAAACGCCGTATATCGGCCACAGCGCCAACCAGGAAGGTGAAGAAGCGGCCTGCATCCGCACCGTTTACCGCGCGGTGGTCGTAAGAAAGCGACAGCGGCAACATGTTGCGCGGTACAAACTCCTTACCGTTCCAGACAGGTTTGATCTGCGCGCGCGAGACGCCAAGGATTGCCACTTCCGGAGCATTGACCATCGGAGTAAAGCCGTTGCCACCCATGGCACCGAGGCTGGAAATTGTGAAGCATCCACCTTGCATGTCGCCCGGCATCAATTTGCCATCGCGTGCTTTTTTAGCCATGGCATTTACTTCGTCGGCTAACTCCCACAGACCCTTTTTGTCCACGTTGCGAATTACCGGAACCATCAGGCCCAGCGGGGTATCCACCGCAACACCGATATGTACATATTTTTTATGCACAATGCTTTCGCCATCGGAATGCATGGACACATTAAAACTGGGCTCGGCAACCAGTGCTGCAGCACAGGCTTTTAAAAGAAACGGCAGTGGCGTCAGTTTAGAGCCGCGCTTTTCCGCTTCGGCTTTTAAGCTGTTGCGGAATGCTTCCAGCTCGGTGATATCCGCATCATCCCATTGAGTAACGTGAGGAACATTCAGCCAGTTGCGCGTCATGTTTTCAGCGGTAATCTTTTTGATCTTGCTCATCTTCACGATATCGACTTCACCAAACTTGGCGAAATCAATAGCCGGCACGCGCGGAATGCCCCCGCCGCCCACAGGTGCACCGGACTGAGCAGCGGTCACAATCGGCTTAACGTAAGCGCGCACATCATCTTTGAGCAGGCGACCGCGTGGGCCAGTACCGGAAACTTTGTTCAAGTCCACGCCCAACTGACGTGCCAGTTTGCGCACGGCAGGGCCAGCATAAACATCACCGGTCTGAATGACTTCTTCTTCAACAGCAGCAGGGGCAGGCGCTGCGGCGGCAGGCTTGGGCGCTTCAGCTTTAGGCGCAGTTGCCGGCTCCGTTTTTGGTGCTGCCGGTGCGGGCGCCGCGCTGGATGTCATTACCCCGATAATCGAACCTTGAGACACTTTATCGCCGACTTTCAGAGCGAGGCTGACAATCTTACCCGCAGCCGGTGCCGGGATTTCCATTGATGCTTTATCGGTTTCCAGAACAATCAGCGAATCGCCTTCGGCAAC
>CAYTQQ010000020.1:18236-20378 GCA_964440135.1 uncultured Cellvibrionaceae bacterium | reverse complement strand
ACAACCTTGCCAGCTTTATCAGCGGGAATTTCCATCGACGCTTTGTCAGTTTCCAAAACAACAATGGAATCACCTTCTGCGATGCTATCGCCCGGCTTGACAGAAATTTCAATTACTTCAACGCCTTCTGCGCCGCCGATATCGGGCACTTTGATTGTTTGAGTTGCCACGTTAGTTCCTCTTAATAAAATCTAACTCTGTTCGGAAACCCGGCCATTGTGGTGCCTAGACGCCCAGCCAGGACTACCCTGAATGCATTCGCCCTCCGAAGAGGGCGATGTGTAATTAAACGCTCATAGGATCGGCTTTGTCTGGATCAATGCCGAAGGTCTTGATAGCTTTGGCGACCACCACGGCTTTAATTTTGCCTTGATCAGCCAACGACTTAAGCGCAGCAATCACAACAAAGTGGCGATCCACCTCAAAGAAGTGACGCAGTTGCTTGCGTGAATCGCTCCGGCCAAAACCTTCGGTTCCCAATACCGTGTAGCTGGCAGGAATATAAGCACGCAATTGCTCGGCGTAGGTTTTCATATAATCGGTCGCAATAATCACCGGCCCTTCGCGGTTTTCGAGCATCTGAGTAATGTAAGGCTTACGCGGCGCCTCGGTGGGATGCAACAGATTCCAGCGCGTAGCGCGCTGACCATCGCGGGTCAATTCGTTAACGCTGGGCACGCTCCAGATGTCTGCCTCTACATCAAAATCATTGCGCAGAATGTCAGCCGCTGCACGCACTTCATTCAAAATGGTGCCCGCGCCCATCAATTGTACGCGATGTTTCTTTTTGCTCTGCCCTGCTTCCAGCAGGTACATACCTTTGATGATGCCTTCTTGCGCACCGTCAGGCATGTCACCGTGACGGTAGTTTTCATTCATCAGGGTGATGTAGTAGAAACAGTTTTCCTTGTTGCCATACATACGCTTGATACCGTCCTGGATAATGACGGCCAATTCATACGCGTAGGTCGGGTCGTAAGTGTGGCAGTTAGGAATTGTGTTAGCGAGAACGTGGCTATGGCCATCCTGGTGTTGCAGACCTTCACCGTTAAGTGTGGTGCGGCCCGCCGTAGCACCGAGCATGAAACCACGCGCCTGCGAATCACCCGCCGCCCACGCCAGATCACCGATGCGCTGGAAGCCAAACATGGAGTAGTAGATGTAAAAGGGAATCATGGGCGTGCCATGATTGCTGTAAGCAGTGGCTGCAGCAATCCAGGAGGACATAGCGCCTGCTTCGTTAATCCCCTCTTCCAGAATCTGACCAGTGGTCGATTCGTGATAGGACATCATCTGTCCAGCATCGTGAGGCACATACTTTTGCCCGACCGGGGAGTAAATGCCGATGCTTTTAAACATGCCTTCCATACCGAAAGTGCGCGCTTCATCCGGTACAATCGGCACAATATTTTTGCCAATCGCTTTGTCTTTCACCAGTGACGACAGGATCCGTACAAAACTCATGGTCGTGGAAATTTCGCGCTCACCGGTTGACTTCAGCTGTGAAGCAAAAGCATCAAGGCCGGGCGCTTCCAACGCATCAAAATCTGCTTTACGGGCCGGTAAATAACCCTGCAAAGCTGAACGGCGTGTACGCAGGTACTGCATTTCCGGGCTGTCTTCTGCCGGGCGATAGTAAGGCAAGCCAGGTAAGTCTTCGTCACTGATTTCCAGCTCAAAGCGATCGCGGAATTTTTTCAGGCTCTCGATATCCAGCGCTTTCACGGAGTGAGTTTTATTGATCGCCTCACCCGCTGTTCCCATGCCATAACCTTTGACGGTTTGCGCCAGAATAACGGTGGGTTTACCGGTGGAGTTAACTGCTTGTTGATACGCGTTATACACCTTGGCGACATCGTGACCACCACGGGCCAGATGCAGAATTTCGTCGTCAGTCATATCGCTGACCAGCTCGAGCAATTCTGGATATTTACCGAAGAAATGCTCACGGGTATAAGCCCCGCCGTTGGCTTTATAGTTTTGCATTTCGCCATCGACAACTTCGTCCATGCGCTTCTGCAATAAGCCGGTTGTATCTTTCTCTAACAGGCGATCCCAGCTGCTGCCCCACAAGACTTTAATGACGTTCCAGCCGGCACCTTTGAAGATACCTTCAAGTTCTTGCACGATTTTGCCATTGCC
>CAYTQQ010000020.1:14536-18136 GCA_964440135.1 uncultured Cellvibrionaceae bacterium | reverse complement strand
TCGCCTGGCAGGTCGCCATCATTGCCGCGGAAAAAGTGGTTAAAGCCAACATCGTACAAGGTGGCCGATGAAGCAAAAGACGCAATATGTCCGCCCAGGCCGTCTTCATTGTCATTGGCCTTCATCACCATCGCCATGGCATTCCAGCGAATGATGGAACGAATTTTACGCTCCAGAATACGATCACCAGGATAGGCAACTTCTTGTTCGACGGGGATGGTATTGCGGTAGGGAGTTTGGATAGAAGAAGGTTGATCAACACCTTGCGTCACTGCCGTCGCGGACAGTGCCTGTAACAAGTATGCCGCGCGCTCTTTGCCACCATGGCGAACAACTGATTCCAAGGCATCCAGCCATTCTTTCGTTTCGATGGCATCGATATCTTCTAGCATTCAAATCTCCTCAACATATGCACTCAACGGCACATATACGTAGCAATTTTAGTAAGTATTGGAAGTTGGAAGGATTAAAACCGCAGCTTGTAGTGTCACAGAAGTCATTGATTTCTGTAGAATTTTTGGCGGTGTTGCGCCAGTTGCGAAGCGCAAAAATCCCCGAATTCTTACATAGTCAGGCGTTTTTTACCAGCCCCGAAACGGGTATCCGTACCGAGAAAGCGGTCGTTTTAACCAGGCATTGGCCGTCAGTAAAAACATTCTCTGGCTGCAAAAGTCGACCTATAAGGCTTCATCCGCAACCTGCCCTGCTCCACCTCGATGGGCGCGGGCGCGTCCGGGCTGCAGCTTATCGGATTAGCAGCGCTTACGAACAGCAAAAAACACTATTTTACCGAAAACCCACTTGCGGATACCGGCACCTAACGATAAATAAGTGCGCGCTGTTGGGAGCGATAGTCTTCAACCTTTTCTACGGTTGAATAATCCTCTCCGCCATTCATGCGCGCCGACGATAGCCAAAGGCGGCGCGTCGGGTCAAGCATGACGTGGGTATAAAATTCTGTCAGCGACTCAGGAGTAATGGCGGCGACGGCAGTGGCCAATTGCTCACGCCTATCCCACGCGTAATCCGCCAATAAAATACTTTCCCACCAGCGCTCCGCCTGCTCTGCCAGAGAGCGGGCAGGCTGCTCAAGCCGACGCACCAGGGCCTGCTGATGCTCCTCCAAATGATCAGCCAAGTGATCTTTCTGATCCTGCAAAAAGCGCTCAACTTCTGCGATCAACACCGCTTCTTCTACAGCGGGTGACTGCACAATAAAAATATTGCCTTCCAAGGAACGCAGCGCCAGCGGCATCACGGCCACCACATAACCTAATTGCTTCTGGGTCCGCAACTCATCAAAAAACAGGGGCTGCAAGATATGTCGCAACAATTGCATATGCGCGGCATCCCCAAGCGTATCGGCAAGACCCTGCACATACAGCAGAGCAATATAATCATCGTGGTTGAGCGTGTGACGATAAAGCCAAGGTTTGGTGGAGTCTGCAAAGTGATAAACCCGTGTTGGCGGCGCTGGCTGACCGGTGCTCACCCCCAACAACTGATGCTCCGCCATCACCACTAGCCGAAGTGCTTCTTGGCGATAAACATTGCCATAGAACAAGGCATCCAAATGACCGTCACGCAAGACGCTATTCGAAAACCTTTGAAATTCGGAAAAAGTGATCGGCGCCAAGGACTCGCTTAATATCTGCTCGCTCCAATAAGGTTCAAAATGTAAAACTGGAATCTGCTGCATCATGACTTGATAGGGCAAATTCTGATTTTGATTACGCCAGGCGCGCATCAAATCTGCTTTCAACACATTAAAGCGATCTTCGCTAAAGCGTCCTTTGCGAATGCTGTCGGCAATACGATTGAGCAGCAGTCCCTGACGGTCACTGTAACCTGCAATTTCTATATCCAGGCCACGGGCAGTGGCTGTAATCCCATGATGCAGCCCCGCCAGCGTCGCCGGATAAGTCAGCTCATTTAACTGATCGCGCACCAGCGCGGCAAACAGGTGGGCCTGCGCCGCACCGCGGGCATCGCGGGCTACCACGGGCAATTTCAGGCGTAAATTAATATGGGTTTTTGGTACGTTGAAGTGTTGATCCTGTAAAAACCAGGCTTGCACGCGATTGCTCTGCACCACCAGCTGCGGGACTTCGAGCGGACTGTCAGCAGGATTTCCCGGCGCCGGGAGCAGTGGCTTGGATTTTATCGCTAACCGGGTGGGGATAAAAACATTCGGCTCCGGAAAAAATAAGCGACGCCGAATAGTAGGTTTCACTTCGAAGTCACCGCGCGTTAACGGTGCAAAATCATAGGGCGTCTGATAGTAAAAGGATTCCTGTGTGGTAGTCACCTCAGGTGCGGTCAACACTAACAGCAGGTTATCTTCGCGTAGATAAGAGAGGCTTTGCTTAATCAGTTTTTCATCGTAGCGCGCAAATAAAAATTCTCCGCGCAACACATCCGCCGGCTGATAATCGTGCAGGGCTTTCGCCAATTTACGCACTGTCTCTACCGGGGGTAATTTTTCTTGAAAGCGGAAATTAATCTGCGCCATCTTGTGAAGCTCTTCATAGCGCCAATCTTTGACACCGCGCTGCTCCAGTTGTCCGATCATATAAAATATCAACGTCGGAATCTGGGAGCGGGCTCTGACCCCGATTTCGGTGAGGTCAATGGTGATATGGAAAAAACCATCGTGACGATTTTCCAAACCGATACCCGCACTGAGACGCTCCGCCCAACCGAGCTGTTTTAGCAGGGCAAACAGACTGCCTTCGCCTTCATGACCGAGCATGTGGGCAATGTAGTCAAAGGGTTTGGTGTGGTATTCATTACTGACGCCGGGAATGGGAAATAAAAAACGGAGCTGGCGAATTTCTTTCTCGGGTTTGATCTGCACCTCGGCCGGTAAAAAGTTGTCGGCAAACAGCGCTGGATAGGTGTCGGGCAAAGCGGGTTTGCGGGTGGCGACAGCGGCAAATCGCGCTACGGTCATACGCTGCAATTCATCCAGGGATTCGCGCCCGAGGACGACCAACGACATCACATCAGCGCTGTAAAAATGCGTGTAAAAATCAATCAGCGCGTCGCGCAGTGATTCTTCTTCCGTATCTGCCAGGGTATCGAGCGTACCCACACCAAATCCGGCCGCCGGGTGCTTAGGATTCATTAACTCACGGTAGACGTCCAATGCCCGCCGCACATCATCTTTATAACGGGCACGATATTCTGAGTGCACGGCATGACGTTCGCGCTCAACGTAGAGCGGATCAAACAGCGGCGCAATAAAAAATTGGGCGAAACGATCCAGCGCCGGCTCAAACTGCGCGTTATCGATTTCAAAAAAGTAGTTAGTGTGTTCAGCGGCGGTGTAGGCGTTATGATAGCCACCGTGCTGGTTAATAAACTGGTAATACTCACCCGCCTGGGGATATTTTTTGGTACCGAGGAACAGCATGTGCTCAAGGAAGTGTGCGAGCCCGGGGCGCGTTGGCGGATTCTGGTTATGCCCGATATTGACATCCAGCGCCGCTGCGGACTTTTCAGCAGCAGGATCGGAAATAAGCAATACCTGCAAACCATTAGCCAGTAACAGATGGCGATATTCGCGTGCATCATGTTCGCTCTGGATAACCGTCGCTA
>CAYTQQ010000020.1:12284-14436 GCA_964440135.1 uncultured Cellvibrionaceae bacterium | reverse complement strand
GCCACACCATAACAAGAACAGCCAGATTAACCCGGATCTTGCCATCAATTTACAGGCTACATCATTCATTCGGTATGTCGTTTCCTGCTATGGATTCTGGATTCACTCAATTGCTCGCACCCTCCCGCTTGCGCAACCAAAAGGTAAATTCCTGATTTGCTTCACGAAAGCCTTCCAACAGCGTGCCGCTCAGGCGCGCATACACCTGGAAATCGCGGACTGAACCGCTGTCGGTGGTGATGACTTCCAGCAGCGCACCTTCAGGCAAGTGGCGCAATCCCTGTCGAGCACGCAATAAGGGCAGCGGGCAGCGCAAGTTGCGCGCATCGATCACCTGATCGGCCACGCCTTCAGGCAGCGGCCCTGGCAAATCAGACGGAAGATCGGGGGCCGATAAATGTAACTCAGAGTGCGTCATAGATTCACCAGAAAAATCAATTCGGGAGCCGCGCAATTGCGTATCAGTGAACAAAGACAGGCCATCTTTGTCCAACGAAAAGTCCATCCCAAACGGGATAGCCTTTGACCGATAAAAACGCTAATGTACGGCCCATTACTGCGGTATAACCCTAACCAACTTGTCTTTTTTGTGGTCGACGAGGAGTTCTATTGACTGTGCGTGTTTTTCGCAAATTTCTAGCAGCCGCTCCGCTCGTACTCGCCGGCAGCTTTTGCTATCAGGCGGCTGCCGATATCGAGTTGCCGCTGCTGGGAGATACCAGCTCCGGAATGATTTCTCCGGTGCAGGAGCGCCAGCTGGGACAAAACTGGCTGCGATTGTACCGCAGTCAGGTACCTACGTCCTCCGATCCTTTCGTCATCGATTATCTCGAAAATCTGTTAGCGCGCTTGCTCCCGTATAGCCAGCTGGAAGATAAGAACGTTGAATTGGTCGTCGCTGAAAACTCCAGCCTCAATGCGTTTGCGGTACCCGGCGGGATTATTGGCGTGCATACGGGACTGCTGAGCTACGCCAAAACAGAAAACCAGCTCGCCACCGTCATCGCGCACGAACTGGCTCACTTAAGCCAGCGCCATTACGCCCGCCGGCTCGAGCAGCAAAAAAATATGTCGGTACCTTTTTATACCGCCATGCTCGCCAGTCTGGTCTTGCTGGCTACCAGCAGCAGTCACAACAATGATGCTGGTATGGCAGCTATTGCCACGACCCAAGCGCTGGCGCTGGATGCGCAATTGCGGTTCAGCCGTCAGAATGAACAGGAAGCAGATCGCATCGGTATGCAAACTATGGTGCAGGCTGGCCTTGACCCTTACGCCGCAGCCGAAATGTTTGAAGAGATGCTGCGCGGCTCGCGCTATGGCCGCCGTCCGCCAGAATTTCTACTGACCCACCCGATCTCGGAAAGCCGGGTTGCCGATGCCTATAACCGGGCCATGCAATACCCGCGCAAGC
The DNA here is from genome assembly GCA_964440135.1 of uncultured Cellvibrionaceae bacterium. Lineage (GTDB taxonomy): Bacteria > Pseudomonadota > Gammaproteobacteria > Pseudomonadales > Cellvibrionaceae > Cellvibrio. The sequence goes on along the minus strand of CAYTQQ010000020.1, from coordinate 13,022 downwards.
CCCAGGCTGATAATCCTGAGTACCAGTTGATACGCGCCCGTATCCGGGTTGCCAACGAAGAAACGCCGCAGCAGGCCATCAGACGCTTTAAAGGTGAGCTGGATGGTGATACCCAGGCGCGCTACGCCAGCCGTTATGGTTTGACGCTTGCTTACTTGCTTGCCCATGAATATGACAATGCTCGCGAGGCACTGGCACCGCTGTTAGCGGAGGAGCCCGAGCGGCTGACTTATCAAATCACTGCCAGCGATATTGAAGTGGCAGCGGGTAATTATCAGGAGGGAATTGCGGCGCTGGACGCTTTACTGGAGCGTCACCCGAACAGCCATCCGACGCGTATCCGGTATGCCGAAGCCTTGATGAAAGCGGGCGATTACTCACGCTCCGCCGATGTTCTGGAGCGTTATTCGCGTCAGCGCCCGACGGATGATTATGTGTGGTATCTGCTGGCGGAAGTAAACGGTCTGGCGGGGAATATTCTGGGTGTGCATGAAGCGCGGGCAGAATACTTTATCCTCAACGGTATTTATGACCGCGCCCAAATCCAATTACGTAACGCGCTCAAACATGCCGAAGGGAATAATTATCGTACCGCGCTCCTGCAAGAGCGCATCAAGTACGTAGAGCATCAACAACAGCGGCGGTCCTATTAGGGGTGCCGGCAAATAGGGGTGCCGGCCAACTCGGGTAAACTCCAGTAAGGTACCGGTAAACTCCAGTAAGGCGCCAGTAAACTCC
>CAYTQQ010000020.1:0-12184 GCA_964440135.1 uncultured Cellvibrionaceae bacterium | reverse complement strand
GTAAACTCCAGTAAGGCGCCAGTAAACTCCGGTAGGGTGTCGGCAAACTCCGGGAAAGCTCCCGTTAAATTCCTGTCCAGCAGCCCTCGACCGATCAAAACAACGCAAACAATAAATTTGCCGCGCACCTGTTACGGCTGCGCGACCTGTTTGTTGGCCCAGGGCGACGTCGCCAGCCACTCATCAATTTTATCCGCCGTCATCGGGCGACCAATGTGGTAACCCTGGGCTTCATCACAACCCAGCGCTTTTAAACGCTGCAGCAGCTCTTCATCTTCGACGCCTTCTGCCACCACAATTAGACCCAGGTTATGCGCCAGATGAATGGTCGAGTTCACGATGACATCGTCCTGCTTGTCGGCCAACATATTGCGCACAAACGAGTTATCAATTTTTAAGGTCTGCACCGGCATGCGTTTGAGATAGGCCAGCGACGAGTAACCTGTCCCAAAGTCATCAATCGATAACTGCACCCCCAGTTCATGCAGGTGATCGAGCACCCGCATGGCACGGGCCGGATCGGTCATGATCGAGCTTTCGGTAATTTCCAGCTCCAGCAGCGCGGGCGGCAATTGATACTCCTGCAAAAATCGCATGATTTTTTTCGGGATATTTTCATCGAGCAGATTACGTGCAGACAAATTGACGGCAACCGTAGCCTTGACCCCCTTGTCTTGCCACAGTCGGCACTGGGCAATACTGTTTTCCAGCACCCAGGCCGTCATGGGATGAATCAGACTGGTATGTTCTGCGATAGGAATAAAGTCACTGGGCGGTACAAACCCTAGATCCGGATGGTTCCAGCGCAACAGGGCTTCGAATCCGTAAAACTGGCCGGTCTTCAGCGAAACCTTGGGCTGGAAATGCAAACTCAATTGGTTTTCGCGGATGGCGCGCCCGAACTCACTCATGATCGCCAGCCGTTTGGGCGAATGGGGATCATATTCCGGGTTGTATACCGACAAACCGGACATTTCGGTTTTTGCCCGGTACATGGCTACGTCGGCGTAACGCATCATGGTGCTGACATCTTCTGCCTGGGTCGGCGCGAGCGAAATACCAATACTGGCACTGATTTCGGTGCAGAAACCGTCGACATCAAACTCCTGCCGCAAGGCATCCAGGACGCGGTGGGCAAACACTATCGCCTGGCGTTGCGAACCGATCTCTGACAGAAAAATGGCAAACTCATCGCCACCGAGACGCGCCACCATCCCGGGTATATCAGCCATTTCAATTTCCAGCCGCGGACCGATCAGCTGCAGCAGGTGATCGCCCACCTGGTGGCCGAGGGTGTCATTGATCTCTTTAAAGCGATCCAGGTCAATCAACAACAGTGCGCTCTGTTGTTGCGGCTCATGATTGCGGAGCCAGTGTTCCATCTCTTTATACAATTTGACGCGGTTGGGTAATTTGGTCAGTGAGTCGTGCGTCGATTGATACTCCAGACGCTCCTGATAACGCTTGCGTGCAGTGACGTCTTTGGTGGTACCCCACACCCGGCGCAACTGATTTCCTTCAACCACACCCATACAGGAAATCTGGAAACACAGGTGCCTACCCTTACCGTCTTCGCGCACAATTTCGTGGTCGATCAGGCGATATTGTTTTTGAATAAAGTTGGCAATATCAAAGATAAAATTTTGCGAGCCGCTCGCCTGCAATCCACTGCCCAGGACATCTTTAATCTGGCCGGCCCCCATTAAACGCGCCAGCACCTGATTGCACTCGGACAAATGCGCACCGCTGGCAATCGCTTCAACCTGGGCTTCAAGGTCACTGTTGATATCGACCGGCGGTGTGATGTCGTAACACCAGATGGCTTCAGAACTGTTTTCGATGAAGGCTTTGTAGCGTGCATCACTCTCTTCGAGTGCCCGCTCTTTGCGCAGGGCTTCGGTAATATCATTCATCACCAGAAGCACACCGTTAACGCGACCAAATTTATTTTTAGTGGGGATTTTATCGACGCTGAACCAGCGCTGCTCAGCGTCAAGCTGCGCACTTTCGATAGAGGCCAGCTGCGGCTCACCCGTGCGAATGACTTGCATTATTTCACGCTGCCGTTCCGCCGCATCGTCCCAAAAGCTGGCCAGCTCTAAAAACGATTTGCCCGTTGGGGTTGATCCTTGCACCAACTCCACGGCAACCGTATTAACATCTTTTACCAAACCCCAGCGATCAAAGTACCAGATGGCGGAACGCATCGAGTCGAGCAACAGGTGCAGCTCCTGACGCTGACTCTCCAGGCGATCCTCAATCAGTTTTTGGCGACTGATATCCGTCATCACCTGGCCTACTCCATAAATATTATCCGCGGCATCCTTCACCAAAAAATCGGTGCTGACAAAATTACCGCGAAAATTTCCCTGGCCGGTCTCGTCCAGCTCTTGCTGTACTTCTCCCCGTATCAAGGCCTCACTGCGTGCACTCAGGCGCTTGGCCATACCCGCTTCAAATAAATCAAAATCAGTCTTTCCGTAAACGTCCTCAGCCTCTTTGCCGACCCATTGGGCAAAGCTGCGATTGACCAGCAAATAGCGGCCATCCACCGCTTTCAGAGAAATTAAGTTCTGGGTGTTGTTCATGAGACCCGACAGCAACTGATCCTGCTGTTGCAGCGCATTCGCTACGCTGTGTTCACGCGAAAAATCCTGCAGCTGCCCGAGGACGCGCACGAGTTTCCCGGTGCGATCAAGCATGGGCAATAAGCTGACCCGCAATTGGAGTTTGCTCTCGTCGCGCAAGGTATTCTGGTGCAGGCTGCCAAGGGCATAATCCATTTCAAAACTGGCAATTTTGCCAGCGCTGTAAACCTGATTTACTTTTTCTAAAATGGCGGGATGGGCACGCAGGTTTTGGTCCCGCAATATGTTGTAACGGCCCAACACGCTGGTCACCTGACGTGAGGTCAGATTAAACAGTTTTTCCAGTGCCTGATTCTGTTGCAGCACGACGCCCGCGGCATCGGTAATAAAACTGGGAATGGGACTTTCAGAAAACAATTCACTGAGCCAGTGTTGCACGTGATCTGAGCCAGGATTTGCCAGCCAGTGATCACTTCGGACAACCACGCCTTCCATCCGCGGTTGCGGAGCTTGCAACTCCTGAACACTGAGCGGGCGCCCAATAAAACGCAAGCGCGGTGCACCAGAGAGCGTTGCCAGGCATACTTCGCACGAGTACAAGTGCCCCGCTTCAGGCGTGCGCAGCAGGCTTTTTTTGAAGACGTAACTATCCGCCGGAGGCATCAACGCCAGGAGCTGTTCAGCTTGCTTCAGCGACTTTTTCAGATCCGGCACCAGTTGATAAAAGTGCTCGGAAAAATGCAGCTCACCACTGACCGTGTTTAACGACCATAATGCGGCGTCAGATGCAGCTAGGGCCTCGCTCACCGTAAGGGTGTCCAGGTATTGATGATCGCCATCAATTTGAGGGAAGTCCTTCCACATATTTATAAGATCGCAGGTCTGCTATATCGGTTAGGTTTTCGGCTGTCAGGTGCCTCAACACCCCGGTGTACAACCAGACAATGTCCACGACAGCAGGATTACCAGGAGTAATAAAGCGCGGGTAGCCATTGCATGACGCCGGCACGATCAAGGGTGATTTAATGAGGCCTTTGAATCGCCGGCTCTGTTGCTAGTGTAGACAAGATTTTCGAATATGCGCGCCAGCGTTCCAAGCGGAAGCTATCCCACCGTCCACCTTTGGCGGGTCTGCAGGCTGGGGCACTGGCTGGGGCGGGCAGATCAGTAATGCGGCGGGCGCTCATCCAAAGGATTGGTGCCACCCTGTTCCTGCAGATAGAGAAAATCATCAAAGCGTTTGGCGATTACTTTTACTTGCAACTGCAGCTCGCGGATGACCTGATCCTGCGCGGTCACTATCTGGTTCAGTTGCTGTAAGGTGTCTTCTTGAAACGTAAGCCGTGTTTGTAATTCCATCAGCTCGTCGTTGATATCGTTCATAGACTTGGCTCCAAAAGCGCGTAGAGAGCATCAATTAAACGGCGCGGCCGTGGGTCAATAAGCAGACTCGGACCGAGACGGTTGGTGACATAACCAAACCCTAACTGGTAATCAGGATCGGCAAAGCCAAGGCTGCCCCCCGCGCCCGGATGACCAAAGCCCCGGGCGCCACGACCAAAGCGACAGTCGTCCCGATCCTGGCTTAACATAAACCCATGACTAAATTTCAAGGGCACGCCCAAGGTGCGATCCAGACCCGCACTTTGCGCCTCCCAACATAAAGAATGGTAGGGCTCGGCAAGCACTTGGCCCGTCGCCAGTGCACCGTAAATTGTGGCCAGTCCGCGCGCGCTGGCATGACCATTGGCCGCAGGAATTTGCGCCTGCCGCCAAGCGGTGGAGTTAGCCGAGGTCATCAAGGTCATGGGGTTGGCGAAGGCACGGTTGGTAACCCCACGTGGATCTGCCTTCATCAGCTTGCCCAGCGAGGCACTGTCGGCACCGCTACTCGACAACGCCGCTAAGGACGATTTCAAGGGCCCGGTATCGGCCAGGTGTGGCAGTTGCTGATCGGCCACCCCAAATACACACTGAGCACCCAGCGGGCCCGCCACCTTTGCCTCAAAATAATCATTGAAGCTGGCATAACCGCTTACGCGCCGCACCACCTCGCCTAAAATCCAACCGAACAAAAACGGCGAGTAACCCTGATCACTGCCCGGCTCCCACCAAGGCTCATCAACCACAATGGCATTCATCACCGTCGGCCAGTTGTAGATGTCGTTATCCTGCCGCCGCTGATGGAAAGCCGACAGGCCAGCGCGATGACACAACACCTGCCGCAGGGTAATACTGGCTTTACCCTGCAGAGAAAACTCTGACCAGTAACGCGCTATGGGCACATCCAGATCCAATTTGCCGCTGGCCACCAGTTGCAATACGCACAGCGCGACCAAACCTTTGCCAGCCGAAAAAATATTGACGGCAGTGTCTTCCTGCCAGCCGGTGCTGTGGATATCAGCAACTTTGTTATCGCGCGTCCCGGCCCAGATACTCAACAGCGGCTGGCCGTGACGAAACACCGCCAAGGCTGCACCCTGCTCGCCATGGTGGGTAAAGTTTTCTTTAAATGCCTCAATAACCGGCGCAAATTCGGGGGCCCATTGCCCCTGTACTTCAATCATCAAAATTCCTCGTATTGGCGGGACGATCAGTCCGGCACCTGGGCAGCTGGCGCTGGCAGCTGTGCGTAATAGTGAGCCAGGGCCGCAATGTCTTTGTCGCTGAGACTTCGGGCAACGGATCCCATCATCGGATTATCGCGAGCCCCGCTGCGAAACGCCTCTAACTGTTCCGCGAGATAGGTTTCAGATTCACCGGCCAGTGAGGGATAGGAGGCAACCCGGGAAATGCCTTGAGGGCCGTGACAGCTCAGACACATCCGTGCTTTTTGTTGGCCGTGCGTGAATAACATCTCCGCCGTCAGTGGCGCTGCGGTCGAGTTTGGCACTTCCGCATTGCACCCCACCAGCAACCCTAAACTTGCCAAGCACAACCCTGGCAACCTTAAACCCGCCAACCCTAAAGCTGGCAACCGTAAAGCTAACAAAAAAAGGCGCCTGATCATGCGCATAAATCCTGCCCGCGTTATGTCTTAGAAGAAGGGCAGAATTCTACCACCTCCCGCACCCCATACCGTCAACCCCGCTGGTTTGCGCTATTATGACGTCCCTTTTTTTGCCCAACGGAGCTGCTGCTGATGAGCAACAACAGTCGCCTGGTCTATTCCACGGAAACCGGTCGTATCAAAGAAGAAAAGACCGCTGCCAGCCTGCCGCAAGGCGATGGCATCGTGCGTTTGCGCCGCGAAACCGCCGGGCGCAGCGGCAAAGGCGTGACCACCATCAGCGGTGTACCGCTTGCGGAAAATGAGCTGAAGGCACTGGCCAAACAACTCAAACAGTTGTGCGGAACGGGCGGCTCAGTCAAAGCCGGTGTTATCGAAATTCAGGGCGATATGCGCGAAAAATTAAAAGATGAGCTCGAAAAGCGCGGCTTCACCGTTAAGTTAGCCGGTGGTTGAGGTGCAGGATTTTCAGCCCGATGCGTCGCTGTTGCGCGAGCTGGTTACGACGGTAATGCCTTATGGTAAATACCAGGGTCGGACGATCGCTGATATTCCCGAACACTATCTGGTGTGGCTGGCGGGACGGGGTTTTCCCCACGGGAAACTGGGCCAGCTGTTGGCCCTTATGTATGAGATCCGACTCAACGGACTGGAAGGTTTACTTCAACCGCTGCAGGGCCAGCGCCAGCACTTTCACTGACTTTTTTCACGCGCTTACTTACGTTCTTATTTACAGTATTGAGTTACACGAGCTTACAGCGCTTAAGTTGCACGCTGTTCTGCCAAGTAGCTTATTGCTCCTGCTGTGCAAAACAGACCCCATTGCGTCCCAACGATTTGGCTTTATATAAGGCCACGTCAGCGCGCTTTAGTGTTGCCTCCAACGGTTCTTCACCGGCTGCGATTGCCACACCGATACTGACGGTAATTTTTATCGCCGTGGTATCAATTTCGAAAAGGTGATCGGCCACTGCACAGCGAATTTTCTCCGCGACTACTTGTGCGGCTGTAGCACTGGTATCCGGGCATAACAAAATAAATTCTTCGCCACCCCAGCGGCCGACTGAATCACCATGGCGGACATTGTGCTGCAGCACCTGCGCGACGCTTTTCAAAATAATATCGCCGGCATCGTGACCGCGCTGATCGTTGACCTTTTTAAAATGATCGATATCAATCAGCATCACTGCCGTCTGTTTAGGCGCTCCACTTGCGGCAAATAGCTTGCGCGCTATCTGTGCGATACCCTCGCGGTTATACACCTGAGTCAAAGAATCCGTGAGGGACTGGGCACGATAAACCTCTGCTTTTTCGCGCAACCGACGGTGCTCGCGCCGCAAATACCAAGCAATCATCAATAGTAGCGCGTAGCCCAGGTAGGCCCACCAAGTACGCCACAGCGGTGGATTAACGATGACAGTAAGCGCGGGATCGCGCTCAAACCAAACGCCATTACCATTGGTCGCCCTGACGCGCAGGCGATAGCGGCCCGGATCAATATTGGTGTAAGTCGCCATGGTTTGAGCATTGATATCGATCCAGTCGCGGTCGAAGCCTTCCAGCTTATAGGCGTAGCGACTTGCCGACGGATTGCGATAATTCAGCGCGACAAAATCAAACGAAAACATGATGTCGCTTGCGGCAAGTTGGATTTCTCTCGCCTCAACGATTGACGTTTTTAACGGGGAATCCGGGCCGACGGGTACTTTCTGGTTCAGTATCCGAAAATCGGTGAGATGCACTTGAAATTGCTGTTCTTGCGTGACCAGGTCATCGGGATGGAACACCGTCAAACCTTCGGTACTGCCAAAGTACAGATTACCGTGCCGATCTTTCAGCGAGGCGTCGCGGTTGTAGTTGCTCCCCGCTAAACCGTGCTCCTTGCGGTAGGTGGTGACCTTCAAGGACGGGTACTCCACATAGGCGAGACCATTGGCGGTAGCCAGCCACATATTGCCACGATCATCTTCCAGCACGCTGGCAACGGCCGATGACGGCAAGCCTTCGTGAATGTCCAGATAGCGAAAACTTTGATCCGCTGGATTAAAAATGCTGGCGCCCCGGTCGAGTGTGCCGATCCAGATCAGCCCGCGACTGTCTTCATACAAGGAGCGGATATTCTTGCTGCTGAGGGATTTGCCATCTTTGGCACCGGTAGGAAACTGACGCAGATAACCCTGACCCGGCGCCAGACGATTGAGCGCCGTGAACATGCCCACCCACAGATAACCATCCCGGGCGGCCAGCAGTGACCACACGAAATCGCTCGCCAGTGACTGCTCGTCAGCGGGATTATTGCGGATACTGATAAACGTATCCGACGCCCGCTGATAGAGATTAAGCCCTCCATCTTCCGTGCCGATCCACAGGTTCTGGTTGCGATCTTCAACGATATCCCAGATAAACCGACTGGTAACGCCGCTGGTTTCGGGCAGATAACGGGTGAACGTGCCGCTGGTGCGATCCAGGCGATGCAGCCCTCCCGCCCAGGTGCCTACCCACAGTGCTCCCGCGCTGTCCTCCTTCACGGCCAGGATGGCGTCAGCGAGTAAACCGTCCGGGTCTTGTGGTTCGGCGCGAAACTGCTTGAACGTCCCCCGCTCGGGATCAAAGACATTAAGTCCGCCTTCGGTACCCACCCATACCAACCCTTCTTCGTCTTCATGTAGCGCGGTCACCGCATTATTACTGAGGCTGGTGGGATCGCCAAAGCGGGTCTGATAGGTGCGAAAAACCTGCTTGGAACGGTTGAGATAACTGATACCGGAAGGAAAGGCACCGATCCACAAATCCCGGTTAGCGTCTTCCATAATCGCCCGCAGTTGGTTGGAGACGACCGAGCCGGGATCGTAAGGATCATGGAAAAAATGCGCAAAGGTGCCGGTCGCCGCCTCGTAGCGGGCGAGCCCTCCCTGATCGAGGGTGACCCACATGGTGCCTTCGCTGTCCTGAAACAGCTTCCACACCACCCCGGAGCGCAGACGGGCGGGATCTGTTTCGTCGTAGCCAATATGGCGGAAGCCGCCGGTGTGGGGGTTATAAATACTGAGGCCGGCACCGTAAGTCCCGATCCACATATTGCCCGCGTTGTCCCGCTCAATCGTTTTCACCTGATTACTGATCAGCGAATTGTCATCATCGGGTCGGTGAACGAGATACTCGAAAGTTTCGCTGGCGGGATCAAAAATCACCACACCCATGCCCAGCGTAGCGATCCACACTTTGCCATCGGGAGTGATTTTGAGATCGCGCAGACGCTCGGCGCTAACAGCCCGCTCCAGGGGCGGATCGGGGAAAAAAACGTCGATCTTGTTACGTGCAGCATTAATGCGATACAGGCCGCGCAGCCCACCGGCATAAATATTATTCGCTGCATCCACTTTGATGGCCGAAATCGTATCCGTGGGCAAGGGCGTTTCACCCACGCCGGTAAAGTGAATAAATTTTTCTGTGGAAGCTTCAAAAAAGCTCAAGCCGTTGGTGGTTGCCACCCACAGCACATTGGCGTGATCGACGGCGAGATCCCAGACAAAACTCGACGGCAGCGAGTCGTCATCTTCCCTCGCCTGATACAACCGGGTGGTTTGCCCGTCATAGCGGCTCAAGCCATTTTCACCACCGATCCAGATAAATCCGTACTGGTCCTGAACAATGGCATTAACCCCACTGATCTCGTTTTGCGCCGCCGTATTCTGCCACGGGCTATCAAACCGCAGCGCAGCCGCGCTCGGCATAGCAGTCACCAGCAAGACCAGTGCACACAGCATGACAGCACCGCTGACAAGCCTGTGCACCCCAGCCGTAAGCTGAGGCAATAAACCCTGCGAACAAAGAGAAGAGCGATTGATTGAACTCAAGAACTGCGACCTCATGAGTCGTCGATTATTAGCATTCGTATCCGGGAAACAGTATTGGCAAGTTACACCATCCCGAAACGACCTCATCTTCTATAGCATAGTTTTTATCGTCTGCCGGTATTACAGCACCGGATCAACAATTTTTTTCGGTTGCTCTGGCCTGCTTCTTGCAAAATCTTCATCAGCACGGAAAAACCGGCAATTTTCTGACAGATAGAGGCAGTAGAAATGGACATGGAAACCTTTTTCCAATTAACCGACACTTCCTTAAAGATGGCGTTCGGCGCAATGATCGCCGCATTTTGCGCATGGCTGATTATGCGCCGCAGTGCGCACCTGCAATTCAACAACCAACGCGAAACCCGTCGCCTGCAGGTATTGGAGGAGGTGTCCTCCCAGGTCGGCATGGTCACCCACGTATTCGCCAAGTATTCATCGCTGGTGGTTGAGTCCATCCAGTTTGGCGAGCGCTGGCCCGAGCCGCGCCGCCAGGAGCTGGAGCTGGTCAATGCCGAACTGGTTAATGAATTCAAAAAACTGGCGGACGCCGAGGCCAAACTGTTGATGCTCGGTGAAAAGAATCTGGAACGCAGCCTGCGTTTATACGGCGCCCGGATCGCGGTATACCGCAAGCAAGTGTTTGTGGGGCGTAAAGACATTACGCCCGAACAGATCACCGCGCTTAAGTCATCAATCCACCAAGTGCGCGAGCAGTTTTACGATATGCTCAGCCGCAAATATGATCGGCTGTTAGCCAGCGTCTAAACTTTCCTTCCGGAAACTCCTCGTAACCGGCGGCAACAATTTGCCGCCGGTTATTTTTTGATCGCCACCGCTTCAAGCCTGTATTAGCGCCCTGCTTTCTGTGACAATGGCTTCCCTTTTCCGCAAGTCTCAGTCCCGCTTATGAAAACCCTCGCCAGAAACCTGTTTGATTACCCACGCTATTGGGCAGAATGCTATGGCCCCGCGCCTTTTCTCCCGATGAGTCGGGCAGAAATGGACCAGCTCGGCTGGGACAGCTGCGACATCATTATTGTGTGTGGCGATGCCTATGTGGATCACCCCAGTTTCGGCATGGCGGTGATTGGGCGCTTTCTGGAAGCCCAGGGATTCCGCGTCGGCATGATTGCGCAACCGGATTGGCGCAGCGCTGACGCGTTTAAAGCCTTAGGCAAGCCAAATTTATTTTTTGGCGTCAGCGCGGGCAATATGGACTCGATGATTAACCGCTACACCGCCGATTTGCGCTTGCGCTCCGACGACGCCTACACCCCCGGCGGTATCGGCGGCAAACGTCCGGATCGCTGCGTCACCGTCTACAGCCAGCGCTGCAAAGAAGCGTACAAAGATGTGCCCATCGTGCTTGGCGGTATCGAAGCCAGCCTGCGCCGGATTGCGCAGTACGATTACTGGAGCAATGAAGTTCGGCGTTCGGTCTTGATCGATGCGACCGCTGACATCCTGCTATACGGCAACGCGGAACGCGCGCTCGCGGAAGTTGCGCACGGTCTGGCCGCGGGTAAATCCATTAACGAGCTTGAGAATATACGCGGCACAGTTGTCATTAAAAAAGCCGTGCCCGCCGGCTGGACGGAAGTCGATTCTTCACGGATCGACTGGCCCGGCAATATCGACAAGCTGCCCAACCCTTACGAGTACCAACACACGGGCGCACAGCAAGACCCAAAATCCGTTATCGATGCCGCCCAAGCTGATCCGAACAATTCCCAGGTTGGCTTGCGCCAGTTGAACCCTGAACAAGTAGCCGCGCAAATCGCGGCGCTCGCCTCCGAAAACGGCGGCGAGCTAGCCACTGTCGGTTGCCCCGCGCAAGGCGATGTCTCCGCGCAGGTGTTTGATCCTGATGCACCGCAAGCGATACGAATCATTCCTATGCCGCTGCAAAACCGCAGTGAGCTGGCCAACAACGACAAGGTTTACGTGCGCTTGCCGGCCTTTGATAAAGTGCGCAGCGATCCGGTCCTTTACGCCCATGCATCGCGGGTATTGCACCAGGAAGCCAACCCTTACAATGCGCGCCCGCTCGTACAGCGGCACGGGCATCGGGAAATCTGGGTCAACCCGCCCCCGATTCCGTTGACCACCGAAGAGCTGGACGGGGTATTTGATTTACCCTATCAGCGGGTTCCGCATCCGAGTTACGGCAGCGCCAAAATTCCCGCCTACGAGATGATCAAAACCTCGATCAATATCATGCGCGGTTGTTTTGGTGGCTGTACCTTTTGCTCCATCACTGAGCACGAAGGGCGCATTATCCAAAGCCGTTCGCAGGAATCTATCCTCCGCGAAGTCAAAGACATTCGCGATAAGGTGCCCGGCTTTACCGGACATATTTCCGATCTGGGCGGCCCCACCGCCAACATGTATCGCCTGACCTGTAAAGACAAACCCACGCTGGAGCGCTGCCGCCGCTTGTCCTGTGTGCACCCGACGATCTGTAAAAGCCTCACCACGGATCATAAGCACACCACCGCCCTGTATCGGGCTGCGCGCGAGATCAAAGGTATTAATCGTATTTCCATTGCCTCAGGCTTGCGCTACGACCTTGCCGTGCGCGATCCGGAGTACGTAAAAGAATTGGTAACCCATCACGTCGGCGGCTATTTAAAAATCGCTCCCGAACACACGGAAGACGATCCCTTGTCGATGATGATGAAGCCCAAGATGAGCAGTTACTACGACTTCAAAAAAATGTTTGAGAAGTA
>CAYTQQ010000019.1:36472-39742 GCA_964440135.1 uncultured Cellvibrionaceae bacterium | reverse complement strand
GCTTGCAGAGCCAGGACGCGGCGAGGCGTTAATTCGGATCGTGGCCGCTGGCGTTTGTCACACTGACGCCATTACCCGAGCCGGGGATATGCCGATGCCGTTTCCGAGCATTCTCGGTCACGAGGGCTCGGGGATTGTCGAAACAGTTGGACCAGGCGTAACCAACTTGGCGCCGGGCGATAAAGTGATTATTGGTTGGCCTTCGTGCGGCGAATGCCGCAACTGTCTCGACGGTCACCCGCGCTACTGTTTGCGTACCGGTGAAGCCTTGGTGTCGGGTAAACGTTTTAAAGGCGAGCTTAAAGGTACGTCTGCTTATTCACGCAATGGCGAGCCCATCAACGGGCATTTTTTTGGCCAGTCTTCTTTTGCTACCCACTCGATTGTATCGGCGGATGCGGTGGTGAAAGTGCCCGACGATGTGCCGCTGGAATTACTCGGCCCGCTGGCGTGTGGTCTGGCGACCGGCGCCGGTGCGGTGCTCAATGAAGCTCGGCCCAAGCTGGGCGATTCTATTTTGGTGGTTGGCGTTGGGGCCGTGGGCCTCGCGGCCATTATGGCAGCGCGCAACTCGGGCGTGACTAAAATTATTGCGGCGGATGTGCACGATAGCCGCCTGGAAATGGCGCGCGACTTTGGCGCGACTGATACGATTAACTCGCGCACCAGTGATTTGGTAAAAGAGGTGGAAAAAATTACCGGGTCAACGGTTGATTATGCGTTTGATTGCACGGGTGTCATTGCGGTCATTGAAAACATGGCGCAAACCGTGGGAATGTTAGGGACCATCGTATTGATCGGCGGCGCTCCTGCCGGTGCTTCATTTTCGCTTGATCATCTCAGTACGCTCTGGGGTAAGCGCGTGATCGGCGTGCTCGGCGGTGGAGGTCGCTCTGGGCAACTGATTCCTGCGTTGGTCGATCTGTATCAACAAGGACGCTTTCCGTTTGATCGCCTGGTCAAGTACTACGACTTTGATCAAATCGAGCAGGCGTTGAAAGATTCTGCCAGCGGTGAAGTGATTAAACCCATCCTGCGTATGCCTTAAAAAAATTATCCCTAATAAAAAACTATCCCTATAAAAAATTGCCGCGAGTTAGTCGCGGCAATTTTTCAAAGGCCTTAGCTCAACTCAATCCACACCGGCGCATGGTCGCTGGTCTTTTCCCAGCCACGCACATGTTTATCCACACCGCAGTTTTCTAAACGCCCAACCAGTTGTGGGCTTAGCAGAAAGTGGTCAATTCTGATTCCCGCGTTGCGACTGTAAGCGTTTCGAAAGTAATCCCAAAAGGTGTAAATAGTTTCGTCTGGATGAAGCTTTCTGACCGCATCGGTCCAACCTTGCGCGAGCAGTTTGTCATAGGCCGCGCGGGTTTCCGGTAGAAACAAGGCGTCTTTGGTCCAACGTTCGGGTTTGTATACATCACGCTCAGTGGGAATCACGTTGTAATCGCCGGTGAGCACAACGGGCTTACCCGACTGCAACAATTCTGCCGCACGCGCCGCGAAGCGTTCAAACCACGTTAACTTGTAATCGAACTTGGGGCCGGGAGCAGGGTTGCCATTAGGCAGATATAAACACCCGATAGTAACGCCATTGATCTCTGCTTCGATGTAACGACTTTGTTCATCATGCGGGTCGCCCGGCAAGCCGCGCTGGGTTTCAAGCGGATCGCCAATACGCGAGAGTATGGCCACGCCGTTCCAGCTTTTTTGGCCGTGCCAGATGGGCGCATAACCTGCAGCGCGAATCGCTTCTTCGGGAAACTTTTCCTGCGGCGCTTTTAATTCCTGCAGGCAGGCCACATCGGGTTGCGTTTCTTCAAGCCAGCGCAACAACACCGGCAGCCGCCCATTTACGCCATTCACGTTGTAGGTTGCGATTTTCATGTTTAGGTTTCCATGATCTTTGATGACCGCCGTAATTATTCCATGTTAAAAAATGTCGCGCGGTAATGTTTCAGCTCGTCAATCGAGTCTTTGATGTCATCCATTGCCAAGTGGGCACTGGTTTTTTTCACACCCGCAAGTATGTCCGGACGCCAGCGACGAGCCAGCTCTTTAACGGTGGATACGTCGAGGTTGCGATAGTGAAAGTAGGCTTCAAGCTTGGGCATGCCACGCACCAGAAAACGACGATCCTGGCAGATGGAATTACCGCAGATGGGCGATTTTCCTTTAGGCACCCACTGCTCCAAAAAGGCGATGGTTTCCGCCTCTGCCTGCGCGGCGCTAACCGTGCTATTAAGTACCCGCTGGGTTAACCCCGACTTGCCATGCTGGTTGGTATTCCATTCATCCATCCCATTCATAATGGCCGCGGGCTGATGAACGGCATGCACCGGGCCTTCAGCAAGGATATTGAGATTGGCATCGGTGACCAGCGTCGCGATTTCGATAATCACATCGTTATCCGGATCCAGTCCGGTCATTTCCAGATCAATCCAGATCAAGTTGTTTTCATTTAACATAAGACTTTTCCTTAACAGATGAGGCACAATTGTCGGCCAGATTAACGTGTCACCTGACAGCTAACAACCGGTAACCAGCCTCACTGATGAGCAAACGTAAACTAACTCGCCGCCAAGCCTGGCGCATTGAAAAGATTCAAACCGAGCGTCAGACCCGCGCAGCGCGGCGCGATGTGACGACCAGCGAGCAAATGAGCGAAGGCGGATTAGGGCCAGAGCAGCACGGTCTTATTATTACCCACTACGGTACACAGGTTCTGGTAGAAGCGACCGAAGGTGAGCTGGCAGGGCAGGCGCAACGCTGTCATTTTCGCAGCAACCTGGGCTCGCTGGTAACCGGTGACCGGGTGGTGTGGCACGCGGGCAACCCGCTGGGTGTCGTCGTTGCCGTCTTACCCCGCGCATCGGAATTGTCACGGCCCGACCCTCACGGCGATATGAAAACGGTCGCGGCCAATATTGATCGCATTGTGATTGTGATTGCCCCCTACCCCGAGCCCCACGCGGTACTGATTGATCGCTACCTGGTGGCCGCATCCGCCATTGGTATTGAACCGGTGCTCCTCATTAATAAAATTGACAGCGTCGATGAGGCCACCCAGGCGAAGGTGACTCTCTTGGAAAAAACCTACCGCGATCTGGGCTATACCGTGCTGCGGGCCTCGACCCACACCGGTGAAGGATTGGCTGCGCTCAAACAGTTTTTGGCAGACTTCACCAGCGTGTTTGTCGGCCAATCCGGGGTGGGCAAGTCATCGCTGGTTAATGCATTATTGCCCGCTGCCAACCTGCGGGT
>CAYTQQ010000019.1:15870-36372 GCA_964440135.1 uncultured Cellvibrionaceae bacterium | reverse complement strand
ATCAGCCCGGGTCGAATGGACAGCTACCGGTTTATTTTAAGTACGCTAAACCAGGATCACTGAGTCCTGATCGAACTTTTTACCCTTGGCGGTGGCCCAACGCTCTCCGCGAGGGAATTATCTTGGAGCTTTCATGGCATCGCTACCCTTTATTTTGGAGCCCACCGAATTGGCCGCGCTCCTGGCACAACCCAACAAACTGTTGCTGATCGACTTGTCCAGTGACCAGCGTTATCAACAGGGCCATATCAACGGTGCCGTGCATATTCCGCCGCCTTTGCTGCTCCGTAATGAACCACCGGTACCGGGCAAAATTGCCAGTGTTGACCAGCTTAACCGCCTGTTTTCATTCCTCGGTCTGACGCCGGAAACCCATGTCGTGGTGTATGACGATGAAGGTGGCGGCTGGGCCGGACGCTTTATCTGGACGCTGGACGCTATCGGCCACCGCCGCTACTCCTACCTCAATGGCGGTATTCATGCCTGGATGGCTTCCGGCCTGCCGCTAACCACCGAAATTTCTGCCGTTAAACCCGGTCAGGTCGCGGTGACGCTTGATCCGAAAGTCGTGATTGAGATGGCCGACGTGATCGGTGAGCTGGATAAGGCGGATTTTGTGGTGTGGGATGCCCGCAGTCCGGCGGAATACCGCGGCGAGCGGATGACCGCCCAAAAGAACGGTCATATTCCGGGCGCCATCAACTGCGAGTGGACCTCGTTGATGGATCGCGACCGCGGCCTGCGCATTCGCGAAGATGCCCGTGAATATCTGGCGTCTTTGGGGCTGACCACCAATAAGCGCATTATCACCCACTGTCAGAGCCACCACCGCTCCGGTTTTACCTATCTGGTGGGCAAAGCCTTAGGCTTTAATATTCGCGCCTATCACGGCTCCTGGTCGGAATGGGGCAATCACCCGGATACCCCGGTAGAACAATAAGCGCCGCATATATCAAGTCTTATGCAAAGCCTCTTGTGTAAGAGCGGTGCTACTTTATCTTTTCCTATCGCCCCGCCATTGCATCCGGTATAAATCGTGGCGGCGATCTTTCAGGTTTTGTACGGTGCCACTATTGCGCGCGGTAATTAATGTTTCCGGTCGTAAATCGGCAAACGCAACCGTTTCGACATTGGGCGTGGTATCGGCGGCAATACCGTCGCGAGCAAACGGAAAATCACACGGCGTTAAGATACAACTTTGCGCGTATTGAATATCCAGGTTGGCCACGTTCGGTAAATTGCCAACGTTGCCCGACATCACCACGTAAATCTGATTCTCTACGGCGCGCGCCTGACAGCAATAACGTACACGCAAATAGCTTTGCCGCTCATCCGTACAAAAAGGCACGAACAAAATCTGCACGCCTTGATCCACCAGATGACGCGCCAACTCCGGAAACTCCGAGTCATAACAAATTAACACCCCAATTGGCCCACAGTCGGTATCGATAGCGGTTAAACTACTGCCGCCTTCAATATCCCACCAATAACGCTCGTTGGGTGTCGGATGAATTTTCGGTTGCTCGAACGTCCGGCCGTCCCGCAAAAATACGTAACTGATATTTTGAATACTGCCATCTGCTACGCGGGTTGGATGCGAACCGGCAATAATATTGACGTTATAGCTTAACGCCAAATCGCGCATGGCTTCGGTAAAGCGAGGCGTGTATTTGGTTAAGGCTTCGATCGATTCTGATGGCGATAGCTCTTGATCCTCAATCGACAAAAGCTGCAAGGTAAAGAGTTCGGGAAACACCACAAAGTCGCTTTTATAATCCGCTACTACATCAACAAAATATTCGATATTTTTAATAAACTCACCAAAAGAACTCACCTTGCGCAACATGTATTGCACGGTAGCAATGCGCACCACATCCGGCATCCGCACACCAAATTGTTTTACTTGTTTTTCTTCCTTAAGCTGCACATTTGGATTGTGCCAAACCATGTGCGCGGCATAGCCCAGTGATTGCGCATCGTCTGGTAAATAATTTTCAAGTACACCGATAACTTCAAAGCCATTGCGCAACTGAAAAGATAACACTGGATCTTTTATTTTTTTATGTACAACTTGATCAACATAATTCTCTGCGGTACCAACTTTTTTCATGCGTTTGGCGAGGCTGGGCAAACGACCGGCAAATACAATGCCTTTCAGGCCCAGTGACTGGCACAGTTTTTTTCGCTCGTTATATAAACGCTGGCCGATGCGATAACCGCGATACTCGTTGTCTATGCACACCTCCATTCCGTACAGCCAATCCCCATTAATGTCGTGCCGCGAAGCGTAACCATTACCGGTGATTTCATCCCAGGTATGCGGCCGTAGCGCGATGCGCTCGGCAATGCGAAATGTTGCGCAATAGCCAACCAAAGCCTCGCCGACGAGCACGACAATCTGGCCGTGGGGGAAGTTATTGATTTGTCCGGTGAGTGCCGCGCGCGAATAGCCCCCCATTTTCAGGGGCAGATAAACGCGCTCTGACAGCGCGGCAATGGCGGGCACGTCTGCCATGGTGGCGTTGCGGACGATCAGGTGGGTGTTAGGATCAGACAGTTTGTTCTGTGTTGACATAATCACTCCGGCAAGGCTTGTGGCTTCAGAGCCTAGCTACCTTACCCGAGGTCGTCCGGCGGCGCGATAGTTTTGTCGATGCCAAAATCAACCCTAGACGGCGCTACGCGCATGGAGGTTTTGGCCAGATTCCCCCGGGCGTGAACCGGACGTAGTTTAGTCAGGCCTCGTTAGATGCTAAAGTAGCGGTCATGAAGTCGTCCCTTATTCCCGAAAAACCACTTTGCATTTCACCTTCTCTGGCTGCCACTATTGGACTGGAAGAGGCCTGCATGCTTTCGCTCTTAAGCGAAGTGGCCACTCACCAACAAGCGCAGCACAGAAATGGCCGACCGTGGCTGGAGCTGGATGAAGCCCAAGTAGTTCGGCTCATGCCTTTTTGGACCGATTACGATGTAGAACGCATCAGCCGCAACCTGCGCGACAAGGGCGTGATCCTGCTGTCCACCGCGCCCTACACCGGTAGCCGCAAGCTGTGTTTTACCTTTAATGAAGATGAGTCGGCACCCGTCAGCCTCACTCCGCGAGCGCCGGTTATCGCCAGTGCCAACCGGATCGACCCTAGCTGGCAGCCGGATCAGGAGCTTCTGCAACGGATCGGTGAGCATAATATTCCCGAGTGGTTTACTCGCCAGCAGCTGCCAGAATTCATTACTTACTGGCGCGAGCGCGGCGAAATCAGTCACGCATGGGGCGCCAAGTTTTTAAAACACGTATTGCATCAATGGCGCGAACATCAAACCACGCAGGCAAAACAGGCGCGCCAACTGCGCGACACCACCGCCAGCGAATTTTTGCGGCGCGATCAGGAAACCCCTATGTACAGCGACTGGCGACCGAGCCACGATGCGCTGGAGGTGCTGGTTAAACACGCCAATATCAGTCTGGCTTTTGTGGAAGACGCCATTCCGGAATTCATACTTTACTGGCAGGAACGCGGCGATGTAGGACGCACTTGGAACAGCCGTTTTATCCAGCATGTTAAGCGCCAGTGGTTGCGTTACAACTCAGCTCTGGAGCACGATACCGAACCACGCCGTATTCCGGATAATTGGCAACCGAGCCCGGAAGTTTATGAAGTGCTGCGCCTGGCCAACATCAACATCGACTTTGGCAAGCGCCAGGTCGCCGAGTTTTTCCTCTTCTGGCGCGACAGCAATCAGGTGTACAGTTCGTGGAACACCAAATTTTTGCAACACGTGAAATACCAGTGGGCGAAACAACACGCCCTGACCGTTAATTCGCAACAGGTTGAGCAAAATGCAGGAATCCAACCCTCTCATTCAGCAGGTGGCACAAGAGATCGCAGCCTTGTCCAAGACCTCACCGACCGCAGCTGGGCCCAATGAGCCGTCGCGTGAAACCCGCGGCCCGGCCACGGCAGATCATATTGATGCGGTGAACGAAGTCTTTGCGTTGTTTCGCATCAACTACCACAACCAGTATTACAAGGCTTACAGCGATACCCAGGTTCTTAATCAAATAAAAAAACTGTGGCTGGAAAGCCTGCGTCAGTTTGCGCCAAGCACGATTTTGCGCGGTGCGAAAAAGGTTATTGAAGAATCGGAATATCTGCCCACTTTGAATCGTATGATGCGCGCTTGCCAGGGTGATCCTGGCGAGTACGGCTTGCCCGATGCACATACCGCCTATCTTGAAGCTTGTCGCGCGCCCAGCCCAAAAGCGGCTCACTCATGGAGCCACCCCGCGATCTATCATGCCGGTCTGGCCAGCGACTGGTTTTTTCTGACCAGCAATAGTGAGAAAGTGGCGTTTCCGGTCTTTGAACGTCACTACCTGCGGCTGTGTGAGAAAGTAATGAGCGGGGTAGAACTGCCCTCGCCCAGCGCGCCAGCCTTGCCAGAAACGATAGAGACACCACTGAGCAAAGAAGAAAATCAAAAGCGCTTGCAGTCACTGCGCGAACAACTGGACCTTTAATTCGCCGTTAACTTCGCCTTAAGGATAAAACCATGAAAACTCGTATCGCGTTATTCGTAGGTGCCCTGTGTGCCTTACCAGCCCACGCCGATGTACCGCTGGAATTCAATCTGTCTGGCCAGGCCGTGTTTACTCGAATTAAAGCTGCAGACGAAAGCTTTTCGCCCAAGCTGTTTCATCTCAAAGCGGGCGTAGAACTGACCGACAGTGCGCTCGCGGGCGTGGGCTTACAAGCGATGGTGGGCCTGCCCATTGCCGACTCCACCAAAAATAATTTCACGGTGGACATCGACGCCCAACACGGTGCCTATCTGACCCTGACCGACCCGACCGCAGCACCGGATGCCGTGAAGTTCGTGCTCTTTGTGGGTTATGCCACCACCAAACTGGATGTCAGCCCTGATTTTACCGGCGGCAGCGCCAATAAAACGTTTGATGGCACCAGCTACGGTTTCTCCTTGCAGCAACGCATTTATGCCAATAAGCCCTGGGCCTGGTCACTGGATTGCACGCGCTTCTATCGCGATTCCGATATGCGCATGGATGGTTGCGGCCTCGGAGCGAATTATGCGTTCTAACCCGAACGCCCTTATCGCCACGACCTCGCCACGGCGGGTAGCGCTGGCAGCTGCGCTTAAAGCAGCGCTCCCGCGCACAGCCATCTGGCTGACCGCTGCAACCCTGGTATTTTCCAGCGCGGTCCTTTCAGGCTGTGGCGGCAGTTCCACCGAGAGCAAACAGGTGTCCCAGGCAGTCACCGCCAACCGGCTTGGCATTACGTCGACTTATTTGCAGGAAAACAACGGCTACGTCCATATCAACGGCAGCCAGCAGTTTCGTTTATTCGGTATTGATAGAACCGGGGCGGTCATTGATTTAACCGATCGCGCCATTTGGCGCCTGAGCGATTCGTCATTCGGCAGCATCACCGCCAGAGGGCTGTTTACACCCACAGGGACACCGGGGGAAATCACGCTAACGGCGGAGTTTGCCGGCCAAATACACACCCAACCGCTGATTATCTCCAATGCGGATCTGGTCAGTATTAGGGTGTCCGCCGAGACATCTGTGGTCAGCGTCTGCCAAAACGCCACCCTCGCGGCTGAGGCATTATTTGATAACGGGTTGGTGCTCAGCTATCCGTTTAATTGGAGCGTGAGCCCTGCCAGCGAATTGGCCCGCTTTCCCGATGCGGGCGTACCCCGCTTAGCCACTTACAAAAGCGGCCCCGTGAATGTTGTCGCCAGTGGGACCACCAATGCCGGAGCCAGTATTCAATCGCCCCCGGTGACCATCGACATTATTGATAATCTGAGCAACCTTGCGCTCACGGCAGTGGACCAAACCCTCGATAGCAACCGCGAACTGAGCATACGACAAGGCGAGCAAATCACGGTTGCGGTTACCGCAAACTATCTGGACGGCAGCAGCGCAAATATCACGCCCAATGCCCAGTTAAGCGTGCTTCCCGCCAATGGCGGCAGTATTGATGAGGCGGGCCGGTTTACGGCTCAAAACGGCAGCTACGAAGGCACTCGCATTACGCTCAGCGGTAGTTGTGATGATGAACTTGCAGAACTGATTGTCGTCGTCCTGAAACCACAGCTCGACGCTATCGAAATCAAAAACCCTAACAGCAATGCCCCTACGGTGTCGCTCACTGAGGGCAACAGCGTGCGCCTGTTGGTAACTGCCGACTATGTAGATGACCTCGGTCAGGATGATGACTACCGCCACAATCTTGAATGGCGCATTGATGAGTCCCGCTCCGATAACTTTGATCGCGCTGCAATCACTCTCGATGAGACCGGCAGACTATCGACTTCCCGCGAGCTCAATTTGATCACCAGCCTGCGCCTGGTGATCCGCGCGCGCGTACTGGATGATAATGGTGTACCCCTGTTAAATCGCGCTGGCGAAACGCTGGAAGACACCATTGATGTACTGGTGAATCCCCGGGACGCCACCTAATCAGCCAGGGACAAAATTGATCCACAGGGAATGGCGGCTATAATAACAATTACGAATTATTGCTGTGGATCAACACATGCGTAATCTGCCGGGAAAGCTCTTTACACTGACGTTTATCAGCTACGCACTGGGTTGCCTGGTGCTGGCTGGTTACCTCGCCCATCGATCACCCATCCCGCCTGCGCCATGGACGTTTCCCCACTTCACCACCGTTACTCCGCTACCTGACTTCAGCAGCTTTGAACAACCGCAAGAGCGCAAACTTGCCTTTATCGATACGCTCTTACCCCTGATCGAAGAAAAAAATGAAGCACTTCTGGAAGCCCGGGCGCTGATAGTCGATATCCAGCATCAAATGGATATGGGCGAGGCTTTGATGGCCCGCCAGATAGAAATTTTAGAGAGTTTGCGGGAGCGCTATCACGTCAGTCACGATATGTATCCTGACACGGCTAAAGCCGTAGAAATTCTGCTGCTGCGCATCGACATTATTCCGCCGTCAATGGCACTGGCCCAAGCCGCTATGGAATCCGGCTGGGGCACGTCACGCTTTGCTACTGAGGCATACAATCTGTTTGGGCAATGGTGTTACACCGCCGGGTGTGGCGTGGTGCCCGAACGTCGCGCGCGGGGCGCGCGTCATGAGGTGCAGGCTTTTATCAGTATTGAGGAATCCATTGACGCCTATTACAAAAACATTAATACCCACAGTGCTTACCGTCACCTGCGCCAACTCCGGGCACAATTGCGGGAAATAGACGGCGGCTTAACGGGAACGGAATTAGTAGCCGGACTGGAAAAGTACTCTGAGCGGGGGCAACGTTATATTGACGAGCTCCGCACCATTATCCGTGTAAACAGTTTGGAAGAGCCCTTAATCATCACCGCCGAAGTCACTTCACACCAGGCGCCTTAGGAACTCCTAACACCATTCATCGACATCCACGGCAGCGAGCTCCATCCATGTGCCGCCGTGTTGCTGAGCTCCCTGCAAAGCAATCTCTATCCCCAAGGAGTCAACGGTGCTGCACTAATCTTCGTGCAGCCATCTGCCGTTGTCCCCGGCTGTCACCCACTGCTGAGACAACCAATAGAAGCGCCCTCTCTCGCCCGTAGGCGCTGTGCAATTATAGCGGGTGCGTCCGGGTCGCAGAGGTTCATTAGCCTGGATCACCACTTGATCATCGACAAGATTTACCGCAATTGCACCCTGCCCTGACGCAAAACATTGCACCCGGGACGAAAGTTTTTTATCGGCTAGCACCAGTGTGATCACGGGTTTCTGAGCGGGCTCCAGCACAACATCGGTAGGCTGTTTTAACCTTGCGTCGCGATAAAAATGTATCGCGGTCAGTGGAAAGGGACGGGAGTTTACTTTGGTGGCGAAGTCTTCAAGCTCACCATAAATCCCCCCAAACGAAAAACGCGGCAGCGCTTGCAAGTCATCGCCCGGACGTAGCGGGCCCGAGTGCTGGCCGAAAGCAACATACCCCAACTCGTTAACCAGTGCTTGGGTAGGCGCGTCGTATTCGCCATAGGGATAGGCGAGAATTTGATGAGACTGTCCCGTCATTTGCGCGATCTTATTTTCCGCATCCAGGATTTCTTTACGGATTCGTGCGCGCCATTGCGTGCGAGTTTCGCCCTGACGTATGCGCAACAAATGATTGTGCTCGGTGGTGTGATTGGCAATGGTGGCACCCTGCTCAGCCATTTCGCGCAACTGTGCCCAAGTGACAAAAAGGGGTTTGTTTTGCTCAATGGGCTGGGGATTAACAAAAATAGTAAAGGGCCAGCCTCGCTGTTTAAGGAGTGGATAAGCCGTACTGTAGACCGATGCATAAGCATCATCGAAAGTGATGGACAGGGTTTTATCGGGCAGCGGCTTGCCCTGCTGGAGCAGGGTCACCAACTCGGTTAACGGCACTATGTGAAAATTATTTTCCGCCAGATAATTGAGGTGCTGTTCAAACAGCGCCGGGGTAATACTGGTGGAAGGCGGTGTGGTCGAGCTGATGTGATGGTACTGCAGGACTGCCGCAGCCTGGACAACCGACACATGAGCAAGCAACAGCAGGGCGCTCACATAGTTGAAGAAAAACCTGCTCATCCGCGCTCCCGTTTAATCGGGATCGACAAAGCGCAGCCCGACACCTTCTGATTCAATTCGTACAACTTCCATCGCCAGTACCGGCGCTTCATCCATCAAGCCCTGAACCTGCCCCGTCACTATCGTGCCCACCGCTGGAATATCTTTGGGATCGAGAACCACAAACACCCCGCCGTCCGAAATATCGCGGGTTTTCACCACTAGTTCGCCAATCGTTTCATGCGCGATTTTAATCCGGCAAGCTAAGGGTGTACGCAGATGGCGGCGCTGTTCGTGATCTACCATGATACCTTCCTACCTTTTTTAGCTATTGTTATTTTTCGGTAATCTCAACGCCGTCCACTTTTTGGAAGCCGCGCGGCAGCTTATTACCACGCCGTCCTCGCTCACCACGATAGTGATCGAGATCCGTTGGCTTGAGCGTGACATGACGCTTTCCAGAGCATAGCGTAAGGGATTGGCCAGGACAAATAAGCGCGATAGCAATAACGAATTCTTCCCGAGCCTTCGCGCGCGCCGATGGAATATTCATAATCTTATTGCCTTTGCCCCGCGCCAGCTCGGGCAACTCGGTGACCGGGAATACGAGCAAGCGGCCATCGTTGCTGACGGTCGCCAGCAAGGTTTGCTCAGGCTCTCCCAGCAGTAATTGTGGCGGCAGTACGCGTGCGTTTTCCGGCAGGGATAACAGCGCCTTACCCGCTTTATTTTTGCTGATCAAATCACCTAGCTTGGCGACAAAACCGTAACCCGCATCGGAAGCCAAGAGTATCCGCTGCTCATCGTTACCCATAAGCGCCCCTTCAAAGGTCGCACCGCTGGGAGGATTGATATGGCCACTGAGCGGCTCCCCCTGTCCGCGCGCGGAGGGCAGGTTATGGGCCGACAAGGAATAGCTGCGCCCGGTAGAATCAAGCAGCACTACCTGCTGATTACTTCGACCTCGCACCGCAAATTTAAAACTGTCTCCCGCTTTGTAACTGAGGCTGGCCGGATCAATATCGTGGCCTTTGGCCGCACGAATCCAACCTTTATCAGAAATAATCACCGTCACCGGATCGACACTGAGCAATTCCGTTTCATTAAATGCCTGAGCTTCTGTCCGCTCAACCAGCGGCGAGCGACGATCATCGCCGTACTCTTGAGCCGCCTGTAACAATTCCTTGCGCACCAGATTTTTGAGACGCACGGCAGACTCCAGAATTTTCTGCAGATGATCCCGCTCCTTTGCCAGATCTTCCTGCTCCTGGCGAATCTTCATTTCTTCCAGACGCGCCAACTGACGCAGTTTGGTTTCGAGGATATATTCCGCCTGCATTTCAACTAAATTGAAACGCGCCATAAGTACAGGTTTGGGCTGATCTTCTTCACGGATGATGCGAATAACTTCATCAACATTCAGAAATACAATCATCAAGGCAGCCAGCCGCAGTAAACGCTCTTCTACACGTTCCAAGCGGTGCTGTAAGCGCCGGCGGGTCGTGACCGTCCGAAAGTTCAGCCACTCTTTAAGAATTTTGTTGAGCGGTTTAACCGAGGGCTTCCCGTCAATGCCGATCATGTTCATATTGATGCGGTAGCTGCGCTCAAGATCCGTTGTAGCGAATAGATGCTGCATGACCTGCTCAAGGTCAATACGATTCGAACGTGGCACGATCACTAAGCGCGTCGGATTTTCGTGATCCGATTCATCGCGCAGGTCAGCGACCATCGGCAACTTTTTGGCCTGCATTTGCGCTGCAATTTGTTCCAGCACGCGGGCGCCACTGACTTGATGAGGCAGGGCCGTCACCACAATATCGCCGGTGTCCGGATCTTTGTGCCAAACGCCGCGCATACGCACACTACCGCGCCCGGTTTCGTACGTTTTAATCAACTCCTCACGCGGCGTAATAAGCTCCGCTTCTGTAGGCATGTCCGGACCGGGAATATGCTCACAGAGCTCGGCAACACTGGCATCGGGATGATCCAGTAAATGAACACAGGCGTTCACAACCTCGCGCAAATTATGCGGTGGAATGTCAGTGGCCATGCCCACAGCAATGCCGGTCGTACCATTCAATAAAATATTGGGCACTCGCGCGGGCAACACGATGGGCTCTTCAAGCGTACCGTCAAAGTTTGGCTGCCAATCTACCGTTCCCTGACCCAATTCCTCAAGGAGCGTTTCGCTGTAGCGCGTCAACCGCGATTCGGTATAACGCATGGCCGCAAACGATTTAGGATCGTCGGGCGAACCCCAGTTACCCTGACCATCAATCAAGGTGTAGCGATAGGAAAATGATTGCGCCATGAGCACCATGGCTTCATAGGACGCCGAGTCACCATGAGGATGAAACTTACCGATGACGTCACCGACAGTACGCGCCGATTTTTTATATTTGGCACTGGCCTTTAAGCCGAGCTCGCTCATCGCGTAAACAATACGTCGCTGAACCGGTTTTAAGCCATCCCCGATATGCGGCAATGCGCGGTCGAGGATGACGTACATGGAATAATCCAGATAGGCTTTTTCGGTGTAATCTTTCAGCGAGATACGCTCATCGGCGTCGGGGGGAGAAATTACGTCACTCATTAATTTTCCTGCAAATTATTATCAAACAGGCGCTGCGCTCTAGCGCAAGCAGCAGTCATCGGGTCAGCTGAATTTGTCCACGCTCTTGCACACGCATCGCGGGCAACCAACTACTGAAATCAAGTTTCGCATCAAACGAGTAGTTAACATCTTGCCGAGCGGTACCCCGTGAGAAAAACTCAACCAGGCGCGCCAGCTCAAGCAGATTGGTAGAGATTTCCAGATTGACCGGCGTTTCCTGATAGGCTTTTAACACCGGAACCTGGTCAGTCACACCGCTGAGAATCGAAAAATTTTCGATTCCAATATTATAAGAGAAGCCGCGCACGGGTAAATCCACAGCATTAGGGTTGGAGATCAGCAAACCTACCCCTATGCGCTGCTGCAAACCTGAGGAGGGCAATAACTGCAAGCTTGTGACCTTGACCCCGGGCTGCTCCAGTTTGGGTTGCATAGCGCAGCCTGACAAAACCAAAAGGCCGAGCACGACCCAGATTGCTCCCAGTACGCGATAAGTTCTGCTCATGCTGTCACCTCGTTTCGTCAGTGGAAAAGCTCGCTGGTTGCAAACAACCAGTTTGTGATAGTGGTCACCGCGCTCTTGGTCAGGCCTGTGCTCTAATCGCCGCGCTGACCAGCTCAGGCAAATAAAAAATAACAAAAGGTAAAGATTTTACCGCGCTCATTATCTTCGGAAGCTTTCATGTCCCTCAAATCATTGACTCCCGCTGACCTCACCGGCAGCCGGGAAATTCACTTCAGCAATCGTCAGGAATCTGATTATCCCACGCTGATGCGCTTCAGCCTGGATTTCAATTTGCGGGTACTACAGTTGCAGCGCGACATCGACAGCCATAGTTCGCAGCGACCGCCCCAAATCCTGCCGGAATTTTTACTGGTGTGCACTAAACATTCACGCTCAGGAATTGCGTTTACACCCACCTGCGCATCACTCCAAGCGCTGGAAGAATATGTCGCTAACCATCAAACCGATATTCTGCACGATTACTTATTCGGTGTAGATTCGGCGGCGAACATCAGCTAGAGAGCGTTAAGCGCACCGCCTTATCGCTCTACAGTTCGTGTTCAAATTCTTCCAGTAAATCCAGCGGCTCCATTTCTTCGCCTTCCAAGTCGGCGTTCCAGTTGATGCCGACGAGCAATACATCTTCATGCATACCGGGAAGCCAATCTTCCAGCAACTCCTCAAGCTCAATGGGCACCGGCGTATAATCCTGCCAATCTTCCTGGCAGTGCACTCGGGCAAATTCATTGCGGGACCACAGCGGCATTACATCGCTGTTTTCATATTTTTCAGAGGCGCACAGAGCCCAGCCTTCCGGCCCCTGGAGTCCCCACACACAACCTTGTTCGATGGCCTCGACGATAAATTGATCGAGATTTTCATCAACATCATCACTGAGTTCAGCTGTCATAAAAATAGTCACATGCTAATAAACAAAAAGATCACTTTGCTATCACAGCACCAAGTGTGTGCCATAGGCTTTCAGCCAGGCGCGGTCTTCCAGAAAGCTCGGACACACGCTGGCAACCAGCTGCCAAAAAGCAGAACTGTGGTTCGGATGCCGCAAGTGGCAAACCTCATGGGCCACAAGATAATCCACTATATTCATGGGCGCCAGAAGAATATGCCAGTTGTATTGGATGGTCCCCCGGCTGGTGCAGTGCCCCCACTTGGAACGGGTGGCTTTAACGGTAACGCCTGCATGGCGCAATCCCATACGAGCAACTAATTGATCGGTTTTCTGCGTCAATAACCGCAGCGCTTCTTGTTGATACCAGACGCGTACCGCGCGCTGAACTTGCGTTGCTACCGGCATTTTACTGCGCGTAGATATACCCACATGCAGATACTCTCTGCCATTCACCAGGCTTCGCTCAACCTTGGATGTACGTGCGGTTTCAACCACCAACTCTAGTGAGCAGCCCAAATAAGGCAGTTGTACGCCAGAGTGATATTGACGTTCAGGAATTGCCTGTAAAAGCTGTTTTTGTTCAGCTATTTTGCGACTGATCCAGTGACGTTTTTCACGGACAAATTGATGCAGATCGCGCTCAGCTACACCCAAGGGGGCACGCACACGGACACACGCAGCACGCACCTCAATACTAATACTGCGCCGCCGCGGAGAACGTACTATGTCGTAAGCAAAAGGTAGACTGGCCGGAGAGTTATCGAGATTGATTACCATAAAAATTTTCTTAACAAATACCGCAACAAATTTTTACGCTCAATGGGATACATACTCGACATAAGATCACTTCTTATACCCTTTTTAAAATCCCGCGCCGGTCGCTTGCTTTACGAGCCGTCCTCTCGATGTTTAGGAGCCGCGCATTATCACGTGAGGACATCCGTGTTGTTACTCGGAAGCGCTGCGTTTAACATGGCGTGCTATTTAATACCGCATCCCTTAGATGAGCAAGCTAAACCCATGAATGACGTGCTATTTGCAAAACTACAATACCTTGCCCCCCAACATCTGCTTTCACGCGCTGCCGGCTGGGTCGCACGTAGCGAAAAACCTTGGATAAAAAATACGTTTATCACCTGGTTCGTAAAGCGTTATCACGTCGACATGTCTCAGGCCGCGGAAGAAAACCCACTGGCCTACAAATGTTTTAACGATTTTTTTACCCGCGCACTTAAACCCGGCGCGCGGCCTATCGACTTCAGCGAGAACAGTATTGCGTGCCCTGCTGACGGTGCTGTCAGCCAGCTCGGGGATATTGTCGATGGCCGGATTTTTCAGGCGAAAGGACAGGATTACACAGCGCAGGAGTTATTAGGCGGGGATGCCCAGCTGGCAGAAGAATTTAGCGCAGGTACTTTTGCCACCATTTATTTGTCGCCGCGGGATTACCATCGCGTCCACATGCCCTACGGCGGCAAGCTGCGCAAAATGATTGCCGTGCCGGGCGATTTGTTTTCGGTTAACACCGCCACCGCAGCCCAGGTTCCCCGATTGTTCTCCCGCAATGAACGCCTGGTGGCTATTTTTGATACCGATATCGGCCCTATGGCCGTGGTCTTGGTCGGCGCCATGATCGTGGCTGGCATTGAAACTGTGTGGGCAGGCGAGGTAGCCCCGCTAAAGGGCACTATCAAAACCACCGAATATCCGGACCCATCAACAGCA
The DNA here is from genome assembly GCA_964440135.1 of uncultured Cellvibrionaceae bacterium. Lineage (GTDB taxonomy): Bacteria > Pseudomonadota > Gammaproteobacteria > Pseudomonadales > Cellvibrionaceae > Cellvibrio. The sequence continues at coordinate 22,039 of CAYTQQ010000019.1, read as the reverse complement.
ATTGAGCTGGCCAAAGGCGATGAAATGGGCCGCTTTAAACTGGGCTCAACGGTCGTTTTGTTATTTGCGAAAGACAAAGTACGCTGGCATCCCGCTTATGAGGCAGGTTCACCCACGGTAATGGGGGCAAACCTGGGTGAGAATACCCGGCCATAACGAGGCCCATTTGTTTAGTTTCGCCCCGCAAGGCCAAGTATTACTTGGCACCGACCACCTTATGTAATAGCCGGCTTCCTGACCGGAAGCCGGAACCTCGCGCGCGCACAATTATTTTCTTTACTTCCCCGAATTAGCAGCCCATACTGCCGGTGCTGGTGAAGAATACAGCTGATACTTGTTACTACAATTTCGATGAATACACCGTACCACCGCTCTTTAATCGTTTGAGTTAATCTCACCGTTAAGACCGCTGAATACTCCGTAGCACTTCGCTTTGTTTTAGTCATCACTTCTTCTTAGGTCAGTACATCGCCCTATTCGGGTTATTTCTTTTACAACTTAGCATTATTGCTTTGGAGATTTTTATGTCAGCAGCTACCGGTTCGGTAAAGTGGTTCAACGAAGCTAAAGGTTTTGGCTTTTTGGAACAAGACAATGGTCCGGACGTTTTTGTCCACTTCAGCGCCATTTCTGGTTCAGGCTTCAAAACTTTGACCGAAGGTCAACGCGTTAAATTTAACGTGGAAAAAGGCCCTAAAGGCCCACAAGCTTCAGACGTACAACCAGCTTAAGGTTTACGACGAAGCAGCTATTTGACTTGATTGCCAAATAGCGAAGATAAAAAAACCACCTTTGCGGTGGTTTTTTTATGGGCGTCGTTCAGGGTTTTAACGCCTATCTCTCTGCAGTCTATTAGCTGCTCTTTTGCAGGCGACTCAACAGGCCCATAAGACCGCGCTTCTCGGTTTTCATCAGGTATTGATCGCGAATATTGGAAATGTCCACGTCGTAACTACCCGGCTCCAGATCCCGTGCGATTTCAACCTTCTCAATTTCGTAACGGGTTTTTTTCCCCGAATCCAATAAGGCCTGTTTGCGGCGATCATCTTCAGATAGATCAAGCAGCGTTGGCTCATCAAGCGGCACCTTGCACGCATCAAGCACCAGCATAACTTTGGGCTTAAGGCGACGCTCAAAGTTTTGTTCGACCACTACGCCGACTTCACCCGTGCTTAATTCGACCAGGGTTCCCGTCGGATAGAGACCGATCGCCCGGATAAACTCAACAACCAATTCTTCCTGGAACTGAATATTGCGCAGCTCATAGAGCTTGGCCACTGCTTTAGACGGTGCAATCGGATGGCGGGAACCGCGCGGGTTGGTGACGTGGTCGTAATAGGTCACTATCCCGGCAATTTTTCCCAGCAGAGGAATTTTGTCGCCCTGCAAGCCCTGTGGAAAACCGCTGCCGTTAAGACGCTCACAGTGGGTTTTTACCACACTGATCACCCGTGGCTCTACGCCTGGAGTTTTACGCAAAATATCGGCGCCCAGCTCCACGAAGCCCTGGTAGACCTGCTCTTCTTCCTGCGTGCGCTCCTCTTTTGCCAGCAGCGCGTCGTCGAGCAATACCTTGCCCACATCTTTCAGCAGGACGCCAAGTGCCAGCACATCGAGATCGCGCTTGGGCAAGCCGATATGCCGGCCAAATAAAATAGCCCAAACGGAAGAACGCACTGCGTGGCTGTAAGTGTACTCGTCTTTTTCCTGAACCCGCGAGAGCCAGGTAAACGCATCGGGATTACGCAATACGCTGTCTACCATTTCACTGGCGACGCGCTTCGTCTCGCCCAGGGAAGCACTTTGTAATTGGTTACGCTCTAACTGGTCGAGCACTTCGACCACGGCACCGTATACTTTTTGGTGCAATTGGCGGGCTTTTTTAACTTCTTTTTGCAGTGGCTGGATGTCGCGGTAGACATTGCGTTGAATTTTTAACGGGGCAACGGGCTCGGTTAGGGCCGAACGCTTTTGGTCGCGGCCATTGATGCGGTTACGCAGCGTTGGCCCCAGGGTTTTGAGATTGGCCGCGATGGGGCCGCGGCCTTTTTCCACATCGATATAAACGTGGTTGCAGAGTGCTTTTAACTGATTGATTTCATCGAGATCACGGAGATAGAAGCCCTGAAGTGGGAACGGGGTTTGCGACCATGGGCGATCAAGCCCCGACACATACATGCCAATGGTGAGTTCGCTGATGTTTATCTTGACCTGTTTAATGCCCACTATGAATCCCCATCACTCACATAGTTCCGTCGCCGGGATGGCGCAAGTTTAGTCAAAAAATGATCAATAAACTAGAGCCATCGAGGCGATGATGACAAGGTGCTTAGGCATGATATTGCGCCGATAGCTCATGAACCGCACGGATAAACGCTCCGGCATGCTCAGGATCTACTTCGGGAGTAATACCGTGTCCCAGATTAAATATATGCCCCGGTCCCGCGCCGTAGCTTGCCAGAATAGCACTGACTTCGGCACGAATGCGATCCGGTGAAGCATAGAGGGCCGTCGGATCCATGTTGCCCTGCAGGGCTACCTGATGACCGACCCGCGCCCGCGCCTGCCCCATGCCTGTGGTCCAATCCAGTCCCAGGCAATCGGCCCCGGTATTCGCCAGTTGCTCAAGCCACTGGCCGCCGCCTTTGGTAAACAGAATCACCGGCACCCGGCGCCCTTCATGCTCACGCAGCAGGCCCGCCACAATTTTCTGCATATAGCCCAGGGAGAACTCCTGATATGCCGCGTGGGACAAGGCACCGCCCCAGCTATCAAAGATCTGCACGGCTTGCGCACCTGCAAGAATCTGCGCGTTAAGGTAGGCGGTGACCGACTCGGCGAGCACGTTGAGCAAATGATGCATCTGCTCCGGATGGTTATAGAGCATTTGTTTGGCGAGGCGGAAATCCCGGCTGGAGCCCCCTTCGATCATGTAAGTCGCCAAAGTCCAGGGGCTTCCCGAGAAGCCGATTAACGGGACCCGCCCGTTTAATTCGCGGCGAATGGTTTTTACCGCGTCCAAGACGTAGGGTAAATCCTGCTCGGGGTTAATCACTTTCAGCGCTTCAACATCCGCCAGGGTACGCACGGGCTTACGAAATTTCGGCCCCTCACCGGTTTCGAAATACAGCCCCAACCCCATAGCGTCGGGAATGGTAAGGATGTCGGAGAACAGAATCGCAGCATCCAAGGGATAGCGCTCAAGCGGCTGCAAGGTTACCTCACAAGCCAGTTCGGGATTGGTACACAGACCCATGAAATCCCCGGCGCGCGCGCGGCTCGCACGATATTCAGGAAGATAGCGGCCCGCCTGACGCATCATCCATACGGGCGTAACATCTACCGGCTCACGCAGCAGGGCACGAAGAAAGCGGTCGTTCTTTAGTTCAGTCATGGGGTAAATCTCTTTCAACATTCTGATAGGCGGACAGGAGTATACCAGTCATTAGCCCTGCTTCTCGCTCTTACTGTCGGTGCGATAGTCCAAAGCATCGAGCCTTCGCTCAATGCGCAGCAAATGACTACCCACTCTGTGCATCCAGCGTGCGGTTTCCATCAGGCTCACTCCGCGATCAAGTTCCAGCTTGCCGATCGCAATCTGTTGCATGGTCAGTTCGCGTAAATGTTTCTCCTGCTCACCCAATTGCTCAACCAGTAACTGGGCTTGTTCTTCATTCAGGGGTTCACCGGCCATGATGCTCTGTACCAGCTGCCACAAGAGCACACTGGCGGAGCGCGATGACTCATTGTTATGCAGCACCACCAGCACATGGGTATTTTGGCAGCGCTCATATAAACGCTGCATATGATCGAGCACGTAGATACAGGTTAATAACCGTTCCCACTCTTTGCCCGCCGTGCTATCGAGGTGCAACTGATCCAGATATTGACGCGTCTCCTGCAAGGCGCGGGCAGTCTCTACCAGAGAAATCGGGCGTGGGCTTTCCCCCAGCATATAAGCCAGCTGGAGGACCATCTGCTTGAAGTGAGTCAGCAATAATTGCTGGACTTCGCCCAATGCCAGTTCCGGGTAGCGCAACAGGCTGGTATCCAGCAGTTGCCGCTCATCAGTCTTACGGACAGGAAACAAGCGCTCAATAAACGCGGCGTAATGGCGGATAAACGGCAGGATGAGCAACACCCCCACCAGGTTAAACAGGGTATGGAAGCTCACCAAGGCAATCTCGCCCAAGGGAACGCTCGGCATAAGCGCCTGCCAGGCGGCTATATAGGGTGGGATAAGAAAAATAGCGCAGCCACTGACAATGGTGTTAAACACCACGTGGGAGAAGCCGGTGCGGCGCACGTGCACGTTGCCGCCGATAGTGGCAATCGCCGAGGTAAAGGTGGTACCGACGTTCATGCCTACTACCAGCGCCGCGGCCTGCTCAAAGTTGACCACGCCACCATGCAAGGCCGCCAGGGTCGAAATGACACCCGCCGTCGATGATTGCGTGAGTAGCGTGAACAGGGTTCCCACCACCATCAACGCCAGCTTACCCAGCAAGGTCTCGCCGGGAATAAAGCCAAGGTCAACATACGCCTGCAAACCAGCCATGCCCTGCTGCAGGCCGCTGATGCCGACAAAGACCAGACCAAACCCGGCCAGGGTATAGGCCAGCCCCGAGCGTCGCGCCCCGCCAAACAAACGCATAAAGGCGCCGATTAAAATCAGGACCGACGCAATAGCGCCCAACTGTAATTTGAAACCGACAATCGCCACCAACCAGCCGGTAAAGGTGGTGCCGACACTGGCTCCCAGCACTACGCCCAACGCCTGAGAGTAAGCCAGCATGCCCGCGCCGACAAAGCCCACGGTGATAATGATGGTGGCACTGGAGGATTGGGTGACGACGGTTGCCAACAGCCCCGTCAGCACACCGCTGGTCGGACTGCGGGTAAAGCGCATCAACGCTTTGCGCACCGACTCGCCCGCTAAATTTCTCAGCCCCTCGGTCATAAGGCTCATCCCCAAGAGGAACAACCCTATGCCGCCGGCAACTTCAATGACTACAGAAGAGATATCCATCTACACCTGCCTAAAAAAATATACCGAGACTGCACTGCTACAAAGTCCTTAATTCTGCGCCACATCGTGCCGCACTGGGAGTGAAATCGCCACGCCATAAATAACAATGCCCCACATCAAAAATGCGGGGCACTGCGCGTGCTTTACTGGCGAGATTTAGACCTCGAGATAGTCGAGGATGCCCTCGGCCGCCTCACGCCCTTCCCAGATTGCGGTAACAACCAGATCAGAGCCGCGTACCATATCACCGCCCGCAAAGATTTTGGGGTTCGTTGTCTGAAACTTGTAGCGCTGCTGCTCCGGCGCAACCACGCCACCCCAATCATTGATCGCGACCTGATGATCGGCCAGCCAGCTCGGAGGATCGGGGCGGAAACCAAACGCAATCAGCACGAGATCTGCCGGCAGAATTTCTTCGCTGTCCGGCACAATTTCCGGCCGGCGACGCCCTTTCTCATCCGGCTCACCCAGCTTGGTAGTGACCACCTTAACACCCTCTACCGCGCCGTTGCCGACAATCGCCACGGGCTGACGGTTAAACAGAAACTGCACACCTTCTTCACGGGCGTTGACCACTTCGCGCTTGGAGCCGGGCATATTTTCTTCATCGCGCCGATAGGCACAAGTGACACTGGCCGCGCCCTGACGAATAGACGTGCGATTGCAGTCCATCGCGGTATCGCCACCGCCCAGTACAACCACACGCTTGCCTTTCACGCTGATAAAATCCGCCGGGCTCTTTTCAAAGCCGAGGTTGCGATTGACGTTGGCAATCAAGAACGGCAGCGCGTCGTAGACGCCGGGCAGATCCTCGCCCGGAAAGCCGCCTTTCATGTAAGCATAGGTGCCCATCCCCATAAATACCGCGTCATAGTCCCGCAGCAACTCGTCCAGCGTTACGTCTTTGCCTACTTCCGTGTTCAGATGAAACTCGACGCCCATCTCGGTAAAAATATCGCGCCGACGGGACATCACGCTTTTTTCGAGCTTGAATTCAGGGATGCCAAATGTCAGCAGGCCGCCAATCTCCGGGTAGCGATCAAAGACCACCGGCTTGACGCCGTTGCGCACCAGCACATCGGCACAACCGAGACCCGCAGGACCAGCCCCGATAATGGCGACTTTCTTATCCGTCCACAC
>CAYTQQ010000019.1:0-15770 GCA_964440135.1 uncultured Cellvibrionaceae bacterium | reverse complement strand
AACCGAGACCCGCAGGACCAGCCCCGATAATGGCGACTTTCTTATCCGTCCACACGACCTTCGACATATCAGGGCGCCAGCCCATGGCAAACGCGGTATCCGTGATGTATTTCTCGGCGCTGCCGATGGTAACTGCACCAAAACCGTCGTTGAGCGTACAGGCGCCCTCACACAGCCGATCCTGCGGACAAACCCGCCCACAAACCTCAGGCAGAGAGTTGGTCTGATGACTCAGCTCAGCCGCTTCGAAGACATTCCCTTCCGCAATGAGCTTGAGCCAATTGGGGATAAAGTTGTGCACCGGGCACTTCCACTCACAATAAGGGTTGCCGCACTCAAGGCAACGGTGTGACTGTTCGGCGACCTCGGTTGAAGTAAACGGTTGATAGATTTCTACAAATTCATGCTTACGCGCGGTAATGTCCTTTTTAGCAGGGTCTTGCCGCGCCCTGTCAAGGAATTGAAAAGTATTGCTTAAACGTCCGGCCATAATTCGTCTCTCTTCATTCACCAGATTATTCACCACGCACTTTGAAGCTGTTTAACAGCCCCGCCAGACTTGCCGCCTTGGGTTTTACCAGCCAGAACTTACCGACGTAATCGGTAAAGTGCTCCAGCAGTTCCTGGCCCCACTCACTGCCCGTCTCCCGGGTAAATTCTTCTATGGTGCTGCGCAGGTGATGGCGATGCGCCTCTAAAGCCTCAGTATCCACCCGCACAATTTCAACCAGTTCGTGGTTGTACCGATCGGCAAATTTGTTGGCTAGATCGAGGACATAGGCAAAGCCACCGGTCATGCCCGCACCAAAGTTGACGCCGGTTGCACCCAGCACCGTAACCACCCCGCCGGTCATATATTCGCAGCAGTGATCACCCACACCTTCGACCACCACCTGGGCACCCGAGTTACGCACAGCGCAACGTTCACCCGCGGTACCCGCCGCAAACAACTTGCCGCCGGTGGCACCATAGACGCAGGTGTTACCGATAATACTGGCGGCATTGGATTTAAAGCTCGAGTTGCGCGGAGGACGAATGACCAGCTTGCCGCCCGCCATCCCTTTGCCGACGTAATCATTCGCATCCCCTTCGAGATACATGTCCAGGCCACCCGCATTCCAGACGCCGAAGCTCTGCCCGGCGATACCCGTCAGCTTTAATACGATGGGTTGATCTGCCATTCCCTGGTTGCCGTAGCGCTTGGCAATCTCACCGCTGATGCGCGCGCCAACTGAACGGTCACAATTGGTAATTTGAAACTGAAATTCACCCCCGCTTTTAGCCTCGATGGCAGGCAGCACGGCACGCACCATGGCTTCGGCAAGTTCGCCCCGGTCGAACGTCGGGTTTTTATCGACCAGACACAACTGAGGCTTGCTCGCCAGGTATTCATCGGTATGGATAATCGGCCCCAGATCCAGCCGCTGCTGCTTCGGTGTTTCACCTTCCATGATTCTTAACAGGTCAACGCGACCAACCAGCTCCCCCAGCGTACACACGCCCAAACGCGCCATCCACTCGCGGGTTTCTTCGGCCATAAAGCGGAAGAAATTCATCGCCATTTCTACCGTGCCGATGTAGTGGTTTTTACGCAGCTTGTCCTGCTGGGTAGCGACGCCCGTCGCACAATTGTTCAGGTGGCAGATACGCAGATACTTGCATCCAAGGGCGACCATCGGCCCGGTACCAAAACCAAAACTCTCCGCACCAAGCATGGCTGCTTTGACCACGTCGAGGCCGGTTTTCAAGCCGCCATCGGTTTGTACCCGGACCTTATCCCGCAAGTCATTAGCCCGGAGTGTCTGGTGAGTTTCTGCCAGCCCCAATTCCCAGGGCGAGCCGGCGTAGCGGATCGAAGACAGCGGGCTGGCTGCCGTGCCGCCGTCATAACCAGAGATGGTAATCAGATCGGCATAGGCTTTCGCCACACCTGCGGCAATAGTCCCCACGCCGGGACGGGACACCAGTTTTACCGATACCAGGGCATCCGGGTTTACTTGTTTGAGGTCAAAGATCAGCTGCGCGAGATCCTCAATCGAGTAGATATCGTGGTGTGGCGGTGGCGAGATCAGGGTGACGCCCGGCACGGAGTAACGCAGACGTGCAATCAGCTCATTGACCTTGCTGCCCGGTAACTGACCACCCTCGCCGGGTTTTGCACCCTGGGCCACTTTGATTTGCAACACCTCGGCATTCACCAGGTAAGCCGGTGTAACGCCGAAACGTCCGGAGGCGACCTGCTTGATTTTGGAGGTTTTCACCGTGCCATAACGGGCCGGATCTTCACCGCCTTCACCGCTGTTAGAGCGCCCGCCCAAACGGTTCATAGCCTCCGCCAGCGCCTCGTGAGCCTCGGGCGATAGCGCACCGAGCGACATACCAGCCGAATCAAAACGCTTGAGGATGCTTTCGACCGGCTCAACCTCACTCAGCGGAATCGGCTGACAAGTATCTTCCCGCAAAGCGAGCAGATCGCGCAGCATGGATACGGGTCGCTGGTTAACCAGATCCGCGTAAGCCCGCCAAAGCCCGTAGTCGCCACTTTGCACGGCCTTTTGAAGCGTCTGAACCACATCCGGATTAAACGCGTGGTATTCGGAACCGTGGACATACTTGAGCAAGCCCCCCTGGGCGATCGGCTTGCGCTCGATCCACGCCTGTTCGGCGAGGATTTTCTGGTCGGCCTCCAACTCTGCAAAACCAGCACCTTGAATGCGCGAGGGTGTGCTCTCAAAACAGGTATTAATCACTTCATCCGCCAAGCCAATCGCTTCAAAGAGCTGCGCCCCGCGATAGGAAGCAATGGTTGAAATCCCCATTTTGGACAGGATTTTCAACAAGCCTTTTTCAATACCCTTCCGGTAATTTTTATAGGCGCTATCAATATCGGATAACAGCTCACCGGTATGCATCAGATCGTTGAGCAGCTGATAGCTCAGATAGGGGTAAACGGCGGTTGCACCGTAACCGATCAACGCCGCAATCTGATGCGGATCGCGTGCTGATCCGGTTTCAATGATGATATTGGAATCACAGCGCAAACCCGCATGGGTCAAATGCTGATGCACAGCGCCGACAGCCATTAACGCAGGAATAGGCAGCAAGCCTTTTTGCAGCTCGTTATCGCTCAGCACCATCAAGACGCGGCCATAGCGAGCGGCAGCAGCAACTTCCTCACACAAACGGGTGAGCGCCTGCTGGAGGCTGACCTCCTGCGGATCATAGTGAAGTGAAAAATTCGCCACCTCACAACCCGCGCGTTTCAGCGTCATCAGGGCGCGAAATTTGGCCGGGGAAAGCACGGGCGACGTTAAGATAACGCGATCGGCGTGCGCTTCGGTTTGCTCATAGATAGAGCGCTCCCGCCCCAGACACGTCTCCAGCGACATCACGATCGCTTCGCGTAAAGGGTCAATCGGAGGATTGGTCACCTGCGCGAACTGCTGACGGAAATAATCGTAGAGTGAGCGCTGCTGCCGGGACAACACCGCCATGGGCGTATCGTCACCCATAGAACCCACCGCTTCCTGACCCCCTTCCGCGAGGGGTCGCAACAGCTGGTCCCGCTCCTCAAACGAGACCTGATACATTTTCATGTAAGCCTTGAGTTCATGGTGGCCGATGCTGGTTTCCCGGTCATCGGCTTCCAGAGTGGACTCAACCCGCAGCGCATTAGCCTTCAGCCATTGTTTGTAAGGCTTGGACGTTTTGAGCTGATTATCTACATCTTCGGTCTGATACAGCTGTCCCGTCAGGGTGTCCACGGACAAAATTTGCCCTGGCCCGAGGCGACCTTTAGCCACCACATCGGCGGGATCGTAACGGTAAACCCCCACTTCCGAAGCCACGGTAATGATGTCGTCCTTAGTGATCACCCAGCGCGAGGGCCGCAAACCATTGCGATCCAAGGTACACACGGCATAGCGCCCGTCGGTGACAGCCAGTCCCGCCGGGCCATCCCAAGGCTCAATATGCATGGAGTTGTATTCGTAAAAGGAACGCAGATCGGGATCCATGTTCTGGACATTCTGCCAGGCCGGCGGCACCAACATCCGAATCGCCCGGTGCAGATCAATACCCCCCAACACCAGAATCTCCAGCATGTTATCCAGACTGGAGGAATCCGACCCCACGCGATTGACGAGGGGTTTTACCGTCTGTAAATCGGGCAACAAAGGCGAGGTAAATTTGGGTGTGCGTGCGACCGACCAGTTGCGGTTGCCGACGATGGTATTAATTTCACCGTTATGGGCCAGCAACCGAAACGGCTGCGCCAGCGGCCACTGCGGCATGGTGTTCGTGGAAAAGCGCTGGTGAAACACACAAATAGCGGTTTCGAGGCGGGGATCGGCAAGATCAGTGAAGAAGCGCGGCAGGTCTACCGGCATCATCAGCCCCTTAAAAACAATAACGCCAGTACTAAGACTGGCGATATAGAAGGATGAATCTTGGCTGAGGCGTAATTCTGCGTTACGCCGCGCCATAAAGAGGCGGGCGTTCACCTGCTCTAAGGGCAGATTGACGCTGTTAACAAAAAGATGATTGAAGACCGGCAAAGATCTGCAGGCAATCGGACCAAGGCAAGCCGCATCAACGGGCACATCCCGCCAGCCGGCTACGACTAAGCCCTGAGCCACCAGCTCTTCTTCAAGAATGGAACGCGCCTGCGCCGCCACAGCGGGATCGCGACTCAACATTAATGAGCCAACACCGTAGATATCGGTCAGCTCAACCCCGCAGCTTTCCCGCGCCACAGCGCGTAAAAAGTGATCGGGCTTTTGCATTAACAACCCGCAACCATCCCCGGTTTTACCATCCGCGTTAATCCCGCCGCGATGGGTCATGCAAGTAAGGGCCTCAATGGCAGTTTGCAATAAGCTATGGCTGGCCTTGCCCTTGATATGAGCAATTAATCCGAAACCACAGTTGTCTTTGAACTCGTCTAACCGGTAGAGGCCGTTTGTCATAGGCAATGTCCTATCATTCGTTGCAGATAAAAAGACGAATGGGATCGGACTAACAGGTAACCGAAAACCGCAGAGTCGGACAGGCGACGGACGACATCTGGATCAACAATTCCGATCCCAGACAAAAAAGCCCCGAACCGGGGCTTATAAAAAAATGGGCGGAGGATATTGCCTGAGTGTAGCACCCATGGCAAGGAATTTTTTGCGCCGCTTTAAAAATATTTTAGCGAGGCCACCATCGTCCTTTCGCGCGTATTTGGCTCCAGTGAGGGGTTCGGCGGCTCGCAGCACGCACCAGAATAACGTGCGATCTCGCCGCGCCCTACCCACCAAACCACCTTAACAATCGCTCATTAACACCTGAAATACATAAAGAAAAATAAAAGAACCCATAAATATGCTGAGAATCACTCAATCTGAGGATTTTTCACGCCTCTGGCGCTTTATCATTTTCAGGATATAGGCTAAGTTAAAGATCGGGCACTCGTCGCCATAGCGAATAATAACGCGGCACCGCTCCATATAAGCCACAACTAACTATTGATAGAGGTCATTCCCCAAGGACCTCGCCATATAGAACAAAAACACCCGGCAACCCAGGAAGACATCATGCGTACTACAACCTTCAGGACCCACCTTCTACAGGCAGCGACCGCGTTTTCCCTCGGTCTCATGCTGACCGCCTGCGGTGGTGGCGACGGCGGATCACAAATCGACCGAATCGTCACCGGCTCCAGTTCAAGCGCTAATTCCAGCTCCAGCAGTTTAGATACTACACAAGTACGTGATCTTGGAAGAGGATCTGGAGCGGACTTTGTACCAGGAGAAATAGCTACAGGGGTCTCGGGCACCCTGTCTCCAGGGGGCACGACTACGCTTACGGTGAATGTTGTCAGTGGTAGCGGGAACTTGGTCACCGAGTCCATTGGTGTCACCTTCAATTCTCGCTGTATTGCAGCTCAGGAAGCCATACTTTCTGATGCGAGTGTGACGACGACAAATGGAGAAGCTACTGTTACTTACCAAGCAAATGGTTGTGTGGGCGAAGATGTCATTACTGCTACAGCGAGCCATCAAGGAAGCGTCCTCTCCGCTCAAACGACCATTACCGTGGAGGCCGATACCGTAGGATCAATCCAATTCGTTGACGCAACCCCGTCATTGATCAGCTTAAAGGGTACCGGTGGGAATGAGGTGTCGATTGCTCGGTTTTTAGTAAAAGGAGGCACCAATGCACCCATCAAGGGGGTTTGTGTAGATTTCTCTTTAAATACAACTGCCGGCGGTCTCACGCTGAATGATAGCAAATGCGAACCTAGTGACCCCGATGGTTCCAAGAGAGCCAAAACTGATGCAGCTGGATATGCTTCCATTTCCATTCAAGCAGGAACCATAGCAACACCAGTGAGAGTCTTAGCGACTGACTTGAACACAGGACTTTCTACACAATCATCAGGACTGCGCGTATCTACCGGGGTCCCAGACCAGAAAAGTTTTTCATTAGCAGCATCAAGCAAAAACCCGATGGCTTGGGAATATGACAATACGATTGTTACTTTTACTGTGCTGTTAGCAGATGCATTCTACAACCCTCCAGCGGATGGAACAGTTGTATCTTTTACGACCAATGCCGGTGCTATTAGTGAGAGTTGTACGACTGAAAATGGAGAGTGTCAAGTTACCTGGAGAAGCCAAAATCCTCGACCTGCAGATGGGAAAGTAAGAGTCTTAGCCCATACTGTTGGCAACGAATCGTTCAAAGATGTCAACGGCAATGGTTGGTATGATCTAGATGTTGATGTCTTCGCAGCGCCGCATAACCACCCCTCATGCAGACGCAATGCTCCGCCGTCTACAGCGAGTGGAAGCGCGAACGCTTGTGACGACCTTCCTGAAGCTTACCTCGACGAAAATCATAATGGCCAACGCGATCCGACTGAGTTTTTTATCGACTTTAATGAAGATCGAAAGCACAGCACCAACGGCGTAGGAGATGGCTTATATAATGGCGTATTATGTCGCTTAGAAGACGAGAGAAACGGATGGTGCTCAAGAAGCGGCGTGACTATCCGCCAAGATTATATGCTCGTCATGTCAAGCAATAAGCCCCTCATGCAAAATGGTTATTTACCACAACAACTACCAACCATCAAACTGGAGGCAGGCAAGCAAGAAACCTTGAATGTTTTGCTTTCGGATATAAACAACAACGCTTTGCCCGCTGGCACGCAAATATCTATTAATCTAACTGAAGCCGAGGAGCTCTCTGCCTCTCCGACATCATTGACTATACCATCTACCGTTTCACCACAAAGCTTTAGTGTAACCTTAAGAGGCACAAGTGAAACGACAGATCCGAGCGGTTATATAGTGTTTGAAATAACTACCCCTGACGGCCTCGTCACTCAAACAAAACCGACTAACATTAATGAGTAGCACCCTTTAACACGGCGTTAATCTGGCCCATAAAAAACCCGCCATTACGGCGGGTTTTTTATATTCGTTTGTTAACTACCTATCGCTGTATTTCTTCCTGAATGCCCTTCAAACCTCTCGACCAGGGACCTGCTTTTACTTGCTCTGCTGGCAGAGTAGAGATCGCGTTTCTCGCTTCGGATGCACTGGCGTATCGCCCCGCTACTACTACAAACCAGGGTTTCCCTTGACGTATGGTGCGGAACAACAACAAGTCATCACGATTTGATTGGTCGGCAATAAACTCTTTAGCCGCCTTTTCGGTGCTCACCCCCAGCAGCTGCAACGTAAAATCGGTCGGCTGCCAGGACAACAATGTTTCCTCATCGCGCGCGTATGCCCGAGTTCCTGTAGCAGCTGTCACCACGGCAGGAGCAGAAGAGCTGGCCTGCGACCTGGGGGCTTCAGCAACCGCTGGCGCTGTAGCTGCAGGCTCTGGCATCTCTGATGACACACTCGCCACGGAGGAGGATTGTGCTTGCACCGGCGGAGCCGATGGGGCCTCTTCTACAGCTAAGGCTGCTGTCGAGGCAGATTCGGCAGGAGACACCTCGGGAGCCTCAGCGAGCAGTTCCTGAGGTGATTCCTGCGGTACGGGCGCCGCAACGGGTGGCTGAATACTGATAGGAAGACTTTGTGTCTGCACCTGTTCATCTTTGCCACCACTATACAAAAAGGTCATTAACCCCACTCCGCCAAGAATGGCGATAGCCATAATGTGCATCACCGGAAAGGGCTTTTGGCCGGACTTTAGGGGTGGCAATACGGTTTCAAGTAAATGCTCTTGCGCAAGACGATGAATCACCGGCAGCTGCCCTTGAGCCTTGCGCCACCAAGGCTCAACCTTGGTTTCCGTAAAGATTTCAGGACCGAGATAATCCGCCACCTCCATTCGATAATTGAGATAATCGACCGTTTCTCGGAGCGAGAAGCGTTCAAGATAAAGCTCAATTACTGCCGAAGGCGATGGGAGCTGCTGCAGACGAGCAACCAGAGAAAGATCTGCAAAGAGCACAAAGCGCAGCTCGCAGCCTTCAGCTCCCGGCTCAACTTCCAGACTCATGAGCGCCGATAAGGTTTGATCATCAAGATCCTGGGCGTTATCAATAAGAATAAATCGGGAGCCTAAGTCGCTGGCAATGACTTCCCGAAACAAACTCTCGACATTATTCGCCGGCAAGGGTAAGCCAAAATGATGCGCCGCTTGTCGAGCAAGCAAGTCCTGTTGCATTGTCGGTAATGCATTTATGACACAGGCACTGTCCGACCCAAGCGCTTCGTAAATGGCCAGCAATAAACGCGTTTTACCCACTCCGCGTTCACCTGAAACCAGAGGAATACCCTGACCAAATTGACAAATATGAATGACTTGATCGAGTAGCTCGCGGCGCTGCCCGCCAGTGAAGAAGGGAAAATAAGGATCTGCGCCAAAGGGATCAGCAGCAAGGCCGTACCGCTGGCGATAATCTTCCAACACTTGCTCATTTGGGCTTGGCTCTTCTATATCCGCGCCGTCGTTGACACCTCGCGCAGACCTCTCAGTGAATAATGGATCTTCTTTCATAATCCTCGCCTGTAGCCTCACACTTAGTAGAAAAGTAGGCGCTCACTCTCGTTCAATAGTCAGCGCCCCAGAAGCGTCTATCAACGACAGGCCGCAAAAGTCTGGGCCAACAATGCTGGCTCAATTTCGCTGGTAATAATCGCTTGCCCCATCGCCTCCAAAAGTACCAGGCGCAAACGCCCATCAAGAATTTTTTTATCGACGCCCATCAACTGTTTGAATTGATCCGGCGTCATATCAGCAGGCGCCTTCACCGGCAGCTTGGCTCGCTCCAACAAGGTTTTTATCCGATCCAATTCCTGTTCGGTGATGGCACCACGACGCCAGGACAGATCAGCAGCCATCACCATCCCCGCAGCGACCGCTTCACCATGCAGCCAGTTGCCATAACCTTGAGCGGTTTCAATCGCGTGTCCGAAGGTATGGCCAAGATTCAAAATGGCACGCACGCCACCTTCGTGCTCGTCTTGAGCCACCACATCCGCTTTATTTTTACAGGAGCGTTCGACAGCATAAGCCAACGCTTCGCGGTCACCACGGAGCAAGGCATCAAGATTGGTTTCCAACCATTCGAAGAAAGGATAATCGCTGATCAAACCGTATTTGATAATTTCCGCGATGCCCGCTGACAATTCTCTTGGGGGCAAGCTTTGCAGCAATAAGGTGTCTGCAATCACGCACCGAGGCTGGTAAAAAGCGCCAATCATATTTTTACCCAGAGGGTGATTGACACCCGTCTTCCCACCAACGGAAGAATCCACCATGGCGAGCAGAGTTGTAGGAACCTGGATAAAGCCGACGCCGCGCTGGTAGCAAGCTGCTGCAAAGCCGGTCATATCACCGACCACCCCACCTCCCAATGCAATCAAGGTGGTTGTGCGATTGTGGCGAGCCGTCAATAACTTATCGAAAATGTCATTAACGGTAGCAAGCGTCTTAAAGCTCTCTCCATCGGGCAGCACTAAGGTGTCGACCTGATAATCTGCCAATACGTCGGTCAATGCCGAAAGATATAACGGGGCGATGGTCTGGTTAGTAACAATACAAACCTGTTTGCCCAGGATATGCGAGGTGAAGAACTGAGGATTGGCGAGCAGATTTTCGCCAATATAAATAGGATAACTACGATCACCGAGATCGACGTTCAATGTACGCATAAGAAAGCCATCGATTAGATTTGTGAGATTGCAGGACAGGAATACTTTATCACAAAGCCGAAATGGCACCCATTATTGGGCTGCGAACAGCGAGGCAATCTCTTGGGCTACGTTTTTAGGAGGACGGCGATCGGTATTAACCATAAAGTCAGCTACGTCGCGATAAAGCGGGTCACGCAAAGCAAGCAACTCAATAATTTTTTGACGGGGATTATCAACCTGCAGCAATGGTCGTTTTTTATCACGCGCAGTGCGCTCCACTAATTGCTCTACCGACGCCGTGAGATAAAAAACCGTACCGGATGCTTTCATTACCTCACGATTCTGCGGTTGCAGGATAATGCCGCCGCCCGTAGCAATGACCAAGCCGGGCTCTGCGGCCAGCTCTTTCAAGACGGCCGCTTCACGCTCGCGGAAACCCGCTTCCCCTTCCATATCAAAAATCCAGGGAATATCGGCTCCGGTTCGCTCTTCAATAACACGGTCACTATCGCAGAAAGATAAATTGAGTTCTGCAGCCAAAATACGGCCGATGGTGGACTTGCCGACCCCCATGGGGCCGACAAGAAAGAGATTACGTGAAGGCATTATAAGTTGGTCAAACTATCAGACATGATTCGTGGAGTGATGAAGATCAGCAACTCGCGCTTGCTGTGCTCGTTAACTGTTTGTTTGAACAAGCGGCCAACGACGGGCAGATCGCCCAAAATGGGTACCTTGGTTTCGCCGGTCACTTGCTCAACCTGGAACACGCCACCCAAGACCACGGTTTGCCCATTAGCTACCAACACTTTCGTTACCAACTGGGTTACGTCAATGGTAGGAATGCCGGTCGCCGGGTTAATTGCGCCTACGGAATCCTGATTAATAACCAGCTCCATAATAATGCGATTATCAGGCGTAATTTGTGGCGTTACGTCGAGCTTCAATACTGCTTCTTTAAATGACGTGGTTGTTGCACCACTGGCTGATGCTTCCTGATAAGGAATCTCTGTACCGTTTTCGATAGTCGCACGCTGTTTATCCCCAGTGATAACTTTTGGCTGGGACACAATTTCAGCATACCCGGTATTTTCAAGGGCGGATAATTCCATATCCAAGAAAGCATTGTCGGTAAGAATGCTAAACGCGAAGCTACCCGCCGGATTCTGTATCCCCAAGTCCACCATGGTGTTTTCAGTCATGTTGGAGGCACCGTCTGCACCATTAAACCAGCGCGCCGGACTCACACCGTTCACATCATCAAGCCCGGCCGTCGACCCCGAGAACTGGAACAACGCGTCATCATTGGAGGTCAAGCCGTAGCCCGCACCACCCCAGCGGATACCCAGCTCGCGACGGAACTCGGTGTTCGCAACGACTATGCGTGCTTCAATCATGACCTGGCGAATTGGAATATCAATTTGCTCCACCAGTCGACGGAATGATTCCAGACGATCTGCGGTGTCTGTAACGATGATGGAGTTGGTACGTTCGTCAACGATGGCATGACCACGCTCAGACAATACGCTACCGGTGCTTTGATTGCTCCCGCTACCTACCCCCGAACTGCCACCGCCACCACTTGAGCCCCGGAAGAGTTCAAACATATCTTTGGCATTCGCATAGCGCACGCGAACGTATTCAGTGCGCAGCGGAGCGAGCTCTTCTAACTGCTTACGCGTAGACAACTCCTGACGCTCACGCTCAGCAATCTCGGCGGCTGGCGCTACCATCAGGACATTACCTTCCTGGCGCTTATCCAAACCTTTTGTTTTCAATACCAGATCCAGCGCCTGATCCCAAGGCACGTTGGCCAAGCGTAGAGTAATGCGCCCCTGAACCGTATCACTGGCGACCAGGTTAAGCTCTGTTACGTCGGCGATGATTTGCAAAACCGCGCGCACTTCAATGTCTTGGAAATTCAACGACAACTTGTCGCCGGTGAATTGGAATTCTTTTTGACGCTCTTCGCGCTCACGTGGTGTTAACGGTTTAACGCTTAATACATATTCGTTGTCTGCTTGATAAGCCAGATAATCGAAGTCACCCGCTGCAGACACATTCAAGGTCACATCACCGCCATCCTGAGTGGCATTAATGAGCGAAACGGGCGTAGCAAAATCGGTAACATCCAGACGCCGACGCAGCTCGGGCGGCAGATGGACATTGTTAAAAGACAGCCTTACACCAGAGGCAACTGCGGCCATATTGGCGCTGATTCTGCTGTCGGAAAGCCCAATAATAATTCGTCCTTCACCGGCGGTGCCACGACGGAAATCAATGCTGGTGATGGTAGAGCCAGCAGCCACGTCACTACGACTGGACGCTGCACCAGGAATTACATCAACGACAGAATCTACTTTAGCGACGTTGTAGCCACCGTCACTGGCACCCACTTCTACGATATAAGTATTGCCTTCCGCGCGAGTTACGTACGACGAAAGATCGTGAAGATTAAGAATCAAACGAGTACGACCTTCTGACGTCAGCACCATGGCACTTTGACCATTGTCAAAGGACAACGGAAACCGGCGCGTCTGCAGGGCACTGACTACCTGGGGAAAATCGAGAACGATGCGCGCCGGCTTTTCAATGGTGTAGCCATTTGGTTCGGGCGGAGCATCAGAGAAGGTCATGCGCACTTCAAACCTTTCGCCAGGGAGCTCGGCAAACCGTATGTCATCAAGCGTCGTCGCCCAGGAGGCAGCTGACGATAGCAGGCAGGCAGCAAGTAGCAGAAGTATGTTTCGCATTTTTAACCCCAATAAGAACATAGCACGCATGACCGCTTATTCCTTTTCTTCTAATTTGATAATTTTTGGACGCTCTACCCAACCACTTGCGCCATCAGAGACAATTTCCAATACTTCGATATGCGAACTATCGGCGGCAACAATCTTTCCGTGACTTCTACCAATATAATTTCCGACTGAGACCCGGTGAACACCGCCTTGGCCATCACTCAACAGAACTTGCAACTCACCACCGCGCAGTAGTGAACCCACCATCGTGATAGTCGCGATGTTAAAGTTCTCCAGATATTCACGCTCCCTGTTTAGATCCGGCTCTACGGTGCGCCCACCGCGTAACGAAGAAACTTCTTCAGTTACGGGTTTATCGAATGGGCTGCGCAACGTCATCGCGCTGTAAGTAAAAGGTCGATACGGACGAAACGCTGGCAGGGGTTCTATCTGCCCCTGCGGACGCCGTTTGGTTTCGGCCATAAAATCGTGCAGATCCTGATGACTCTGCCCACTGTCACAAGCTGACAACAGGAGCGCCATGATCATTGAAAAAGCTGCGCAGCTTACCCGTTTCATTATTACTGCTCCTGCGCTCTGTAGCGATAAGTTTTCGCTGCAATTTCCATGGACAATTCAGCGCTATCTCTTTTTATATTTATTGAATAATCGTGCAGAGTCACGATACGCGGCATACCGGCAATTCCGCTTACAAACGTACCAAGATCATGATAGCCACCATCAACCTTGATGCTGATGGGCAGTTCAATATAATACTCCGCCACCCGCTCCGGCTCTGGCTTGATCTCCTTAATGGTCAGCCCACTTTCTGCGCCACGGTTATCGATATCTTCCAGCAACCCCGGCACCTCAGTGTCGGTTGGCAATCGTGATAACAGTGACTGAAAGGTGTTATCCATCTCCACCATTTGTGCCCGATATGCGTCGAGGTTGGCGGCCTCAAAACTTTTAGTCTGATACGTTGATCTCAGTGTGGTCTCGCGTGACTCCACCACTTGCAATTGCAATTTCAGGTCGCTGATCTTGAAATAATAAACTCCGGCAAACACCAGAATAACAACCAGCAAACAAACAATTGCTTTTGCTGGCCACGGCCAGATGCCAATCTTTTCAAAATCAATATTATTGACGTCGAAGTCTTTTAACTGCTCGATAGTATCTGCAAATGACATTTTATTATTGCTCCCCTTCCGCAGCGTCTGTGGACTCCGCCGGTGCCGATGCCTTCACCGTCAATTTAAATGACTTGGCTTCTTCACCTTGGCTGGGCTGGGCAACAACCGATACCACGTTGGGCTCAGTAAACCAGTCGGACTGATCCAGATTGCGCATAAAGCTGGATACACGGTTGGTCGACTCGGCAATCCCTTCGATGGAGAACGAATCACCCGTGCGCGTCAGCAAGCTGAGATAGACTCCATCGGGAACAGCGCGCACAAATTCATCAAAAAACCGTACGATTACGGGGCGCGTGCCCTCCAAGTCCTGAATGACTTTGATGCGCGCCAACAGGTCTTCGCGAATTTTCTGCAGCTCCTTAATTTCATCTACTTGCTTCTGCAACTCGGCGATATGTGTTTCAAGCAAGCGATTGCGCGCATTCTGATTTTCGATGGCGGATTCCACGCTGGACATCCACAAATACGCAAGAAGGCCCGATAACAAAAGTACCGCTGCTAAAATCCCCAGAAATTGATCTTTCTTTTCCTTGCGGTAGGCTTCCCGCCAGGGCAATAAATTTATCTTTGCCATTAGTCGAAACTCCTCATTGCCAGGCCGGTAACGATCATCAATGACGGAGCGTCATTAGCAAGGGACACTGCATTTACTCGGGACGAAACCGACATGCCGGCAAAAGGATTCGCTACTACCGTCTGGGTACCTAATTTTTCTTCGATTAAACCCGTCAGGCCTTCCATTGAGGCCACGCCACCGGCGAGGATGATGTAATCAACATCATTATATTGGCTGGCCGAGAAAAAGAACTGCAGCGAACGAGTAACCTGTTGCACCACCGCCTCTTTGAACGGCTCGAGCACTTCGGTCTCATAATCATCGGGCAAGCCGCCCTGCTTTTTCGCTAAGCCGGCTTCCTCCATGGATAAGCCGTAACGCCGCTGAATTTCTTCAGTAAGCTGTTTACCGCCGAACAGTTGCTCGCGGGTATAAACCGTTTTGCCATCTACCAGAACACTGAGCGTCGTCATCGTGGCGCCGACGTCGATAACCGCTACCACCTGTCCTTCCTGATCTTCCAGTTGTTCAGCAATCAACTCAAAGGCGCGCTCCATACTGAAAGCTTCGACATCGACTATCTCGGCGATTAAGTCAGCGAGCTGCAACACCGTTACCCGGGACTCCACATTCTCGCGCCGACAAGCGGCAAGGAGCACTTCAACCTGATCTGGATTGCGCGGAGACTCGCCCTGCACTTCAAAATCCAAAGCAACTTCTTCAAGGGGGAAGGGAATATATTGGTCGGCTTCAAGGGAGATTTGGGTTTCCAGTGCATCGTCGCTCAAGCCCATGGGCATATCGATCACTTTGGTGATCACCGCAGAACCGGCGACCGCAACCGCGGCATGCTTCAGACTGGTTTTGGATTGCTTGACCATTGCCTTGATAACTTCGGCAACAGCTTCCGGGTCGTGGATATTTTTCTCGACCACGGCATTGGGCGGTAAGGCTCGGACAGCATAGGTATCCACTCGATAGCGATCACCATGGCGACTGAGTTCTAATAATTTTACCGAGGTGGAGCTAATATCTAGGCCCAGTACTCGTTTAGTTTTTTTATCGAGGAAACCCAAAATGCCCATTTTTCTATCTATATCCGTAACTTAGACGTTGTTTATGTTATAGC
>CAYTQQ010000018.1:17444-41341 GCA_964440135.1 uncultured Cellvibrionaceae bacterium | reverse complement strand
AAATGCTCTTAATTGGTAAATTTAAAAATAGCCGTAAATCCGGACTGCACACGTTTTTTGGCAAGCTGGTGAATCTCTTCGTATAACCGATCAAATTCTTCTTTATGCTCGACGACCAAATGCCCGTCTTCTTTATTATTATCGATAAAGTGAGACAGATAATGATTGAGGGAAGAGCACAATAGGCTGATGTCTTTCACCAGCTGCTTCATTGTTTGGTAGTCTTCGGCAAATTCCGGATTGAGCTTTACATTCCAGAACTCCAGCTCGCGATGGGCTTTATAGAGATTTCTGCGATCCTGATATAAATGATTCCAAATACTGCTTAAGTGCTCAATATGTTTGGTGGAGGTATTTTTTCCGCCTTTCGAGAGTGTGGCTTTTTGAAAAATATGATTGTACTGCAAGAGCAGTTCATGCAAATGCTCTTCAACTTCTTCAAGGGCAGTAATATATTTTTTGGCTGCCAGATAGGCATCTTCTTTGCGCTTGCCGCCGAGCCATTGAAAGTAGGTCAGAAAGCCGAAAGAAAACCCAAACGCAGTTACCACCAATGCCCCGACATCCGTCCATTTAATATCAGAAAACGCCTGGGTATGTTCGGTTGCTCCCATGTGAAATCCGAAAGCAAATAACCCGATGGCTAAAAGAATTCCAATTCCATATTTGATCATTTTCCCACTCTCAGATGCGCATAAAAATTGGCTTACTGCTAGCGTCTTACATCTGCGCAATAAACCGTGACAACACATCAAATTTTTCCGTGTCGTTATCGACAAAGCGGATGGTGATTTTTACCACCTGGGTTTCTGCCCGTGGCTCACCGGCTTGCAGGCTGTGGATGTAGCCGTTTAAACGGATGATTTCTCCGGTGTTGCCCAATTCAATGTCGACCGCAGCCTGGTCAAATAACTTCGGCAGCTGTTCGGTGCGCTGGATTAATCCGGCAAGGGCCTGCAGTGAAAGGTCCCGTACCACACATGGGCAGAGCAGATTATCGGCAAAGCGCAATTGCGCCATGGTGCGCGCCGTTGGTTTTTTCGCGACGGCTTTAGGGCGTGCGGCGGGTTCTGGTTCCTGGTCGCTGATGTCTGCAGTGGGCGGTGCATCGGGTGTGCGACCGCCGGTAAGTACGCTTACGGAGCTGTAGATAGGTGCGGGTGCGGCGGCGCTAGCACGCAGTTTTTCCGGGTCCTTACCCACGATTTTGAGCTGTTTGGTTACTTTGCGCAGCAACTCGTCCGGCGTGAAAGGTTTGCTCAAATAATCGGATACTCCGGCCTCTACCGCTTTGATCACGTAGCTGCGGTCGCCGCGACTGGTCACCATAATAAAGGGTGTAGCGGCGCTGCCGGGATTGGCGCGCACGGCGCGTAGCAGTTCTTCGCCGCTCATATTGGGCATTTCCCAATCCGACAGAATGAGGTCGATTGCCTGGGTCTTCAAAACTGCCAGGGCGCGGTTGCCATCGACGGCATCAAAGACTTCGACGCCGGGTATGCGATCGCGCAGGTGTTTTTTAAGCATGTCGCGAATAAAGGAAGCGTCGTCAACGACGAGAATACGTATTGCCATGGTCCTGCTCTTCGAAAATAGTTCTTCTCAGATTAGCAGTTGCTGCGCGGAAAACGAATTCGAGGGGGATTATGGGGGATTAAGCGCGGTTGATATGACGGATGGGGGCCGCCATGACGGATTCATCCTGTTCGCTGTCGTAGCTGTGCTGGGCTGCTTCAACGGCGGTGCGCATCCAGTAAAGCAACTCCGCCGGGTCGTCCAGCACTTCGTCGGGCAGCTGGAAGAAGTTGGAATCACTCCGCTCAACGGCGCCGGGCTGGAAGGTGGGCATATTGTTGTTGCGATAAAGTTCGCGGGAGAGTTCGTCGGCGCGAAAGTAGAGCTGGTCATTAACGATAATGGCGAACTGAACCCCGCGATGGTAAACCCCGTAGCCCATAAAGATACGGCGATAAGACACGGGCACAACCCGCGCAAGTCGCTCAATCGTATGGGCAAGATACTGCTGGCTTACAGACATAAAAGGTCGTTCATGGAATTAAAGTTATTGTAAGGACGCCAAAAATCGCAAAAACTCTAAAGATACCCGCCGTTAAAAGCAATCGGATTTTAAGACTGTTTCGCTATCAGCATTTTTTTGCCGAGCGATATCCTTGCAATTTGCGGCTTAGGGTTCGTCGCGCGTAAATACCCAGTCAGTCGCGGAAGACATTTCCGGCGCAAAACGATAGCCCGCTGTGTCGAAGGCTTTGATCGCTTCGGCAGTGCGTAACTGATGCTGAATAATGTAAGCGCTCATCATGCCGCGGGCTTTCTTGGCAAAAAAACTGATGATTTTGTACTGGCCGTTTTTGCGATCCTTGAATATCGGCGTAATGACGTCCGCCTTGAGGCGTTTTGGCTGCAGCGCCTTAAAATATTCCACGGAGGCGAGGTTGACGACCACCGGGTTGCGCTGTTGCGCCAATTCTCTATTAAGCGCTTCGGTCAGCAGATCGCCCCAGAAGGCGTAGAGGTTGTTGCCCCGCCCAGTGGCAAAGCCGGTACCCATTTCCAGGCGATAAGGCTGGATCAAGTCCAGAGGCCGGAGCAAACCATAAAGACCCGAGAGAATACGCAGGTGCTTTTGCGCAAAGGCGATCTCTTTTTTGTTAAAGGTTTCTGCCGCAAGGCCGGTGTAGACATCGCCCTGAAAAGCCCAGAGCGCCTGTTTGGCATTGTCTGCATGGAACGGCGTCTGCCAGTCCTGAAAGCGCTCAAAATTCAACAGTCCGAGTTTGTCGCTGATGCGCATTAAGTCGGAAACCTGGGCCGGAGACAGCGTTTGTAAGTCCTGAATCAGCTCGGCAGAGTGCTCAAGAAACTGTGGCTGGGTGCTCTCGGTCGTCGGTGCGGGGGTTTCAAAATCGAGGGTTTTGGCGGGAGAAATCAATACCAACATAAGCGGAAATCCTGCGTCTGTATCAAGATTGAAAGTGGGCGTCGATTGCGCGCGACAGGCTATTCAGGCTGCAATATTTTTTGCCACCAGTTGAGGGGCGTCTGTCCGTCCTGGGGATCATACACATTGCCGTACATCCACTGGCTCTCGGGGTGTTGCGCAATGGCGCGATTGAGGATCTCTTCGATTGCGCTGAAACCACAGCTGACATGAATCGAGTAAACCAGCATTCGCGGTGTTTCCACATCCAGTTCGCCGCCGAGCTTTTCCAGGCCTGAGTTCAACGTTTCAGCGAGGGATTCTATGGGGCCGCGACTAAAAACCCGTACACTGAGATTGCCACTGTGCTGCACAATTTCGAATTGGCCGGTTTGGGGTTGGAACTTGATAATATCGCCGTGGGCTAAACCTTTGATAAACGCGGGTGAGCGCACCAGCTGCAAGGTGCCGTCTTCGAGTTCACGCACGGGCAGCTTTTCGACCGCAGGGTGTCCCTGGGCATTGAGCCCGGCGAATATTTCAATAACCTGTAAAGCTTTCATTAACACATCCAATAACAAGGGTTTTGTGTGGCATTATATCGACCCGGTGTCACAGGAGGACAACTTATGATTTCGATACGCAGCTTATTCATCATTTTGGCGCTGGTTGCTGGCGTCACTGGTTGTGCAGTGAATCCAGTCACAGGCGAGAAGCAGTTGATGCTGACCGGACAGGATCAGGACATTGCGCTGGGTAATCAACACTATAAACCCAGTCAGCAATCCCAGGGCGGACGTTACGTGGTCGACCCGGAACTGACCATCTATATCAATCAGGTGGGCAAGAAACTGGCGGCGGTCAGCGGTAATCCGGAATTGCCCTATGAGTTTGTGGTGCTGAACAACGATGTGCCCAACGCCTGGGCACTGCCCGGCGGGAAGATGGCGATCAATCGCGGTCTGCTTGTGCACCTGCAGGATGAAGCCCAGCTGGCCGCGGTGCTGGGGCACGAAATTGTCCACGCCGCAGCGCGCCATAGTGCTTCCCAGCAAAGTCGCGGCACCTTGTTAAACGCCGGTGTGATGCTGGCCGGTGTGGCGGCGGCCTCCAGCGAATCGGATTACGCCGGTTTGGCCATGGGTGCGGTGGGCGTTGGGGCTAACGCCTGGATGTCCAAGTACAGCCGTCACCATGAACTGGAAGCCGACCGCTACGGTATGGAATACATGATGAAAGCCGGCTACGACCCCATGGGTGCGGTAGAGCTGCAGGAAACTTTTGTGAAACTGTCTGAAGGCCGGCAGAGCAATTGGCTTGAAGGCCTGTTTGCCAGCCACCCGCCCTCGCAGGAGCGCGTCAGTGCCAACCGCCGCACCGCCGAGCAAAACCCCGGGGGCGTCCGCAACAAAGCGGCGTTTGATCGTGCCATGGCCCAGGTGCGCAAAGACCAGCCAGCCTACGACAATTACACCGCTGCCATGAAAGCCGCCAACGATAAGGACTATGGCAAAGCGCTCAGTCTGGTAGATACGGCAACCAAGCGGCAGCCGAAAGAAAACCTGTTTTGGGAGCTGAAAGGCCAACTGCAAGCACAGCAAAACAAGCCAGACGAAGCCATTCAGGCGTTTAACCGTTCCATTCAGGCCAACCCGGAGTTCTTCCGTCCCTATGTTTATCGCGGGCTGATTTATAAGCAGAAAGGTAATCGCGATCAGGCGGAAAAAGATTTAGTGACCAGCCAGCAGTTGCTGCCCACACAACTGGCCACCTATCACCTGGGTGAACTGGCCCTGGCTAAAGGTCAGCGCAGCCAGGCCGTGAACTATTTCCAGCAAGCCGCTCAGGGTGGCGGCGACCTGGGTGAAGCCGCCAAAGGTCAGCTGGCGAAGCTGCAGGTACAATAACGAATAAAGGCCGGGTAATACCGGCCTTTGTTTTTTTAAAGTGAGCGCCAGCAGAATTGTGCGCGAAAGCGCAATTGAGCTATTCACCAGCCGCGCGCAGGGTGGCTTGCCCGTTTAACCTTCGCACAGATAATTGCCCAGTTCTTGGTGCCGCCGCGTACATTCGCGCTGGATATTCTCGCACGCCAGAATGTTACCCGGTGCGGTGGGTTTGCGGGCTACACATTCCTGATGGCGATCGACCAGCTCATAATCGCTAAGGTTTTGCAGCGGCTGGTCTTGCTGGCAGCCCACTAAAAAAATAACAGCGATGGTTGCAAAGAGCGATAAAGATTTGCGCATGTGATTAGGGTCGTCGATTAACAGATTGAGCCAGCCCACGGGAGATGTCGGCTCGATACTTGGGCGTTGTTTGCGCTTATCTGACTGGCAAGGTGCCGCGCTGCCCGGCGTGATTAACCTAGCGAGTGGCAAACGTTTCTCGCAGCAAAAACCAGCTCGCACCAAAAAGTAGCTAAGGCGTTTTACTGTATAATGCGCCGCACTTTATAACAATGACAATAATGGAAAATCCGGGTGCTATGCCTGCTCTCACACGCTCTGCTGATACATCAGTTGCCCGCTCTGGGTGCCAACGTTTTGTTCAGGGTCTGGAATGGTTCACCGTCACGGTGGGCCAGGCAGTTTCCTGGTTAACCCTGTTGATGGTGCTCGCTACCTGCACGGTGGTGATTTTACGGCGGGGCTTTGATCAGGGTTCCATTGCCTTGCAGGAGTCGGTGACCTACATGCACGCAGCGGTTTTTATGCTGGGTGCGGCCTATGCATTAAAGTGCGATGTGCAGGTGCGAGTGGATATTTTCTATCGCCAGTTTTCGGCGCGCACCAAAGCCTGGGTGAATAGTCTGGGCGCCCTTCTGTTGTTACTGCCCCTGAGCATTTTTACCGGCATGATCAGCTGGGATTTTGTCGTAGATTCCTGGCGAGTTTACGAAGGCTCCACGGATTCTGGCGGACTCAAGGCTGTCTTTCTACTCAAAAGTCTGTTGCCCCTGACGGCACTGATGCTCACCCTGCAAGGCGTGGCAAATCTGGTGCATAACCTGCTGATCCTGATGGAAGTTGATCAGGTAGAGGATGCGCGCGCGTGAGTCTGTTAGTCGAGTTTATTCCGCTGTTAATGTTCGTCGCTATCTGTCTGGTGTTACTGCTGGGCTATCCAGTGGCGTTTACCCTGGCGGGGGTGGCGTTGATTTTTGCGAGCGTCGGTATTGTGACTGGCCACTTCGATGCCAATCTGCTTAAAACCTTTCCCCAGCGCCTGTTCGGCATCATGAATAATTACACCCTGGTGGCCGTTCCTTTATTTGTATTTATGGGAGTGATGCTGGAAAAGTCCCGCCTGGCCGAAGAGCTGCTCGAAAATATGGCGAAAGTCTGTGGCCCGCTGCCGGGCGGCTTGGGGATTTCGGTGGTGCTGGTGGGCACATTGTTGGCGGCCAGCACCGGCATTGTTGGCGCAACCGTAGTGACCATGGGTTTAATCTCCCTGCCCGCCATGCTTAAACGCGGCTACGCTCCGGCCTTTGCTACCGGCACCATCTGCGCCACCGGCACCCTTGGTCAAATCATTCCGCCGTCAGTAGCGCTGGTGCTCTTGGGGGATGTGTTATCGAGTACTTATCAGCAGGCCCAGTTGAGTCTCGGCATCCTCAATCCGCGAACTATTTCGATAGGGGATTTATTCATCGCCGCCATTATTCCCGGTTTGATGCTGGTGGTGTTTTATATGATGTACATCCTCCTCTGCGCCCGTTTCAGCCCACGGGCCGTGCCCCGCATCAGCGACACCGAAAAAATAGCGCCGCTAAAACTTATCTTCAGTTTACTGCCGGTACTGTTACTGATCGGTCTGGTGCTAGGCTCCATCCTTACGGGTTCAGCGACCCCGACCGAGGCGGCCGGGGTGGGCGCCTTGGGCGCGACCTTGCTGGCGCTGGCTAAAAAGCAACTGAGTTGGCAGCGCCTGGACAATATTGCGCGCAGCACGACCAAAGTCAGCGCCATGATCTTTACTATTTTGATGGGCGCCTCGCTGTTCTCGCTGGTATTTCGTGGATTCGGTGGCGAAGAGCTCGTCCATCAACTGTTTAGCCAGCTGCCCGGCGGCGTATTTACCGCCATGTTGATCGTGATGCTGGTAATTTTTGTGCTGGGTTTTATTCTCGACTTTATCGAAATCACCTTTGTCGTGGTGCCTATCGTTGCGCCGGTATTGTTGGTCATGGGAGTCGATCCCATCTGGTTGGGAATAATGATTGCCGTGAACTTGCAAACCTCTTTTTTGACCCCACCTTTTGGCTTTGCACTCTTTTACCTCCGCGGCGTTGCTCCGGAGAGTGTGCGCACCAGCGAAATTTACCGCGGTGTGATACCGTTTGTGATGTTGCAACTCCTGCTGCTTGGCGTACTTGCACTATGGCCGGAGCTGGTCGTTACCCGGCCGAACTGAATGACAAGGTGTCCTTAGAATTTTTTGGAAAACATTACTTTCCCAGGCTGGTTTAATCGGCGCGGGCAAAGTAAGTTAGCTGGTCAAACCTACCTTTATTTTTAATACTTATAACGAGGTTAATTATGGCTTTGCATGGCCTTGATGAAGATTCAGTGCCCACCGGCGCCTTAACTCTACAAACCCTTGCCATGCCGGCAGATACCAACCCCGATGGTGATATTTTTGGTGGCTGGCTGATGGCACAAATGGATATTGCCGGAGCCATTCTTGCGCAGGAAATTGCCAAGGGCAAAGTGACCACTGTGGCTGTGGGCAGCATGGTATTTTTACGACCAGTGCCGGTGGGCGCTACCGTCAGTTGCTACGCCACTGCCGAAGAGGTAGGTCGCACCTCCATTCGGACCACCATCGAAGTGTGGATAAAAATCTGTAAAAGCGGCGAGTTTTCCAAAGTGACTGAAGGGGAATTCGTGTACGTGGCGATCGGTGACGATGGCCGCACCCGCCCACTTCCGCGCGATTAATTATTTGATCCCTTGTCCCGCCGTCACGGGCGGGATTTCACCCCATTAATGGAGCCGCGGACCCAGGTCGCCCTGCCATGCTAAAAGATACCCATTCAGGTTATGGATTGATCACCATTGTGTTGCACTGGCTCAGTGCACTGATGATTATTTTTTTATTTGGTCTGGGTTATTACATGGTGGATTTGGGCTACTACGACCCCTGGTACCACCGTGGGCCGGCGCTCCACATCAGTGTAGGCTTGCTGCTGTTGGTGCTGACCGCGGTGCGCATTTTCTGGCGTATTTTTAATCCCAAGCCGATCCCGCTGGCGAGTTACTCGCGCACGACGCACTGGTTATCGTCGGCGATGAAGTACCTGCTCTACTTTCTGATTATTGCCTTGATCATCACCGGGTATTTAATGACCACCTCCGATGGCCGGGCAGCGAGCATGTTTGGCTGGTTTAGTTTCCCGATGGTTATGCGCCTTGATGCCCAAGGGGTAGATACGGCGGGCAACATCCACGAACTATTCGCCTGGGGCGTGATCTTATTAGCCGCTTTGCATGCGTTAGCGGCGCTGGCTCATCACTTTATCTTTCGCGATCGAACCTTGGTGCGAATGTTAAAGCCGCAAAAGAAAGACTGACTGCAGGACCAATCGTTAATTATTTCTATCAGGAGAACCAACATGACCAAGACCTTTGCTAAAAATCTGCTGGCTGGCGTTATCCTCGGCTCTACGGCGCTGACGCTCCCTGCGTTTGCGGATACCTACGTTATCGATACCAAGGATGCCCACGCATCCATCAATTTTGAAGTAAATCACCTGGGTTACAGCTGGCTGACTGGGCGCTTTAACAACTTTAACGGCGAGTTTACCTACGACCCTAAAAATCTTGCGGCGAGCACTATCAAGGTAACGATTGATACCACCAGTGTGGATAGTAACCATGCCGAGCGCGATAAGCATTTACGTGGTGAAGGTCTGTTGAATACCGCCAAGCATCCAACCGCGACTTTCGTCAGTAAGAGCATCGTGGTCGATGATGATGACGAGTTTGACATTATCGGTGACCTGACGCTGAACGGCGTGACCAGAACGATTACTCTGGAAGCCGAAAAAGTGGGTGAAGGTAAAGATCCATGGGGCGGCTATCGCGTTGGTTTTGAAGCCGAAACTGAATTCTCCATGAGAGATTTCGATTTCAAAATGGATTTAGGCCCAGCCTCGCAAAAAGTGAAACTGCGTTTGCACGTTGAAGGTATCAAAAAATAACCCATTAATAACCTCAACTCAGGAGGGATTCCCTTGAAAGTATTTGCTCTTACCTTAATGGCATTGTTAGTGGTCGGTTGCGGCCAGAAAGAATCGACCTCTACGCCGGCGTCCGCATCTGCATCAGCGGATACCGCGCCTGCTTCCGCTGTGGCTGCGCCGGTTGAGGCTGCTGCAGCGTCGCTGGATGAAATTCTGGCGGCCCAGTCGGATGAAATGAAAGCGCGCTATCCATTCCGTCATCCTAAAGAAACGCTGGAATTTTTTGGCATAGTTCCGGGCATGACGGTGGTGGAAGTGTTGCCCGGCGGTGGCTGGTATTCGCAGATACTGGTTCCCTACCTGGGCCAGGAAGGCAAACTCATTGGCCTCGATTACGATTTTTCGATGTGGGATAACTTCGATTGGGTCAATGAAGGCTTCCTGGAGTCGCGCAAGCAGTGGCCTGCCAAATTTAAAGAAGATGGGCAGGTGTGGGGCGGTGCTAACGGTGCCGAGGTAGTGGCTTATGATATGTCGTCGCTGCCGGAAGAACTACACGGCACTGCCGATGCGGTGTTGTTTATCCGTGCGCTGCATAACTTGTATCGCTTTGAACAAAACGGTGAACACCTGACGCTGGCGCTGACCAAAGCTCATCAACTGCTCAAGCCAGGTGGTGTTGTTGGGGTGGTGCAGCATGCACTCAGCGAAGAGAGTCCGGATGAGTGGGCGACCGGTGAAAAAGGCTATCTGAAACAATCACAACTGATTGCACGGATGGAAGCGGCAGGTTTTGAGTTTGTAGCAGAGTCTGCGATCAATGCTAACCCGAAAGATGTACCGGGGACTGATGATAACGTGTGGCGCTTACCTCCGTCTTACTCCACCAGCCGGAACGATGAACAACTCAAGCAGCAGTACGCCGCGATTGGTGAATCTAATCGGATGACCTTATTGTTCCGTAAACCTCAGTAATGCCGTAAGCGGGAGCAGCAGTAAGTTTAAAAATAGGGCGCCTGGGTGCCCTATTTTTTTGCTCGCATAAGTGCAAACGGCGTGCAATAAATTGCTCTAGCGTGCAAAGTACTCTGTTATAAAGCAAGCAGTGAAGGATACTCATAACTGCCAAGCTATCCTCGACCCGCACACGAAGGATTCCGCAATGCACCTCGTGAATAACAGATTGCTCCGCACGTTACTCCTGCTGGTTGGGCTTTTTGCCGGCCCGCTATGGGCACAATCGTTTTATCTCAAAACCGTTCCTCTTACGCATCCTGCCAATGGTGATCTGCTTCATCTGGATAAGCAGTTAGCCGTATCAGGTCATTCGAGTGAAACCCGTTGGTTGTCATTGATTGATCTTGAAGAATTTACCGCAACAGCGATAACCGTTCCGGATAATGCGCAGCTGTTCGGCAAGTTATTGCGTGCGGGTCAGGAGACAGAAGAGTTAATTTTTCTCACCACGCAGGGCATCGGCGTTTATCAGCCTGCAACTGATACCGTTAACGCGCTGGTGGAGGTGCCATCCATCTACCGTGCGGTCGATGCCAAGCGTTTGTGGCAAATGGATATGGTGGTGGACGTCAGCGGCGCAAGCGTGAGCGATTTATTGATCCCCGATTTCAGCGCTTACCATTTGCTCATTCAGACCGAAAGTGGTGACTTTGATCATTACCGTTTGCCGATTGAAAATCTCGTGCAGCTGTGGGGTAAAGAGCCACGCTTTATGCCGCGTAAACCTTATCTGGTCGATTTTAATCTGGACGGAAAAACCGATATTGTGTTTGTGCGCGATGGCCAGCTGCGTGTTTTTTTACAACAGTCTGATGGTGCATTTACTGAAACCTATCAAACGGTTTCGCTCGGCATAACGATAGCATCTGATGTTGAAGCGATAGTGCGCAGCGGCGAGGGGCGTGATTTCAGCGGGCTGGTTATTCAGCGCGTGCACGATATAACTGACCTTGATAATGATGGCCTGGCGGATCTGATTATTCGGCGCGAACAATATGTGTCAGCGTTAGAGCAACACGAAAATTATCGTATTCACTATGGCCGGCGCAGTGATCAGGGCTTGGTGTTTGCACCCGAGCCGGATGCGCATATTAATACGCGCGGTATTCAATTCGAATCTGTCTTTGTCGATCTTAATGGGGATCAGCGCAAAGATTTTTACACGCCCAGCGCGACCTTCGGTGTCGGTACCATTATCCGCGCGCTGCTGAGCGGCACCACCAGCCTGGATATGCAATTCTATTTAATGAAGGATGACCGCAGCTTCAGCGACAAGCCGGATCTCAATCACAAGGCGACCGCAAATGTCAGTATCGGGCGCGCGGCTATTGATTTGCCCTTGTTGCAGGTTGCGTACCTTCATAACAGTGACCAGAAAGATCTCCTGGTGGGTGAAGGACAGGAGCAGTTGCAGATTATTCGCACGCAAGAAAATCGTTTATTTGCCGGTGAAAGTCGCCGTTTTAAAACGTCTTTGCCGCGCAATGGGGCACAGGTGAAAGTGATGGATATTAATCGCGATGGTAAAGACGATCTGGTGCTGCCCTTTGATAGCCAGGAGCCGGAAGATCGACGCAATCAAGTGCGCTTTTTAATTATGCAGTAATCTTTTCAGTGGTCGCCGGCTCCGGCAGCCGCTGCGTTCATTATTGCGCGGTGCGCTCACGCACCTCGAAATAGGTGTGTTCGGAAATTTTGTGATACTCGGTAACGTCGGCCAGGAACGCTTGATAGGATGTCAGGATTTTATTAAACAGAGGATCATTTTTGGCCTGCTCGGCATACATCTTCATTGAGATATCGTGCAGGTGTTGCAGTACCTCATCGGGTAAGCGTCGCAAATCCACGCCCCGTTTTTCTACCAATTCGCGCAGCGCGGCGTTATTGCGCGCAGTATAGCGATCAAGCATATCCTGGTTTGATGCGCGGGCGGCGATGGTAACAATCGCTTGCAAGTCTGCCGGCAGGGCTTCAAAGGCGCGCTTGTTGATGATGAGTTCTAAGGTAGAGCCCGGTTCCTGCCAGCCGGGATAATAATAATATTTTGCAATTTGATGAAAACCAAACGCGAGATCGTTTTCGGGTCCTACCCATTCGGCCGCATCAATCACACCGGTTTGCAGTGCAGTATAAAGTTCGCCGCCAGGAATATTGACGCTGGTACCTCCAGCGCGGTTAAACACTTCACCGGCCATGCCTGGAATCCGCATTTTCAAACCGCGCAAATCCGCGCTTGAGTTAATTTCCCGATTGAACCAGCCCGCCATTTGCACGCCGGTGTTGCCGCCTGCAAACGGGATCACGTTAAACGGCGCGTACACTTCACGCCACAATTCAAGTCCACCACCGTGATGCAGCCAGGCATTCATTTCCTGAGCATTCATACCAAAGGGAATGGTGGTAAAAAATTGCGCCGCCGGCGCCTTGCCGCGCCAGTAATAAGAACCGCCGTGCCCCATCTCAACCGACCCGGAAGACACTGCATCGAACACACCCATCACCGGTACTATCTCATTTGCGCCAAATACCTGAATTTGCAAGCGGCCTGCGCTCATCTCCTTGACGTATTGGGCAAAAGTCTCGGCGGTCGTGCCCAACCCGGGATAATTTTTTGGCCAGGTAGTTACCATGCGCCAGCGATAGCTCGCTTGTGGGCCTGCTTCAGTGGTATGAAGAGCGCCGGGGTGACTGCCGGCTTTTTCCATCACCAGTAACGTAAAAACCAGCACCAGAGTGGCAACTAAGGACAGAATAATCAGCGGATACCAATTCGTTGAACGCGTGTCAGAGGTCTTCATAAGTTTTTTATTATTAGTTATTGATTATATAGCGGCAGCCGATAACCAGCGCACTGGCTATCGACGGTCAGTGATCACGTTAGCTTAAATCTAAACCTCTTTGAGTGGTTAAATTATTTTCTGGCTAAATCGCTTCCAGTTTGGCGTATTGCATGACCAGGCGCTTGCTGCCGACTTTGTGAAAGTTAACCTGAATCACCGCATTCGGTCCCGAGCCTTCAAACTGCAACACCACGCCCTCGCCGAATACGGCATGACGCACGCGCTGACCTAAATGCAGGCCGGTACCTTCCCCTGAATCAGACAAGGTTGAAACGGATGTTGCTGTGCCGCGCCGATTAAAATTGACCGGACGGCTAATGGCAGCCTTTAACCGCACCTCCTGAATACACTCGGCGGGAATTTCTTTTACAAAGCGGGACACCGCATTATAAGTTTCGCTGCCGTACAGGCGTCGCGATTCCGCATAACTGATAAATAATTTTTCCATCGCCCGGGTGATGCCGACGTAGCAAAGGCGCCGCTCTTCTTCCAGGCGGTCGGGATCATCGGCGGACATTTTGTGGGGGAACAAGCCTTCTTCTACGCCCGCCATAAATACCAGCGGAAACTCCAGGCCTTTGGCCGAGTGCAGTGTCATCATCTGAATCGCATCTTCAAATTCATCGGCCTGGGTTTCGCCGGCATCAAGGGCGGCGGTATCAAGGAATTGTTGCAGAACAGATGACGCTTCCTCTTCGTCGGCATCGCTTTCAAATGCGCGACAGGCATTCACCAATTCTTGCAAGTTTTCACCGCGCGCCTGGCCGCGCTCGCCTTTTTCGCTTTGGTGAAATTCCAGCAGCCCGGTTTCATCCAACACCTGTTGCGCAATTTGATCGAGCGCCAGGGTATCACCCTGCACATCAATGTCTGTGGCGGCTTGGGTCAATTGATTAATGAGATTTAAAAAGCCCTGGACGGCATTGCCTGCGCGCGGCGTAAATACCCGGTTGCTCAGCATTTGCTCGGCGCCCCGCCAGAGCGAGCAATTGTTATCCCGCGCAAACTGGCGGATGTCATCCACGGTTTTACCGCCAATGCCCCGGGTGGGGGTGTTAATCACCCGCTCGAATGCCGCATCGTCATGGGCATTGCTGATCAGGCGCATATACGCCACGGCATTTTTAATTTCGAGGCGATCATAAAAGCGTTGACCGCCGTAAATACGATAGGGGATTGCTTCACGTAGCAACGCTTCTTCCAAAATCCGTGACTGGGCGTTAGAGCGATACAAAATAGCGCAGGAATTTCTGCTGTTGCCCTTATTTACCCAATCCTGAATCTGCTCGACGATAAAGCGTGCTTCGTCCTGTTCGTTATAAGCGGCATAAAGAGAAATAGGTTCGCCTTCGGCACCTTCGGTCCACAGCTCTTTGCCCAAGCGACCAAAGTTATTGGCGATGACCGCGTTAGCGGCTTTCAAAATGGTAGAGGTGGAGCGATAGTTTTGTTCCAGCCGAATGATATCGGCGTTGCCAAAATCTTCTGCAAAGCGCTGGATGTTTTCGATTTTAGCGCCGCGCCAACCATAGATAGATTGATCGTCGTCGCCGACGGCGGTAACAAAACATTGCTTGCCCGCCAGCACTCTCAGCCAAGCGTATTGCACGCTGTTGGTATCCTGAAACTCATCCACCAAAATAAATGGAAAGCGATGACGATAGTGCTCAAGAATATGCGGTTTGTGTAACCAGAGCTCGTGGGCGCGCAGCAACAGCTCGGCAAAATCCACCATGCCGCCGCGCTGACAGTCTTCTTCGTAGGCGCGGTAAATTTTGAGCATGACCTGCACAAACGGGTCGCCGGTTTCCTGAATATGTTGTGGCCGCAGACCTTCGTCTTTCTGCCCGTTGATATACCATTGGGCCTGTTTATGCGGCCATTTATTCTCGTCAAGATTCAGCGTTTGATAGACGCGCTTGATCAGCCGCAGCTGATCGTCACTGTCGAGAATCTGGAAGTTCTGGGGCAGGTTGGCGTCTTTCCAGTGCGCTTTTAACAACCGGTGGGCCAAGCCGTGAAAGGTGCCGACCCACATGCTGCGGGTATTGATGGTGTTGCTGCCAAGGCCGGTGTCAGTACCGCCAAACAGCTCTTCGAGCCGCCCGCGCATTTCGCGGGCAGCCTTATTGGTAAAGGTTACCGCCATAATGGAGTAGGGAGACACCTGCTCAACATGAATCAACCAGGCTATCCGATGCACCAATACCCGGGTCTTGCCGCTACCGGCACCGGCGAGGATCAGCTGGTTGCCGGCGGGAGCAGAAACGGCCGCGCGCTGGGCATCATTGAGGCTATCAAGCAGAGGGGAAACATCCATAGCAATAATCAGTTGTTGGGTGGGGGCGTCAGTCTACCGGGTTACGGCTGACAATTCAGGAATCCTGGGATTTTACTGGCTAAACGTACAGTTTTCCACCTCGGGCCAGGTGCCTGTGCTTTGCAGAGTTATTGCTTTCTGATAGGGTGACTGCTCAAGTAGTATTGTTATATTGTCCAATCCATCAGGCGCCCGCCTGTCGAGTGATCAGCAGTATGGATACTTCCAGCCTTCTTGCGCTGACGCACAACGCCACGTTACTGCTGGCCATGGTCTTTATTTATGATTTAACCAGCCGCTACCGGGTCGGCGCTCAGGGG
The DNA here is from genome assembly GCA_964440135.1 of uncultured Cellvibrionaceae bacterium. Lineage (GTDB taxonomy): Bacteria > Pseudomonadota > Gammaproteobacteria > Pseudomonadales > Cellvibrionaceae > Cellvibrio. The sequence continues at coordinate 25,716 of CAYTQQ010000018.1, read as the reverse complement.
TTTTGGCCAGGCGTACCCATCGGCGTCGCTTTGGGCGTGATCACCATCGTTATCATGCTCACCCCCTGGATCTACAAACCCGGCATTATCTTCGATACCCGCACGGTTCTTTTAGGTATTTCCGGTCTCTTTTTTGGCCTGATTCCGACCTTGATCGCCATGCTTATGGGCACACTGTTTCGCCTGTATCAAGGTGGCGTTGCCGAAGTCACCGGGGTGCTCACGATTATCAGTGCTGGCAGCCTCGGTATCTTCTGGCGCTACTGTCGGCGTGGTGAGCTGGCCCAGATCAGCCGCACCGAACTGTATTTTTTTGGTGTTGTAGTGCATCTGGCAATGGCCGGCATGATGTTCGCCTTGCCGCGCGACCTGGCCTTGGAAGTGCTCAGCGTGGTAATGCTGCCGGTGATGGTCATTTATCCTCTGGCGACCATGCTGATGGGGCAACTGCTGGTCAGTCGCCTGGTGCGCGACAACCTGGCGGACAATCTCGCGGTGTCGGAAGAAATTATCTGGCAACAAACTAATTTCGACCGGCTTACCCGCCTGCCCAATCGCAGCATGATGGTGGACTATCTTGCAGTAGAAACGGAAAAAGCGACCAATAGTGGCCAATCGATCGGTCTGTTGTTGCTCGATCTGGATTTGTTTAAAGGCATTAACGATACCCTTGGGCATGAAGTGGGTGATCAGCTCTTGCAACAAACCGCTGAGCGACTGCGCGCCAATGTCCAGGAAATGGATACCGTGGTGCGTCTGGGCGGCGATGAGTTTGCGATAATTTTGCCAGATGTATCCGACACCCGACGGGTGGAACAAGCGGCTGAAAATATTCTGCGGTGCTTCTCCGAGCCTTTTTTGCTGGGCGCTGAAACCACCTACATTTCGGCCAGTATCGGCATTGCCCTCTACCCGGATGATGCCGCCAATATTGAAGAGCTGTTAAAGCACGCCGATCAGGCGATGTATGCCGCGAAAGATCACGGTCGCAATCGCTATCACTACTTTACCCCCCAGATGCAGGAACTCGCGCAGCAGCGTATGCGCCTGATTAACGACCTGCGTACGGCCCTCAGCGAACAGCAACTGATGGTGTATTACCAGCCGATTGTTGATCTGCAAACGGGCGTCATTCAAAAAGCCGAGGCGCTGGTGCGTTGGCAGCATCCGCAGCGGGGCCTGGTATCGCCCTGTGAATTTATACCGTTGGCGGAAGAAACCGGGTTGATTCATGAGCTGGGTAACTGGGTGTTTATGGAGGCGGCTAACCAGGTGGCTCAGTGGCGTGATGTGTATGGCGTCGAGATTCACGTGAGCATCAATAAATCGCCGGTGCAGTTTCTGGATGAGGCTGATGTATCGACGACCTGGATTAAATATCTGGAACAGCTCAAGCTCGGGCGCGGTGCGATTACGCTGGAAATTACGGAGGGCCTGCTACTCGATGCCCGTCAGGTGGTGCGTGACAAGCTGCTCACTTTCCATAAGGCAGGTGTGCAGATAGCGCTTGATGATTTTGGTACCGGCTATTCGTCGCTGTCTTATCTGCAAAAATTTGAAATTGATTTTTTAAAAATCGATCAATCTTTTATCCGTAATCTGGGCGCGGGTTCTGACGAATCCGTACTCTGCGAAGCGATTATCGTGATGTCACATAAACTTAATATCAAAGTGATTGCCGAAGGCGTTGAAACCGAGCAACAACGGTCGCTACTGGCCGCCGCTGGCTGTGACTATGCCCAGGGTTACCTGTTCTCTCGCCCGATTCCTGCCACTGATTTCGAGCAGCGGTTTTTGGCTGAGCGGTAAGCTGTGGCATACTTACCCCCGTTAATTGGTAAAAAGAATCGTCGCTGCTCACGCTGTGGCCTATTGTGCGGAGCGAGCGACCCCTCGTGCGAACACTGTTGTTCTTTAAATGAGCATGAGCTTGCCCGGTTACGCGAGCGCGTTGAACAACAACATCGAAATCACTCCATAATCGGATTGGTTTTTGTGTTAATTGCAGTGTTGGTTGTTATTAGTCTGGTTATCTAAAAGATAGTGTTGTTATGAAAGAACCCTTTTTTGCCTGGCTTGAATCGCTGGGTCTAGAGCTTACCCCCGCATTATCGACCGCTATTATTTTTGCAGTCATTATCCTGACCTCATTAATTATTCACTGGATATTGCACCGCGTTATTTTGCGGCTTATAGAAAAGCAGGCGGCAGCGTCTGATTCCTGGTGGCATATCGCACTCAACAAGCACCATTTGTTCCGGCGGCTGGCGCTTACCCTGCAAGGCATTATTCTTTTTGCGCAAGCGCGCATCTGGCTGGAGCCGGGCTCGCAAAGTTTGCCGTTCATCGAAGTGATTACGCATTTATGGATCTTGTTGTTCGGCTTGCTCACATTATTTTCGCTGCTCGACGCAACCCGTGAAATCGCACTGCGCTCCGAAAAAGGTAAAAGTCTGCCGTTAGGCGGTTTGTTTCAGGGCATCAAAATAATTACCTCGACGTTAGTCATTATTTTGATGCTGGCATTAATCATCGGTAAGTCCCCGCTATTGTTGTTCAGTGGCTTGGGTGCGATGACGGCAGTCTTGATGCTGGTCTTTAAAGATCCAATTTTAGGTTTTGTTGCGGGCATTCAATTATCGGCAAACAAAATGCTGTCGGTAGGCGATTGGCTGGAGATGCCTAAATACGGTGCCGATGGTGATGTTTTTGATATCACGCTCACCACCGTTAAAGTGCGCAACTGGGATAAAACTATTACCACGGTGCCAACTTATGCGTTAATTTCCGACTCGTTTAAAAACTGGCGTGGGATGCAGGAAACGGGCGGAAGAAGAATCAAGCGTGCGGTATTTCTTGATGCAACCAGTGTGCGTTTTCTCGGTAAGGATGATCTGGTGCGGTTACGCGAAAGACGGCTATTAACCGAATATATGGAGCACAAGCTTGCAGAAATAACAGCGGACAACAGTGCACGTGGGCTGGATGAGCTTAACGGCCGCCGGTTGACCAATCTAGGCACTTTCCGTGCGTATTTGATTGAATATCTTAAGGCAAATGACAAAATTCACGATGGCTTAACCCAGATTGTGCGTCAGCTGGCTTCCGGGGCTGATGGTATTCCGCTGGAAATCTACGCATTTACCAACAACACCGCGTGGGTTGCTTACGAAGGTATACAGTCAGATTTATTCGATCATATCTTTGCGGTATTACCGGAGTTTGGCTTGCGGGTCTTCCAGAGTCCAACCGGCTACGATATGCGTGAAATGATGGTGGGTTTAACGAACACCTCACAACTGGGTCAGGTTGATGCAGCAGCCGAATAATCCTTTACATGGCGTGACGCTTGAGCGCGTGGTGCAGCGGCTGGTTGACCATTACGGCTGGGATGAATTGGGGCAGCGGATTAATATCCGCTGCTTTCAGTCTGACCCCAGTATTAAATCCAGTTTAAAATTTTTACGCAAAACACCCTGGGCACGCGAAAAAGTCGAAGCGCTCTATTTGCAATTGAGCGAAACAGCCAGTCGTTAATCGTACGCTTGCTGGCTGCTCTTGCCTTGTCAATCTTCCTGTTGTTGCATTGCCCACAAATCTGCATAGCGCCCAGCCTGCTGCAATAACTGATTGTGGGTGCCCTGCTCTACCACTTGTCCCTGCTCCAGCACAAAAATCTTATCGGCATCCACAATCGTCGAAAGTCGGTGCGCAATCACAATGGTTGTATGACCGCTGGATACTTCGCGCATCGCTTCCAAAATGGCGGCTTCAGAATTGGAATCCAGTGCCGAGGTGGCTTCATCAAAAATAAGAATGGGCGCATTTTTGAGGAGCACTCGCGCAATGGCGATGCGTTGCTTCTCGCCGCCGGATACTTTCAAGCCGCGCTCACCCACCATCGTTGCATCACCCTGAGGCAGGCTGGTAATAAATTTATCTAGATGCGCCATGGTAATAGCGCGGTCGATGGCTGCATCGTCAGCCGCCGGGTTACCGTAAGCAATGTTCTCGCGGATACTCGCATTAAAAAGCACAGTGTCTTGCGGCACTATCGCAATAGCCTGACGCAAGCTGGCCAGAGTGAGTTGAGAAATATCCTGGCCATCAATCGTAATACTGCCGCTGTTGATATCGTAAAACCGATAGAGCAAACGTGCGATGGTGCTTTTACCGGCGCCGGATGCACCGACAATAGCCGCTTTGGTGCCGGCTTCAATATGCAGATTCAAATTGCGTAAAATCGGTCGTTGGGGGTGGTAGGAAAAATTAACATCCGACCAGACAATTTCACCCTTTGAAAAACGCAAAGGCGCGGCATTGGATTTATCGGTAATCCCCGGTTCGCGCTTTAACAGGCCCAGCATATTTTCCAGGTCGGTCAGCGCACGCCTGATTTCGCGATAAACAAAGCCGAGGAAATTAAGCGGGATAAACAGTTGAATCATGTAAGCGTTAACCATCGCCAGATCGCCGAGCGTCATCTCCTGATTCAACACGCCGGTAGCGGCCATCCACATCATAGCGGTGATTGCCAGCGCAATAATTAATGCCTGGCCAGAGTTGAGTGCGAGCAGCGACAATCGGTTTTTTAGTTTCGCGCTTTCCCAGCGCGCTAAAAAGTGATCATAGGTTTTAGCTTCAAACTCTTCGTTGTTAAAAAACTTAACGGTTTCGTAATTGATCAGACTGTCCACAGCGCGCGTATTAGTCGAAGAGTCCGCTTGGTTAGCTTCGCGTAAAAAGCGATTGCGCCATTCTGTCGTCACCACTGTAAAGCCAACATAAATAGTCACCGCAACCAGCGTAATAACCCCGTACCACCAGGAAAATGCCACCACAAAAATCGCGCTGACCATTAAAATTTCAAACAGCGTTGGCACGATGTTGAACATCAAGAAGCGCATCAAAGTACTGATGCCATTCGTGCCGCGATCAATATCACGGCTGATCCCGCCGGTCTGGCGTTCCAGATGAAAGGCCAGCTCAAGTTGATGCAGATGACGAAAAACCCGCAAGCTGATTTGTCGCAAGGCGTGCTCGGTAACCCGACTGAACAGGGCATCGCGCAATTCGCTGAAGAAGACGCTGGCAAAACGCAAGCTGCCGTAAAACAAAATAAATGCGAGAGGTAAAGTGAGCGTGGGATGAAGGCTGGCATCTACGCCATCGACGATATGCTTGAGCGCCCAGGGCATTAATAAGGTAGCGCCCTTGGCTGCCAAAAGTGCCACTACAGCAAGCAGCGCGCGGCCTTTAAAGTCCCATAAATACGGCCACATATAGCGCAGCGTTTGGCGCAGATCGGTTTTTACCAGGGTGGTATCCGCCGGACCAGGGAGTCTTTCGTTGTGCATTCCGCGCATAAAACCACTTCTTCTGTTGGACGGTAAAGGCGTAGATTCTAGCATCTATTACCGTTACAAATTTATACAGACGCGACAGCGGGTGAGTTCTAGTATCGAGCTATTCATTTCAGATTGATGAGGGAGTCGCTATGTTGCTCAGTAAGATGCTCGCGCGTAATCACGCTCCTGTTATTTCCCGGACAGCTCCTATTATTTCCCAAGCGATCCCTATTATTTCAGAGGCAACTCCTGTTATTTCCAGGACAGCTACGGTTGCTCAAGCCGGCGGCGAGCATGTGCCTCAAGTTCGGGATGTAAACGCTGCATTTACTCACCGTGTGATCCATCGCACCGCCGCCTGTGTGCGGCACAACACGCAACTGCCACCGTCTTCAGTCGCCACCACGGCACCATTGCTGATACTTAAACACAAAAATATTCGCTTGCTGATTCATACATTGGCGATCTTACATGCCCGCAGTATCTTTGCTTCAGCCAGCGTTGCAGTAACCTTGGACGGGCTGATGCTACGCGACCAGGCGTTAATAAAAACACTCAAACTGCAAGATTATGTAACGGTGAAGAGTAAGTTGGAGGTGTTGTGTTTGGCTAATAGAACCGCGCCGCATTTAGCGGTACAGCTGGTGGATGAGCCACCAGAAAGCGTAACGCTACAAGCCTATCAGCTCAGCGGCTTTACCGTGATTAATGGGACTGATCCAACGATCAATGCGGTAAAAATGAAGCGTGGTTATTACGCCGTGCCGATGCTTGACCCACAGGCCCTGGCAAATCTATTGAGCCAGTTTCTGATTCATCCGGGTGCGCAGGTGATCAAGCAGGCGCGCAGTGTGGGTTTAGTGTGAGTGCGTGAAATTGCTAAAGCCAAGGTGGTGACAGGGGGTTGCCCCACATCCGCTGCCAGAGCCAGTCAAGCGCCACCGACAGATCCGGATTTTCATTTTTATGGATGGGCGTAACAAATTCCCACTCACTATTCACGCGCTCAGCAATCACAAAATTAAAACTGTAATGCGGTTCTTGCCCCATGCGTAAATCACTGATGATCAGTTGATCCTCTGCCTCGCTGAGTTTATAAAACCCCCAGTTGAACCACATGATGCGCTCCGCCTCCCAATTTCCCTGCACGGCTGTTAGCAGCTCGGTGCCACGCGGGTAATGGCGAAAGTCGATGTGCGCTTCTTTATCCAGCAGCGAATAAAATCCTTCCAGATATTCATCCGGCGTAACTACCACTACCCGCCAAAGCAAAGAGTTAAACGCGGTCGCTGTAACTAACAGCTGTTGGGCCTCTTGCTGTTCGGCCACTAACACATTCTCGGCCACAGACTTAACGTAGTGTTGTGCGCTCATGCCCCACACGAGATAAAACGTACTGAGGCTTAGGCCTAGCGTATTCCAGCGGAATCCGTGACGCCGATGCAGCGCCAGTGTACCAATCAAACCGATTAATAGCGGCAGGGTATACAGCGGGTCAATGATAAAAATACTGCCCACACCGAACGGCGTATCGGTAAACGGCAGCGCCAGCTGGGTGCCGTAGATCGTCATAAAATCGAGTAACGCGTGAGTTATCAACGTAAGCCAGATGGCTAACCACCAGCGTTTGATTTGCTGTAGCTCGCCGAGGACTTTTGCGGTCAGCCAGGCAAGCAGGGGCGATGCAAGCGTGAGATAAAACAGCGCATGACTTTCGGCGCGATGAAACGTCATATTGCGAATCGGATCGCCATGATCAATCAGCACATCAAGATCAGGCAGAGTGCCGAACACGGCGCCGACCAACGCCGCCTTCCATAATGTCGTACGACGACCCATCACCGCTATGCTGACGGCGGAACCTAAGGCAAGTTGGGAAAGGGAATCCATGGCAGCTCTTATAGCAATCTTGATCTTTCGAAGAAGTGTGTATTGATGACATCAGGAGGAAGTCGCGGATCTGGAGAAGGAGTGTACCACCTGTTCTCATGTCGAAAAAATTGTGTTTTATCAACATCTCTACTGGATGTGTACATCCAATCGACATATCCTCTAATCCATGTCGAAATTCCGGCTTATTTTAAACATGAGATGCCATAGTGGACTCGCAAATGTTCGATCCGACACAACCCTATAATCAGTTGCCTCCGCTACCGCCAGCCGCGGCCTTGGAGACTGTCGCCGTACTAAAATCCTGCATCAATGCCAGGGCCGTCTTGGCTGAACTTAAGCAAGCTGGCCAGTTACTACCCATATTTTCAAAATATCCAGTAAGCCTGTAATCCCAGCCTTGATTCAAACCTGCACATTATCCTTAGCATCTTCTATCGCCTGAGCGAGATAATTAGGCTCATCAGTGCCAAGCCGAATAAATGCCCCGCCTTTAAGTTCAATTTCAACGCTCCACAATCCTGAAACATTGTAGATCCATCCGGTGCCGTAGGCGTGAATGCCGAAGCCCATCCAAATCGGATTTTTTACTTTTTTGCAGCGGTTGACTTCTTCTAGCGGTAAGCTTTTTCTAAAGACACCTGGGCCGAAGTACCAATTGATCTCGCTTTCATTGACCTCGATGGTCATCGAGCTGAAGGCGATGCCAACCAGAGTGAGAAGACCAAATAGTGCGCCCATGCCTGCCGGTGGTATTGCTACGAGCTGATCGCTAAATACCAGCACAATACACATAATGAGTGGTATGCCCATCAAGGTAACAAAGCCCCACTGCTTATGCTTATACGTTTGGTAAGCACCATCGCGCCAAAACAAGGTGTCAGGGTCTACTTCAAAAACAGCCGCTAAAGCTTTGATCGACTCCAGGGAGCCACTTCCACGCGCTTCAAGTCTTTGGATGGTGCGCAACCCCAGGCCGCTCATTTCTGCCAATTGTTCTTGTGACCAAAGACGCTCGGTGCGATATTTTCTGA
>CAYTQQ010000018.1:14642-17344 GCA_964440135.1 uncultured Cellvibrionaceae bacterium | reverse complement strand
CTCATTTCTGCCAATTGTTCTTGTGACCAAAGACGCTCGGTGCGATATTTTCTGATGAGTGAAGATTTTGCTTTCATGTCCATCTTTCGTGACTCCGGGTTAATTGACGTGAAGCAAATTACCCGAATTGTGGTTAATTAAGTGACGCCGTTGACGCGCCAGCCAGCCGCCAAGCCTGCGCAATACTTGAATTTACAATATCTCGACAAGGTATTCAGAGTAATAAAGTCCCGTGACACTATGCGTTTGTATTAATGCTGTAAAGCTGGAACGGTTCTGCGTAAATCTACTTGACCACCTGTTTTCGGCTCACGCACAATGCTGTATGTTAATACAGTATTGGTGTAGCTATGGCCGTTGAGGATGAATTTATTGAGCCGGAACCCTGGATTGTGGCGCCACTTACCGCGCACAAAGGTCGGGGCGCGGTTACTAATCTGGCCGGTCGGTTTGAAACGCAAATCACAGAACAGGTAGATGACGGCTGGTGGCACGACGAAGACGAAGCGGGCCACGCACTGGCGACCAAAACCTTAGTAACGCCCGAAACTGCCAAGACGATTCTGAGCCGTAACACCTCTCCGGATTTACCTTTCAGTGTCTCGCTCAATCCTTATCGCGGCTGCGAGCATGGCTGTATTTACTGTTTCGCCCGGCCTACTCACGCGTACTTGGGGCTTTCGCCCGGACTGGATTTTGAGACGCGTTTATACGCGAAGATGAATGCTGCTGAATTACTGCGCCGTGAATTAGCGAGTAAATCCTATACGCCCAGCGCGATTGCACTCGGGGTTAATACCGACGCCTATCAGCCGTGTGATCGTAAGCTCCAGTTGACGCGCCAGGTGTTGGAAGTGCTGCGCGAGTGCGAACATCCCGTGGGAATGATTACCAAATCGTCGCTGATTGAACGGGATATCGATTTGCTCGCCGACATGGCCGCTAAGCAACAAGCGGTAGCGGCGATCACGATCACTACGCTGGATCACGCTATAGCGCGCACACTTGAGCCGCGCGCTGCTTCGCCTGCTCGCCGTTTGCAAACGATTCGTCGTTTGGCCGACGCCGGAATTCCGGTGTCGGTAAGCGTTGCACCTATTATTCCCTTTATCACCGAACAGGAGCTTGAAAATGTATTGGCCGCGGCGGTCGATGCTGGCGCCACTGCGGCGGGTTATACCGTGTTGCGTTTGCCCTGGGAGGTTAACCCGTTATTTCAGCAATGGCTGGAAGTACACTTTCCACTGCGCGCCGACCGGGTAATGAACTGCATACGTGCTATGCGCGGCGGCAAAGATTACGACGCAGATTTTGCTACGCGCATGCGCGGCGAAGGCATATGGGCAGATTTGTTTCAACAGCGTTTTCGCAAAGCGGTTCAGCGTTTGGGTATCAGCCGCAGTAAGCGTTTCAGCACACTGGATGTCTCGCGATTTAAAAAGCCGCTCTCGGTGCCTGTGGCGAAAAATGCGCAGACCAGTCAGTTAGATTTATTTGGTGGCAGTTAGGTTTATTGGGTGACTAGTCAGCGCGGCCTGTCGTTTGTACAAAATAAAATCGTTTTTACAATCCTGTTGCTGCATTTGGCGTTGTGATCGGTGTCTTTTCAGATGGGCGGCATATAAGACAACAAAAATCGGCTGGCTTGGACTTTGCTTGATTTACTTCCCAGGTAATAGGTTGCACACCGCGACCAGAGCCATTGCGGAGGAACTCATCATGCAAGTAAGAGACGTTATGTCACCTCGTCCGGAAGTGTTAGCGGCTGACGCCACCATTCGCGATGCTGCGCTGAGCATGCGGAAGTATGAAAGTGGTGTTATGCCCATTCAAAAGAATGACAAATTAATCGGCCTGTTAACCGACCGTGATATCACGATTCGGGCGGTTGCCGACGGCATCAATCCCAACGATAAGGTGACCGAAATTCTTGCGCCGGAAGTGCTTTACTGCTTTGCAGATGACGACATCAAATCGGTATTGAAAAATATGCGGGAGCAACAGGTCCAGCGCCTGATCGTGTTGAATAATCCGGAGAGTAAAGACTTGGTAGGGATCGTCAGCGTTGCCGATATTGCCGATAAATGTGACGACGCGGAGTCAGCCCAAGCGATCGTGCAGTGTTGTAAGCACTATCATTGATAGATGTATGACCGGCTCGGGAACCCGGCCGGATTAGCGCATCTAAGAGTATTCTGGTACCTCAGCTCAGGATTCAAATTAACCGGGTGTTGTAGGCAGTGCCTGGTCGTAACGGACGGCGCAAAAATCGTTCTCGGCGGCAGATGCTGATGCTGCTTGGCCGTTCAGGTACCCAGGCAGCCATTGCGGAACTTGGCGTATATCGCAAAGGAAATTTGCGAGGATATGGATATCTGACTGCTGCACACCCATGCACGCATCAGGCAAGTACTGTGAAAGGCGAACAATAATAATGTTGTCCAGCTCACGGAGATGCTGCTTATGTCACTTTCGCAAATTGCCAGCACCATTGACGATGTTATTCGTCAAACGGCACAGCCTTTAAAAGACCTTCCGGCTGATTATGCACCGCTGATAAAAATGGTATCGAAAAAATCTTTTGTACTCCTGGGAGAGTCCACTCATGGCACCCAGGAGTTTTATCAGGCGCGGGCAGATATTTCCAAGCGGCTTATCCTCGATCACGGACTTAATGCGATTGCTATCGAAGGCGATTGGCC
>CAYTQQ010000018.1:0-14542 GCA_964440135.1 uncultured Cellvibrionaceae bacterium | reverse complement strand
GTTAATTATGGTTGTCTGGAACATTTAGGTCAGGAGCAACATTACGGTTATGGCGTGAGTCTCGGTCAACAAAAATCCTGCGAAGAGGAAGTGGTACAACAACTCCTGGCACTGCGTGAGCAAGCGTTTTCCTACACCCGCGTTACGGGTGAGCAAGAGTGTGTTCAGCAAGCGGAAGACGAATTCTTTGAAGCCGAACAGAACGCCCGGCTCGTTACCGCCGCCGAAAGTTATTACCGTACTATGTTTGATGATCGCCTCAACACCTGGAATCTGCGTGACAGCCACATGATGGAGACGCTGGATAATTTACATCAACATTTATCCGGCCGGTTGACACGTCCTGCACGCATTGCCGTGTGGGCACACAACTCTCATTTGGGTGATGCCCGTGCGACGGATATGAATTTGCGCGGTGAACATAATCTTGGACAGCTCGCCCGTGCTCGTTACGGTAACGCCTGTGCAATTATCGGCTTTACAACCTACAGCGGCACGGTGACTGCAGCATCTAGTTGGGACGGCTTGGTGGAGCGCAAGCGGATGCGCGCTGCTATGGCCGACAGCGTCGAAGATGTATTCCATCGCACGCAATTAAAAGATTTTTTCCTGCCGTTAAACGGCCGTGCCGTCCAACACTTACGTCAATCTCGCTGGCAGCGAGCCATCGGTGTTATCTATTTACCGCAGCGTGAAATGGCGAGCCACTATCTACGCACCCGCATGGCCGACCAGTTTGATGCGGTAGTGCACATCGATGAAACCCAAGCCGTGGAGCCGTTGGATCCGACATCTGAATGGATTAATGGTGAGCGTGGTACCTATCCATTTATGGTTTAACAAATAATGACCAGGCCATCTATCGGTCGAACAATACCGGCAACTTTAGCTGGCTCAACGGATTGCATACCGTGATTTAATTTTTTTCGGCTGCGCGTAGTTTTAATGTGTTTTTATTGCTTCATGGTCAGTACTATTCCCCCTCCGTTGCGCCCATTATTACGGACCCGAAATCACCTGGATAATGGCTGACGCAATCCCCGCCGCAGAAAGTTTATCTTGATCCTATTAAGATAGGCGTTATTGTGGTGCGAATAATCAATAAAGCAGTTTTCACACGGAGCCGTTATGAAGTCACCCATCGTTATCACTGGCATGGGCGCCGTCAGTCCTTTGGGCTGTGGCATCAAGCCGATTTGGCAGCGCTTGATCGCCGGGCAATCCGGCATCAAATTTATCGATCGCTTTGATACTACTGATTTCCCTATCAAAGTTGCCGGTTTAGTGCCTGATATCGAACAGGATGCACAAGCAGGGTTTGATATTGATGCGCTGGTCGAACCTAAAGAGCGCAAAAAACTTGATCTATTTACGGTCTACGCCCTGGCCGCTGCCCAGGAAGCATTGAGCCAGGCCAACTGGTTTCCTGCTAATGAAGCGGATCAGCAGGCCACGGCAACCGTGATTGCTACCGGGATCGGCGGCTTCACCACCATCACCCTGGCGCAACAGGTAATGGCTACCCGCGGTTATAAACGCTTATCCCCCTTTACCGTGCCGGCGTTTTTGGCGAATCTCGCCGCGGGTAATATCTCCATTAAATACGGTTTCAAAGGCCCTTTGGGATGCCCGGTTACGGCGTGTGCGGCCGGTGTTCAGGCTATTGGTGACGGCATGCGCATGATTCGCAGTGGTGAAGCCAGGGTCGCCGTGGTTGGGGGCACCGAGGCCTGCATCGATCCACTGTCCCTGGCGGGCTTTAATGCGTTACGCGCGCTGTCCACGGTGAGTGATGATCCCACTGCTGCCTCGCGGCCGTTCGATCGCGGGCGCGATGGTTTTGTCATGGGAGAAGGCTCCGGCATCATGGTAATTGAAACGCTTGAGCATGCGCTGGCGCGCGGCGCGACACCGCTGGCAATCATTGAAGGCTATGGCACCAGTGCTGATGCTCACCACCTTACCTCGGGACCCGAGGATGGTGCGGGTGCCGCCGCCGCGGTGCGCACGGCGTTGAACATGGCGCAACTGCAACCCGGTGCCATCAATTACGTCAACGCTCATGCGACTTCGACACCCGTAGGTGACAATGCCGAAATTGCCTCTCTGCGTAATGTTTTTGGCGATGCCCTGGGCAGTATTCCGATTTCCTCCACCAAATCAGCGATCGGACATCTGCTGGGCGCAGCCGGTGGAATTGAAAGTATTTTTTCTGCATTGGCGGTTATCAATAATCAACTGCCGCCCACACTTAATCTTGATCATCCTGACGAAGGTATGGCTGGTCTGGACTTGGTGCCTAAGGTTTCCCGTCATCATGAAATCAACTACGCACTGTGCAATGGCTTTGGTTTTGGGGGCGTGAACGCCGCGTTAATTATTGGAAAAGTGTAACGTCTCATACACTTTATTTTTCGTATAACCCGTTTGGCTTAAGACGGAAGAGGAGCAGCAACATTGAATACCGGAAGCTGTCATTGTGGTGCCGTACAATTTGCGGTGCCGAAAGCGTTGGGCAAGGTAAACCTCTGCTATTGCGGGACTTGTAGAAAATTAAATGGCTCCGCGTTTTCATCCGTCGCTATGGTAGACGCGCAAGACTTTCGTCTGCTAAAGGGACAGGAGGCAATGGCCACGTATGAGTCCAGTCCGGGCAAGGTGCGTTTCTATTGTGCCCACTGCCACGCGCCAATTTATGTGCAGTTGAAAGCAAAGCCGGAGCAGTTGCGCATTCGTCTGGGGCTACTTGATTTTGAGCCGGAGGTAACTATCAGCAGTCATATCTGGGTAAAAGAAAAGCCGGAGTGGTATGTGATTAATGATGAGCTGCCGCAATATTCGGAATTTCCAGATTCCATCCCAGCCCAGACGCCGTGATCTCGTTAAGCTGACCGTGTGAGGTATTTGGGAAAGTAGCAACCCTTAAAGTAAGGGCGACCATAAAAAGCGGTGAGAGCAGAAAGCCCAGACGAGAGAGAAAAATAAAAGCGAAAGCAAAAAATAAAGGCGAGAGCTACTAAAAGCACGAGAACACAAATCGAAAAGCGAGAGCAGAAAGCTGCACGGTGATAAGCCAACCCATGCAGCTTAAATCGGCTGCGCTATCAGTGCTTCAAAATAACGTAGAGTGCGTGAATAATGCCGGGAATAAAGCCAAACAATGTCAGCAAGATGTTTAACCAGAAGTGACCTTTTAAGCCTACCTCCAGGAAGACTCCGAGAGGAGGAAGCAAAATCGCAAATAAAATTTTGATTGGATCAGTTGCTGTAAGTGCCATAGCCAAGTCCTCAGGTTTTAATGAATTGCACGTCCATTTATCGCACACTAAAGCGCCACTCTATCAAGGTCTGTGCGTGTTCACACGCTGATAATAAGCCTCCTCTTGGGTTGTTGAGTCTTAGGTTGCGGTTACTTTTTTTCGTTTAACTGGCGTCTGATGGCATTGATCACCGGCATCACTTCGGGGCGAATCTGCCGCCACAGATAAAACGATTCGGCCGCTTGTCCAACCAGCATACCCAGACCATCAGCTAGGTGCGCAGCACCATGTGCCTGTGCCCACTGTAAAAATATCGTGGGTTCTGGGCCGTACATCATGTCGTAACAGCACGCGCCTTCAGCCAACAAATCATCAGGCAGGGGTACCAATGCATTGTTAAGGCTAGCAGAGGTACCGTTAATGACCAGGTCGACTTTTTGCCCGGCCAGGTCTTCATAAGTCGACGCGCGTACATCCCCTGCATCATGAAAGCCTTTTGCCAGCTGCTCGGCTTTATGTACCGTTCGATTGGCGATAATCACATAAGCTGGCTCTTCTTCCAGCAAAGGCTGGAGTATACCGCGCACCGCCCCGCCCGCTCCCAACACCAGCACGCGCTTGCCGCGTAAGACCCAGCCGAGATTGTGCATGTCGTGGATCATGCCGATCCCGTCTGTGTTATCGCCCAGTACCACGCCATCACCCTGGAGCGCGAGCGTATTTACCGCACCGGCGCGACGCGCACGCGGGGTTAGGCGGCCGGCAAAACTATAAGCATCCAGTTTGAACGGAACCGTGACATTGAGACCTTTGCCGCCCTGAAGAAAAAACTCACTGGCGGCGTTGTCAAAGCCATCTTCACTCACCAGTTGTTTGGTGTAGCTCATATCCTGGGCAGTCTGTTCGGCAAACTGGCGATGAATGTGGGGGGATTTACTGTGGACGATAGGATTACCAAATACGGCGTACTGATCAGTCATAATGTTTCCGATGATTAACAAGCGAGCAGTGCGCGATCAAACCCAATCGCGCACTGGCAAATATGTTTCGTAAAGCTCTGCTTCCGCAGTGCCGGGCGCGGGATGCCAGTTGTAGTCCCAGCGCACCAGCGGGGGTAAGGACATCAAAATAGACTCGGTGCGGCCGCCGGTTTGTAGGCCGAAGAGTGTGCCGCGATCGTAAACCAGATTAAATTCCACATAACGGCCGCGACGGTAGAGTTGGAAATTCCGCTCGCGTTCACCGTAAGGGGTATTTTTATGGCGATTAATAATGGGCAGGTACGCATCGAGGTAGCTGTCCCCGATGGCGCGGGTTAAACCGAAACTGTCGGTAAATCCTGGCGCGTTGTAATCGTCGTAAAAAAGTCCGCCTACACCGCGCGCTTCGTTGCGATGCTTGAGGAAAAAATATTCATCGCACCATTGTTTGAAGTGCGGATAAATATCGTCGCCAAAGGGTGCGCAGGCAGCGCGCGCGGTGCGGTGCCAGTGCTGGCAGTCTGCTTCGTTACCGTAATAAGGTGTCAGGTCATAGCCACCACCAAACCACCACACCGGATCGGCCCCCTCTTTCTCGGCGATAAAAAACCGCACGTTGGCATGGCTGGTGGGCACATAGGGATTGCGCGGGTGAATAACCAGCGAGACGCCCATCGCTTCAAAGCCGCGACCGGCAAGTTCAGGGCGATGGGCAGTGGCCGAGGCGGGCATCTGGCCGCCGTAGACGTGTGAGAAGTTCACCCCGCCTTTTTCGATCACCGCGCCTTCGGACAGAACGCGTGAGCGTCCGCCCCCGCCTTCCTCCCGGTTCCAGTTTTCTTCAACAAAGGCGGCGCCGCCGTCTGCGCCAGCCAGGCCCGCGCAGATGCGGTCCTGTAAATCGAGCAGGTAAGCTTTAACAGCGTCCTTATCGGGGGCAGTGAGGTCTCGGGTCATGGGAATAGGTTACTCTGAGAAGATGACAAAGATGTGGCGAAAGGGGTCTATTCTATCGCGTCCGCCCTAGCCGGGGCGAACAATCTGGCCGCTGACCAGATCGCGAATCTCGGAGGGCCGGGACTGATCGCCAACCTCTCCGGGCGTCATGGCGTCTAGTGCATTGCGAAAATAGCGGCGTACATCCAACCGCGTACGCGCCGGCGGCCGTCCCTGAATATTTGCCGACGTCGACACGATAGGCCCGCCAAAAGCGCGGCATAACGCCGCAGCAATGGGATGGCCGGTGACGCGCAGGGCGAGCGTATCAAAATCACCGGTGATGGCAGGCGGCGCGCGATGATTATCGGGCACCAGCCAGGTTACCGGGCCAGGCCAGCTGTTTTTCAGGCGCTGCCGCTGGAGGTCATCCAGATGATCAATAAACGGTTCAATTTGATCCAGAGAGGCAGCAATAAGAATGAGTCCCTTGCTCTGGGGGCGCTGCTTTAGCGTCAGCAAATATTCTACTGCGTCGGGATCGAAGGGGTTGCAGCCGAGTCCCCAGACGGCTTCGGTCGGATAAGCGACAACGCCACCCCGACGGAGCAAACGCGCGGCACGTTGAATGCGCGGGTTGAGTGACCAGTTGGTCATAAGCCAATCCTTAACGGAGGATGCGGAAAGAGAAGCGCAATCTACCCCAGTCGTGGCAGACGCTCAATAATGTAGATCAAACCCAGGCAATTACGGTCATTTACGCACTGAATTGGTGCGTGAATTCTCTCCCGCATTTTAGCCGACAGCAGAAAAGCCGGGTGATTTTCTCGATTTATGGCGAGCTAATTTCTGCGCGAATAGCCCTGGGAAGTCGCACAGATTGCACCTTTCAGCTCAAGGCCCATCAGTTGCGCGGATAGTTGACCGGCGGACAAGCCGCTGCGTTCTACCAAGGTTTCAAAGGGCGTCGGATCAAATCCTACATTGGCGAGTAACGCCTGTTCGTCCTTATCAAGATGAGGCACTGTGGAGGCGTCAGATGGTGGTTCCTTCCCACTTTTTGGTGCGTTGGGTTTGTTTTGTGTGCTGGGCTTGTTGCGCGATTCTTCCTGTTTAAATGCTAACAAACCACCAAGCTGCGCCACTATATCTTCCCCCGTTTCCGTCAGGGTGGCGCCTTCGCGGATCAGATGATGGCAGCCGCGTGCCAGCGGATTATGAATAGAGCCGGGGATGGCAAAGACTTCGCGATTTTGCTGCAAGGCAAGGCGCGCGGTAATCAAGGAGCCGCTCTGCACGGCCGCCTCAACCACTAAGGTGCCCAGGCTTAAACCGCTGATCAGGCGGTTGCGCTGCGGAAAGTTACCGGCATGGGAGCGGGTTGCCAGTGGAAATTCGCTCACCCACGCGCCGCCTTCGGCAAGGATTTGCTCGGCTAATTGGCGGTGACGAGAGGGATAAATCCGATCAATACCCGTGCCAAAAACAGCGATGGTGTGACCCGCGGCGGCTAATGCGCCTTGATGCGCGGCGCCATCGATACCCAATGCGAGTCCGCTGGTGATGGTAAATCCGTGGGCGGCCAGATAACGTGCAAAGGCAAAGGCATTATCGCGTCCGCCCGGGGTTGGGTTGCGGCTGCCGACAATCGCCAATTGCGGAAAGCTCAAACACGCCTGATTACCTTTGACATACAGCAGCGCCGGTGGACGTGCCACTTCCTGTAATAACTGGGGATAGGAGGGGTGATTAAAATCGATCAGATGAACATCGGGATGAGCATCGAGCCAGTCGAGATCGCGTAACAGCTTTTGGCCGAGAGCGCTGGCTGGGCCTCGTTGCTGGTACTCAGCCAACACGGCGCGCGCCTCCTCGGGCAGGAATAAATGCAGTTCGTGGGCGGATTGCTGCAGCACTTGTCGGGGGCTGGAAAAGCACTCAAGCAGGCGCCAGTAACGCGCCGGGCCGAGGCCGGGGAGGTGTTGTAAAAGCACCGTTGCCTGGAGATTTTCGTCCATGTTTCATCCTTGAAAGAGGCTTGGTCCCTCACGGATCACATCCCTTGTGATCCGCTTGGTGCAAAAAAGGGGCGGTGATCAGGGATTGCGCACTTTGTCGCTCACAGCCAGGGGGCGATCAGCCTCCAGCACCAGGCCAAACGAGGTTTTTTCGAAGGTACGGAAGATCATCAACAAACCGGCGCGCTCGTCCGGTAGCTGTACCCGGCCACCGCCGATACGGTCGCTTACCAGTTCACCTTGTTTGTGAATGGCAAGGATGTTACCCACGACCAGGCCTTCGCGTTCACCACGATTGAGAATCACCACGCTCATCTTGCCGACCTGGCTTACTCCACTTTCAACCGCCAAAATAAGCCCTTCGACGTCACGGTCGGGCGCGCTGGGATAAAAGGTGGAGTCGACCGCCCGGTCCTCACTGTGTAACAGGCGATCACCCAGGCGAATTTCTTCGTTGCTGCGGATGACGGATAAGGTGGCTACGTCACCCTTGATGTCACGCACGCTCACAGCACCGATGCTCAAAGCGTGAATACCCAGTACCTCTCGGGTAATCGGGTCCTTCAGAATATCACCCTTGCGGAAGACGCCGTAGTTAGTGAGTTCGGCAAATTGACCACGGGCATAAGCGCGATCACCAGCACCCACCACCAGGCGTTTCTCCTCACCGGCCAAAATGTAAGGCGCTGCTTCCAATTCGCCAACGCCGACAATACGGCTGCGGGACAGGAAACTGTCCACACGATCGAGTGGAATCGCCGGAATGGCGGACTCGTTAGGCAATACCCGGATGCTCGGCTCAAGTTTGGTCGCCGAGCCGGGAGCCAGCTTGACCGTTCTTTCGAGGGTCAGGCGCGGAGACCCATCGAGATAGATCAGGCGGATTACATCGCCGGGATAAATGAGGTGAGGATTTTCGATCTGCGGGTTAACGTGCCAGATTTCTGGCCACATCCAGGGCGAGTTTAAAAAAGTGTTGGAGATGTCCCACAGGGTATCGCCTTTGCGGACGGTGTATTCACCGGGGTGCCCGGATCTCAGTAAACCTTGGTCGGCCCAGCTGAAGAAGCTGATGAGTGACACAGCGAGCGCCGCTAACATTATTTTTTTCATATAAACCGTTCCTGTTTTTATTGGCCTGAGGAGTTCGTCGCTGGCCTAATACGGTATAATAGCCCAAAGTGTCCGCCTTGCTTGCAGGCGCACCCTGTAAATCCAGTGCGTTCATCATGTTAGCAGCGGCTATTGTCTATTTACTAGAAGTTTGTCACAAGCTATGGCGATATTAGAAATACTCGAATTTCCCGATCCGCGTCTGCGTACAGTGGCGAAACCGGTCGCTGTGGTGGACGACCGTATCCGGCGTCTGGTCGACGATATGTTCGAAACCATGTACGAGGCACCGGGTGTCGGTTTGGCCGCGACTCAGGTGAATGTCCACGAGCGCGTGGTGGTGATCGATGTGACGGAGGATAAATCCCAGCCGCTGGTATTTATTAATCCGGAAATTACGGTACTCGATGACAGCTTCCAGGATTACGACGAAGGCTGTTTATCGGTGCCCGGATTCTTCGAAAGCGTGACGCGTCCCAAGCGTATCCGGGTGACAGCGCTGGATCGTGACGGTGAGTCTTTTACCCTGGAGCCGGAAGGGCTGCTCGCGGTGTGTATCCAGCACGAGCTGGATCATTTAAATGGCAAACTTTTTGTGGATTATGTTTCACCCATTAAGCGTTCCCGTATTCGCAAGAAACTGGAAAAGAAACACCGCGCGGAGGCCTGATTTTAATCAGGCCTTTTTGATTAGCTTTATTATCCATTTACCAGCCAATCAGGTTACCCATGACCTCAGCTTCTTCTTCCGCTGGACTGCGCATTGTTTTTGCCGGCACACCGGAATTTGCCGCTCATCATTTGCAGGCATTGCTCGACAGCCACCACAACATTATCGCGGTTTATTCGCAGCCGGATCGCCCGGCGGGGCGCGGCAAAAAACTCAGTGCCAGCCCGGTCAAAGCCTTGGCGCAGGCCCATCAGCTGCCTGTTTATCAGCCTCTTTCCCTGAAAGATCCTTCAGCCCAGGCGGAGCTTGAAGCGCTGCAGGCCGACATTATGGTGGTGGTAGCCTATGGTTTGCTGCTACCTAAAGCCGTTTTAGATATTCCTCGTCTGGGTTGTATCAACGTCCACGCTTCACTCTTGCCCCGCTGGCGCGGCGCTGCGCCGATTCAGCGTGCTCTCGAAGCTGGCGATACCGTAACTGGCGTGACCATTATGCAAATGGATGTGGGGCTGGATACCGGGGATATGGTGGTAAAAGCCGAGTGTCCCATTCTGCCGGACGATACTGGCGGCAGTTTGCATGATCGTCTGCTGACGCTGGGTGCGCCGGCGCTGTTACAAGCGCTGGATGATCTGGCGCGCGGGACCGCTACGCCCGAACAGCAGGATGACAGCCAAAGCTGTTACGCCGCCAAGTTACATAAAGATGAAGCCCTTTTGGATTGGCGCTTGCCTGCCGACGTACTGGCGCGCAAGGTGCGGGCATTTAATCCCTATCCCATCGCTTTTACGTGCCGCACGGACAGCACTGAGCGTATCCGGGTATGGGAGGCGCAAGCCGAAGCGACTGCCGGGCCGGCGGGTTCAGTGATCGCAGTCAGCAGCGGCGGCGTGCTTGTTGGCTGCGGAACCGGCAGCTTATTACTGCAACGGTTACAGTTGCCGGGTAAAGTGGCGCTGCCGGCGGAGGATGTGTTACGCGGTCATCCGCAGCTCTTTACCATCGGCCAGACCTTGGAGCTACCGGTCTGATGGCGCTGGGCGCGCGTACCGCCGCGGCACAGCTTATCGGGCAGATTCTGCGCCAGCAGGGTTCGCTGTCCAGCGCCCTGCCTATCTTTCAAACCAAAGTTGCCGAGTCCGAGCGGGCACTCTTGCAGGAGCTCTGTTTTGGTACCCTGCGCTGGCAGCCGCGGCTGGATCTGTACCTCCAGCAATTATTGGACAAACCCCTGCGCGGTAAAGATAGCGATGTCCAGGCGATGCTGTTGTTGGGGTTGTACCAGTTGCTGTTTACCCGTATTCCCGATCACGCGGCCATCGGAGAAACCGTTGAAGTTGCCCGCCAGATAAAAAAGCCGTGGGCTACGAAGTTGGTCAATGGCGTGTTGCGGCGCTTTCAGCGCGAGAAAGACACGCTGACTGAACGCTTGCAGCAAGATCCCGTGTTTGACTCGGCCCATCCGCAATGGTTATTAAAAAGTATCAACCAAGCTTGGCCAGCACAGTCAGCGGCTATTTTTGCGGCCAATAATGCACACCCCCCGTTTACGCTCCGCCTCAACCCACGCCACCAAAGCCGCATTGAGTATCTCGACCTATTGGCGCGTGTGGATCAAGCAGCGCGACCCACTTCTTTTAGTCCGGCAGGCATTACCCTTGATCGGCCCACCGATCCGCGTACCTTGCCGCTATTTGCAGAAGGCGGCGTGACGGTTCAGGATGAAGCGGCCCAACTCAGTGCGGAATTACTGGCGCTGGCGCCCGGGCAGCGGGTGTTGGATGCCTGTTGCGCCCCTGGTGGAAAAACCGGGCATATTCTGGAGCAAGAGCCCGGCCTCGCAGAAGTGGTCGGACTGGACGCGGATGAGCGCCGGCTGCAGCGCGTCAAAGAAAATCTGGCGCGCTTGCAGCTGTCGGCACGTTTATTTTGCGCCGATGCCAGCGACCCTGCCGGCTGGTGGGATGGCCAGTTATTTGACCGTATTCTGCTGGATGCGCCCTGTTCGGCGACCGGGATTATTCGCCGCCACCCGGATATCAAACAGTTGCGCACGCCGCAAGATATCGAACGATTGGCCCAGTTGCAGGGCAAGCTGCTCGATGGTTTGTGGCCGCTGCTCAAACCCGGTGGCATTTTGCTCTATGCCACCTGTTCGATTATGCCCGCTGAAAATACCCGGGTTGTAGAACAGTTTCTTGAGCGCCAAACCGATGCCGCTAGCGATCTCTTGTCAGTAACCTGGGGTATCGCGCAACCCTGTGGCCGACAACTCTTGCCAGCTATTGATGGCCACGACGGGTTTTATTACGCACGCTTGCGCAAGGTGTAATTATGAAAATCATTATTCTCGGGGCCGGTCAGGTGGGCAGCAGCCTGGCCGAAAACCTCTCCAGCGAGGCTAACGACATCACGGTCGTAGACACCGACGAAACGCGCCTGCGTGATTTGCGCGACCGGTTGGATATTGGCGTGATCAACGGGCCAGCGTCCCATCCGGATGTGTTGCAGCAGGCGGGTATCGAGGATGCCGATATGCTGGTGGCAGTGACCAATAATGATGAAACCAACATGATTGCCTGTCAGGTTGCCCACAGCCTGTTTCGCACGCCCACCAAAATTGCGCGGGTAAGAGCCACCGCCTATCTCACCAACCGCACCTTGTTTGATAACGACGCTATTCCGATTGATGTGCTGATCAGTCCCGAGCAATTGGTATCGGATTATATTTTTCGCTTGATTGAACATCCCGGCGCTCTGCAAGTGCTCGATTTTGCCGGTGGGCAAGTGCAGCTGGTGGCCGTGAAGGCCTATCACGGCGGTCCGCTGGTGGGTCAGGAATTGCGCTTTCTGCGCGAGCATATGCCCAACGTGGATACCCGCGTGGCGGCTATTTATCGCCGTGATCGCGCCATTATGCCGACCGGTTCCACAGTGATTGAAGTGGATGACGAAGTGTTTTTTATTGCGGCCAAAGCGGATATCCGCGCCGTGATGGGTGAGCTGCGCCGCCTGGAAGTGGCCTATCGGCGAATCATCATTGCGGGCGGTGGCAATATCGGTTTGCGTCTGGCGCAGAAGCTGGAAGGTCGCTACAACGTGCGCGTGATTGAACGCAATCCAAAACGCTGTGAACAGTTAGCAAGCCACCTGGAGCGGGCCATTGTGTTGCATGGCAATGGTTCCGATCAGGATTTATTGCTCGAAGAAAATATCGAAGACACCGATGTGTTCCTGGCGCTGACCAACGACGACGAAGCCAATATCATGTCTTCGATGCTGGCGAAGCGGCTGGGGGCGCGCAAGGTGATGACCTTGATCAACAATCCCGCCTATGTGGATCTGGTGCAAGGGGGTGATATCGATATTGCCATCTCACCGCAAACGACGACCATTGGCAGCCTGCTTACCCATGTCCGTCGCGGCGATATGGTGAATGTGCACTCCCTGCGTCGCGGGGCCGCCGAAGCCATCGAACTTATCGCCCACGGCGATAGCCGCTCTTCCAAAGTGGTCGGCAAAGCACTGGAAGATATCGATCTACCCGAAGGCGCCAACATCGGCGCTATTGTGCGCGACCTCGACGGTAAAACCGAGGTGATCATCGCCCATGACGATGTGATCGTGCAGGCGGGGGATCACGTCATTGTGTTTCTACTGAATAAAAAACATACCAGCGAAGTAGAAAAACTGTTCCAGGTAGGCTTCACCTTTTTCTGACCACGCCAAGGGATCGCAATGCACTTTGCCACTATCGCCAGAGTTCTCGGTGTTCTGCTGATGATCTTCAGCCTGACGCAGTTGGTGCCTATCGCCTTTTCGGTGTGGTTCAATGACCACAACTACATGGCATTTCTAGTGTCCTTTGGCATCACCTTTGCCGCTGGTATGACCCTGTGGTTTCCGGCGCGCACCAGTAAAGCCGATTTACGAACCCGCGATGGTTTTTTGATAACCGCGCTCTTCTGGTCGGTGCTCGGTACCTTTGGAACCCTGCCGTTTTTATTTTCTGCCGGTTTACATCTTTCGTTTACCGATGCGATGTTTGAAGCAATTTCCGGCTTGACGACCACGGGTGCGACGGTCATCAGCGGGTTGGATCAATTGCCCGCGTCCATTCTCTATTATCGTCATCAACTGCAGTGGTTTGGAGGGATCGGTATCATCGTTATTGCGGTCGCCATTTTGCCCATGCTGGGTATTGGTGGCATGCAGCTGTACCGCGCCGAGGCACCGGGTCCGGTTAAAGATAACAAGCTGACGCCACGTATTACGGAAACCGCTAAAGCCTTGTTTGTGATTTATCTGATTCTGACGGTCGCCTGTGGCTTGGCTTATTGGCTCGCGGGCATGAATGGTTTTGAGGCCATTTGCCACGCATTTTCTACGGTGTCCAACGGCGGCTTTTCAACCCACGATGCGAGCCTCAATTATTTTGATAGTTCTCTGATTTTATTTATCTGCTCTATTTTTATTTTGATCTCCGGGGCCAACTTTGCCCTGCACTTTTTTGTCTGGCGCGAGAAAAGCTTGGCCCATTATTTTGCGGATGCGGAGTTTCGTTTTTATTTCGGTTGGATTTGTGCGGGCGCGCTGGTCACTGTGGGCTATCTCTTTGCGACGCATACCTACGCCGCCGATAAAAGCTTTTTCATCGGCTTTTATAACCTGGCCTCTACCTTAAGCACGGCCGGCTTTGCCTCGGATTTCGTGCACTGGCCTTCCTTCTTGCCGTACGCACTTTTTATGTTGGCATTTCTCGGCGGGTGCGCAAGCTCCACTGGGGGTGGCATGAAGATGATTCGCGTTTTACTTTTATATAAGCAGGGCATCCGCGAAATTCATCGCCTGATACATCCCAATGCGGTGATTCCCGTTAAGGTGGGACGCATCAATGTGCCGGATAGAGTGATCGAAGCGGTGTGGGGATTTTTTGCGATGTATGTGGTGATGTACATCGTGATGTTTTTGCTGCTGCTGATCAGTGGTCTGGATCTGGTAACGGCTTTTTCGGCCGTGGGTGCCTGTATCACGAACCTCGGGCCTGGGATGGGCGATGTCTTTGCGAACTACGGTGGCATTAATCATTTTGCTAAATGGGTGTTGTGTTTTGCCATGTTGCTCGGGCGCTTGGAAGTTTTCACCTTGTTGGTGCTGTTTAGCCCTATGTTCTGGCGGCGCTGATCGGCATTCTCGGGCTTAGCTAGCGACGCAGGTAAAAACTCACCTAAAACCCGTACCCCGCAAGGCATAAAAAAACCCGGCCAATGCCGGGTTTTTTTATGAGGATAAAATCAAAGGTTTATTTGATTTTGCCTTCTTTGTAAACAACGTGTTTACGGACCACCGGATCGTACTTTTTGATTTCCAGTTTGCCTGGCATAGTACGCTTGTTTTTGTCGGTGGTGTAAAAGTGACCAGTACCGGCACTTGAGTTCAGACGAATTTTATCGCGCATGATGTCTACTCCTGATTAAACTTTAACGCCATTAGCGCGAAGGTCGGCCAATACAGCGTCGATGCCGCGCTTGTCGATACTGCGCATACCTTTAGCCGAAACCCGCA
>CAYTQQ010000017.1:33621-41812 GCA_964440135.1 uncultured Cellvibrionaceae bacterium | reverse complement strand
GTTTGACCTGATAGTCCCCTTCTTCCGTCCCTGGTCGAAATTTCATTTCTTTAATTTGCTGCTGCTTTTGCTTCTTTTTAGCAGCCGCTTTGGTCTTCTTAATCTCAAACAGATGTTTCCCGTAATCCATAATTTTACAGACTACCGGGTCGCTATCAGCAACAATCTCTACCAAGTCAAGGCTGGCTGCGTGAGCCTGGGCCAAGGCTTCTGTGAGTGGGACAATCCCGACTTGCTCACCTTCGGCATTCACTAAACGAACTTGTTTAGCATCAATCTGATCGTTGATCCGCGGTTTTTTCGAACCTTTAGTCGCGGCAGCATTATCTCGTTTGATAGTTGTATCTCCAGTCAATTAATAAAAAAGCCCACAACACCCTATCGACCCCGGCGGGCAATATCAGCCGCCAGAAGGTCAACAAAGGCATCGAGGCTCATTACCCCTAGATCTTTTCCGTCTCGCGTGCGCACTGCCAGAGATCGCGTTTCGACCTCTTTGTCGCCAATGACGAGCAGGTAGGGAACCCGCTGAATGGTGTGCTCGCGGATTTTAAAGCCGATCTTCTCGTTTCTCAAGTCCGAAATCGCACGGAAGCCTTTATCTTGCAGGCTTTTGGTGACTTCTCGAACAAATTCGGCCTGATTATCGGTAATGTTCATGACCACCGCTTGCTCCGAAGCGAGCCAGGCTGGGAAGGCACCTTCGTAATGTTCAATCAAAATACCGATAAAGCGCTCAAACGAACCCAGAATAGCGCGGTGCAACATCACTGGCACTTGGCGTGAGCCGTCTTCCGCCACATATTGCGCATCCAAGCGACCAGGCATCGAAAAGTCTACCTGGATGGTGCCGCACTGCCATACTCGACCGATACAATCGCGCAGGGAGAATTCGATTTTAGGGCCGTAGAAAGCGCCCTCGCCCGGCAACAGTTCGTAGGCGAGGCCTTTGGCCGCAAGCGCATCCATCAACGCCTTTTCTGCCTTGTCCCACACCTCATCGCTACCCACCCGCTGTTCGGGGCGCGTCGAAATGCGGATGATGACATCGCTAAAGCCGAAGTCGGCATACACCTGAAACAGTAAGTCGGTGAACGTCGATACTTCTGGCTGGATCTGGGCTTCGGTACAGAAGATATGCGCATCATCCTGGACGAATCCACGCACGCGCATCAGCCCTTGCAGGGTGCCTGATGGTTCATTGCGGTGACAGGAGCCAAATTCAGCCATGCGCAAAGGTAGATCGCGATAGCTTCTCAAACCCTGGTTAAACACCTGCACGTGACACGGGCAGTTCATGGGCTTAATAGCAAAGTCACGATCTTCCGAAGCCACCGTGAACATACCGGCCCGGAATTTATCCCAGTGTCCCGACCGCTCCCACAGTGAGCGATCTACGATCTGTGGTGTTTTGATTTCGCTGTAACCATTTAACCGCTGCACTTCGCGCATGTAAGCTTCAAGCGTGGTGTACACGCTCCAGCCACGCGGATGCCAAAACACCATACCCGGCGCTTCGTCTTGCAAATGAAACAGGTTAAATTTTTTGCCGAGCTTGCGATGATCTCGTTTAACCGCTTCTTCCAACATCTGCAGGTGTGCGTTCAGCTGCTTTTTGTCGGCAAAGGCAGTGCCGTAAATACGCTGCAACATTTTGTTATCGGAGTCGCCGCGCCAGTAGGCGCCGGATACACGCATC
This sequence comes from uncultured Cellvibrionaceae bacterium, assembly GCA_964440135.1. Classification (GTDB taxonomy): domain Bacteria; phylum Pseudomonadota; class Gammaproteobacteria; order Pseudomonadales; family Cellvibrionaceae; genus Cellvibrio. The sequence continues at coordinate 40,113 of CAYTQQ010000017.1, read as the reverse complement.
AGTTTAAAATTCAGGCAGAAGCGCATATTAGGCACGTGGGGGCCACGGCACATATCGATATATTCTTCGTGGTGGTACAAACCTGGCGTCGCATCGCGCGGTACATCGCGCTCTAAAATTTCCTGCTTATAAGACTCACCACGGGCACTAAATACATCGTACGCCTCCTGCCAACTCACTTGCTTCTTAACGACATCGTATTCAGTTTTGGCCAGCTCCAGCATGCGCGCTTCAAGGGCGAGAATATCTTCATCGGTCAGTGCCTGATCAAGATCGACGTCGTAATAAAAGCCGTTTTCAATAGTCGGACCAATTGCCATTTTGGCTTGCGGCCAGAGTTGTTTAATGGCGTGACCTAATAGATGCGCACAGGAGTGACGGATGATTTCCAAACCGTCTTCATCTTTAGCGGTAAAAATCACCACCTCAGCATCTTCGGCAATCAGGTCGTGAGCATCGACGCGGACGCCATTCACACGGCCGGCAATGGTGGCCTTCGCCAGACCCGGGCCAATATCGGCCGCTACGTCATAGACAGAAACAGGGTGATCAAAATGGCGCTGGGAGCCATCGGGAAGAGTAATTACGGGCATGGTATTTCCTTTGTTTCAGTGGTGACCCCTACCAAAGGCCACATGATGAATTCGCTGGCAAGCAAAAGGGAGAGATTGTCGTTCCACCAACCAGATTACAGACGTAAAAGCGTAAGGGGGCGGAGTATATAAAAATTAGCGCCGGGGGTGCCAGCGCTAATTACGCGGATTGCCCGCTCCTTCGATGTTAAAACTACAGAGCCTGCACGAGATTTAAGCCTAAGCGTTTTGGTCACCATTGCCTAAACGTTGAGGTTACTATTGCCTATCGTTGGAACTACCATTGATAGGTAAACGCGATTGCGGCATTGAGGTGACGGCCTGGAGCTGGCTCGAACGAGCGGCCGTTGCTCTGGTTAACAATCACCGAGCCGACGTAATTTTCATCGGTGAGGTTAACCGCTTTAACCCAGCCGGACACTGCCCAGTCACCCAGATCAATGCGACTGCTAATGGCAAAATCTGCCGTGGTCGCAGCAGGCGCCCACACCAGATTTTCATCCCCCGTGGCCACTTTAGAGCGGTGGCGTACCGCTAACGCAAGCGTGAGCCGCTCATCCACCCACGGCTGCCAGCGAACTTGGGCATAATGGTTATCGCGCGCAATGCCCGGCAACTGGTTACCTTGCCAATCCCCCGCGCTGTAGTCAGCCTCAAGATAATTGAAATTAACCCAGGCAGACCAACGCTCCGCCAACGCAAAGCGACCAGTAAGCTCGACGCCCTGACGCTCGGTTCCCGCCGCATTGCGGTAAGTGGTACGGCCGCCAACTGATCTATCGACCACAATTTCATTGGTGGTATCGACCTCAAAAAAAGTCAATGCCAGCTCAGTGGCAGCCGTGTCATAACGCACCCCGGCTTCGCGCTGTCGGTTGTTGGCGGCATCGAGCGCAATATTGAGCCCATCGTTATCTGCGCTGTAAGCCATTTCCGTCAGTGTCGGTGACTCAAAACCACGGCCCTGGCTAACAAATACGGTCCAGTGATCATCGACGCGGTAATTAACACCGTAGGCTGTTGACCACTGACTGTAATCGCGCCCGCCGCTGTCATCTGGGTTACCGGGCACCACAAAGTAATCATCGACGGTAAATTCCAGATCGCTATACCGGGCACCGCCATAGAACTCCCAACGGGCGCTAGGCTGCCACTGCAGAACGCTATAGATATCGCGGCTATCTACCTGCCCTAATTCATCGCGCCGCAGATCACCGATAACACCATAATCGTTGACATAGCCCCGGCGCCGGTCATCCATCGCTGCCAGTTCTGCTCCCAAAGTGGCGGTGAGTAATGTACCTCCGGGCATAAAGTCGTAGCTGTAGTTAGCGTTGATACCGTAGAAATCCCGCCGCAGATCGACGATCCCGCCAGCACTGCCAATACCCGCACCGGTGAATGCCAAGCGCTGAGTGATATCCCGCGCACCCGACCACAGGGTGGTCTGCCAGCGCCCCTGCCCTTCGGCCTGGCGCAAGGTCAACGAAAACTGTTGGTGGTCTACCGTTTTATGGGTATCAAAAAGCTCAGTCGCACTATTGACTTGGCGCGGGTTTTCCCGCCATTGCTCCGGCGAAAGGCCTAACGGATCTTGAAGGTAAGAGTCGTGATCACTGTCAAGCCGCACAATCGCTTCCACTCCGCCAGCCGAGGTGTAGTAAAGCTGTGCGCCCAACTGTTCCTTCTCTGCCGCCGAATGCGCTCGATGGCCATCAGTTGTGAAGCGGGCAGCCTGTACTCTTACCCCCACATTGTCGCCCCGCCACTGCCCCTGCAATGCCGGCCGTGAGAGATTATATTCACCGGCGCTGTAACCTAACTGCAGTTGATTATTCTCCGGTGCCCGACTCCGCAGGGAAATCACCCCGCCCGCGCCATTGCCGTAAAGTGCGGCAATCGGCCCACGCAAGACTTCCACTTCAGCGACGCCGTCAAGCGCAACACTGGACAGCTGCCCCTGCCCATCGGGCATCGTGAGTGGCACACCGTCAACTTGTAGGTCAACGCCGCGCACACCAAAAGCCGAGCGCGCGCCAAAGCCTCGTAGGGTAACGCGGGTATCCTGAGCATAATTGGAGCGGGAATCGGCCTGCACACCAGGCAAGCCTTGTAAAAGTTCCGCGCTGTCAATCCGCAGGCCCGGCAACTGATCGCTGACTTTGATCATTGCGGTACCCGTCGCAAGACTGACGGCATCTGATTCTGACGCGGTAACAACGAGAGTTTCGATAACGCTTTCAGCGTTAGTACTGACGGCAGCCACACCTATGAATGTTCCCAGGCATGAGCCCAATAAAATTTTGTAGCGCATAAAAATCCTGTAGTATGTGAGTCCTTTAGGTCACTGCGCAACATGGCTGACTAATGACAACCATGGGCAGCCATTAATCCATGATGGTCGCATAGATTGACCGGCTGCTTGCTCATGATTGCATTAATTTACTTGTCCTAACCATTAATTGAACCCAGTAGCCAATAAACTGAAACCAAACTACAACCAAAAAAAACCGTTGTTCAAACCCTTTTTCTGGGATGATCATTGGCAACGCGCAGCAAGCTATGGTGAGCGCAACAAATCACGGGGCAAGATCGTCGCGCACGCGTAAGAAGCTCGCAAAGCGCGGGGTATTTTTGTTGGTAGTACCATAATATTTATACGTGATCAGCGCCCCGATCGGTGGAGGATTGGCGCGCAGCGCATCGCTGAATCCGGTACCAATTTTAAAGCGCTGACCATCGGCGGCCTCCACTAATAGTGCGCCCATCATCCCCGTGTATTTACCCTTACCCGGCAGATGAGCAATCACTACGGCTTCTGCATCGTCATAGAGTTTAAGTTTGAGTAGATCGTCAGAGCGCACCGCGCGATAGCGGGACTTGCCATGATGCAACATCAAGCCTTCCCCGCCCTCGCTCACCACTCGCTCCAGTTCACGCCGCAAACTGGCTCGGTCTTTGATACGAATCTGTTGCACAAGTTGCAAATGGGGGATGTTTGTTTCCTTGATTAAAATTTTGAGCACTGCCAGCCGCTCATCGAAAATCAACGGCGAGTCGGGCAGATCAAAAACCATATAACTGACTTTCCGCCACTGCTCATCGTTGGGCACCAACTGGCGCACGGTACCGGACACCAACTCAAAGGTGCCGCGCCCCATCCACAGCTCACCATCCAGGGCGCTTGCAGGAAACTGCGCTGTAAACCAAACGGGGGCATGGAAGACATTGCCCTGCCGCGAAATTAATTGCTCACCATTCCAATAAGCACGAACGCCATCCAGCTTTTCGCTAACCCAATAATGTTCAAGTGTCGGTGAGCCGCGGTAGGTTTGGGCAAGCATCAACGCTGGCGGTGTGGCGCCGGTGGCTGAGGCGCTTAACGGAATAAGAAAAGACAAGAAAAATGCCGCTGACAGCAACAATTGTCGTGCGCGGGCACGAGGTATGGATAACATGATCTTCACTCCTTGAAGTTGACCCAGGGCTTTCCTGACGTTTTACCGGCGACACCCATTAAAAAATGGACGGGCTCTTTCCTGGCCCTGTCACGCCAAATCCAGTGTAGAAGCCCGTTACGAAAAAGTCATCTGCACCGAAATTGACTGTCAAATACCCGCCCTGCAGGCATTTGCCAATCCTGCTTTTTACTTATACTATTGCTGCCTTGGTCTTCCCAAAGGCAGCGCAAACGCTGCCGATTTTGTTTTAGACTCTCTGGTTATTTCCCATATTTAAACTCGAAAGTCCGTTTCTTTTTAATGGGCTTATGGCGGCCCCGTTTTTGACGTTATTGGATTTGTTTACGGTAGTTGGAGACTGTAATGACAACACTGATGAATACCTTCGGCATCAGAACCCTGACCTTAGTCAAGGGCGAAGGCAGCCGCGTATGGGATGACAAAGGCAAATCCTACCTGGACGCTATCAGCGGTATCGCAGTGTGCGGTTTGGGGCACGCTCACCCTGCCATTACTGCCGCCCTCAGCGAGCAGGCCGCCAGCCTTATTCACGTGTCCAATCTGTACAACATACCGCAACAGCAGCGGCTGGCTGATTTGCTGGTTGAATATTCCGGTATGGACAAAGTCTTCTTTTCCAATTCGGGGGCAGAAGCCAATGAAGCCGCCATCAAAATTGCGCGCAAATATGGCAATGATAAAGGTGTAAAACACCCCGCTATTATCGTAATGGAAAACAGTTTCCATGGCCGGACGCTGGCCACCCTGAGCGCAACCGGAAACACCAAAGTACAAGCCGGCTTTGAACCGCTTGTCGAGGGTTTTATCCGGGTGCCCTATGACGATGTCGCAGCCATTCACGCGGCCGCAAAAGAGCACAGCAATATTGTTGCTGTCCTGGTTGAACCTGTTCAAGGCGAAGGCGGTGTACGCGTGCCTGCAGGCGATTACCTCAATCAGCTACGCGCCCTTTGCGACGCCCAAGACTGGTTATTGATGCTCGACGAAATCCAAACTGGCAACGGTCGGACCGGCAGCTTTTTTGCGTATCAGCAAAACGGCATTCTTCCCGATGTGGTCACCACCGCTAAAGGTTTAGGCAATGGCGTGCCCATCGGTGCCTGCTTGGCTCGCGGCAAGGCCGGAGAAGTCTTTCAGCCAGGCAATCACGGTACAACCTTTGGCGGCAACCCTCTGGCTTGTGCTGCGGGCATTACCGTAATTGAAACACTCCAGGCAGATAACCTGATTGAGCACGCCCACCACTTGGGCGAAAAACTGCTCGCCGGTTTCAAGCAAGCCTTGGCGGGTCACGATAAAGTCGTAGATATCCGCGGCAAAGGTCTGATGATCGGCCTTGAATTGACCGTGCCCTGCACCGACTTAGTGGAAAAAGGACGGAGCAAAGGCATTCTCATCAATGTCACTGCCGGCAATACCATTCGTTTGTTGCCAACATTGATTTTGACTGACGCCGAAGCCGATGAGCTGATCGCCAAAGTGGTTGAATTGATAACAGAGTTTTAAGAACCTCTCGCAGCTTGCTTCCAGGTCTTACCGGGCACTGGCCACAGGTTTTACCGGGCACTGATCGTCGAGAGGTTCTCTCACAGGGTGCGGGGACTTTGTCCCGCACTGTAATAAGGGCAAAGTTAGAAGTATCTTCTGCGCCCCGCAATTGAGTAGGTAATTATGGTTCCATCACCGGCACCTAGCAGAAAAACACCAAGACATTTTCTCACGCTCAATGACATTTCGCGGGATGAATTACATCAGATCATCAACCGTGCAATTGAGCTTAAAGCGCTACAGCGCAAAGGCCAGTCCCCGGAAATTTTTAAGAATAAAGTACTGGGCATGATCTTTGAGAAATCGTCAACGCGTACCCGTGTTTCCTTTGAATCCGGCATGGCGCAAATGGGTGGCAGCGCAATTTTTCTCTCCAGCAGAGATTCTCAGCTCGGTCGCGGTGAACCGGTTGAGGATGCAGCCCGCTGCATGAGCAGCATGGTGGACGCTGTAATGATTCGCACCTTCGCCCATGCCACGGTACAAAAATTTGCTGAATACTCCTGTGTTCCGGTGATCAACGGCCTTACCGATGATTTTCATCCCTGCCAGTTATTGGCCGATATCCAGACATTTGTCGAGCATCGTGGCTCACTCAGTGGCAAAGTGGTCGCCTGGGTAGGTGACGGCAACAATATGTGTAAAACCTATATTCAGGCGGCTGCCCTGTGCGATTTTGAATTGCGCATTGCCAGCCCGTCAGGGTTTACACCGCGCGCCAGTTTAGTAGAAGCTCATGCACAACGGGTTACCCTGTGTACTACTCCCCAACAAGCAGTGGCAGGAGCCGATTTGGTCGTTACCGATACCTGGGCCTCCATGGGTCAGGAAGAACAAAAGAAAGAGCGCGAAAGAGTTTTCTCCGGCTA
>CAYTQQ010000017.1:15172-33521 GCA_964440135.1 uncultured Cellvibrionaceae bacterium | reverse complement strand
CCCATCATCGCCGCCCCGCCCTGAGACCAGCCGCCGTCTACCGGTAAGATCGCCCCGGTAATATAACTCGCCATGGGCGACGACAAAAAGAAACAGGCATGGGCGATATCTTCGGGCGTGCCCATGCGTTGCAGAGGTACCGATTTTTTTACCGCATGACGAATTGCATCGGTCGGTGCCAGGCGTTTCATGCCTTCGGTACCATCAATGGGGCCGGGAATAATTGAGTTAACACGGACGCCTTCGCCGCCCCACTCCAGCGCCAGTGTGCGGGTGATCATATCCACTCCGGCTTTGGCCGCGCAGACGTGACTTTGTGCCGGCATGGGAATAACGGCTTGGGGAGCCGAAATATTGATAACTGACGCGCCCGGTTTTTGTAAAAATGGAAAGACGGCTTGCATCACATGAAAAGTGCCAAGCAAATCAATGTCAATAACGGAGCGAAAGCCATTGGGTGACATACCCATCGCCAGCGCTGGAAAATTTCCCGCTGCGCCGGAGACAACTACATCAAAATCACCCCAAGCTTGGTGAAGTGCTGCAACAGCATTTTTAATGCGTTTCGGTTCACGTACATCGGCGCTGAATCCCAACGCATCGGCGGCGCCCTGCTGCGTTAACGACGCCAGCGTTGCATCTACTTTTTCCTGGGAGCGGCTGATAACGGCGACCTTTGCGCCGGCACGCGCAAAAGCTTCTGCGATACCGCGATTAATGCCACTGGCGCCCCCAACAACAAGTACAACCTTTGCCGTAAAGTCAAAATAATTAATCACAAATCCTCCGGGGGAAGCGGCTCTGTTCCGCTGGTAGATCAGGCCTGTGTTAGATCAGGAAAAGCGTGAAAAATCAGGTGTCCGTTTGTCAAAAAATGCACTGACGGCTTCCTTGCACTCAGCAGATTGCAAACCTTCCGCCAGCGCCGCCAACTCAGCGGTCAGCGCCATTTCTATCGGCGCTTGCAGGGCGCGTTTTAACAGTGCTTTAGTGCGCCGTACAGCTGCGGGAGGCTGCTTGACCAAGTGCTGTGCCCGCTCTGCCACAAAGCTATCTAACCGGTCTTCGGCTACCACTGCGTTAATCATTCCATATGCCAGCGCCTGCTGCGCTGTTAACGCCTCTCCCAACAGCAACAACTCGTTTGCACGGGCGGTGCCAACCAGTCTGGGCAACAAATAACTGGCCGCGTATTCAGGACACAAACCCAGGTTTACAAATGGCAACTGCAAACGTGCAGAGTCCGCCGCGTAAATCAGATCACAGTGCAGCAGCATGGTCGTACCTATACCGATAGCCGCACCGCGCACGGAGGCAATAACCGGCTTATCCGCTCCCTGCAGCGCGCGCATAAAACGCACTGCAGGATGTTGCTCAGCGATCTGCGGTTCATCCATAAAATCGAGCAGATCATTGCCGCTGGTGAAATCAGCACCTTGACCCGACAGTACCAAGACCCGAATTTCCGAATCTTGGTTACCGCTGACGATCGCGTCAGCCAAAGCGCTATACATTGCGCGGGAAAGTGCATTTTTGCGCTCAGGTCGGTTAAAACGCAGATATAAAATCTGCTCCCGTTGCTCGATATCAATGTGTTCGCAGGCAGATGCTGGTGAAGTCATCGTTCGCTCCCGGGTTTGTAAATCACTTGCCACGGTCAGTTTCAAAAGTTGTATCACAGTCGCCCGCTCGGCTGCACTCATCTTGGGACACACTTATGGCACTTACCCTGGGCTTACGGGTACAATTCCGCTCCTGTTTGACCGCGCTTATTACAAATCCTTCCAGGTAAAAAATCCCCGTTATGAATATCCGTGAATTGCTCAACGAAAAAGTCCTGCAGGCGATGCACGCCTGTGGTGTTCCTGCCGATCTGCCGGCGCTCATTGCCCCGGGTAAAAAGGCCGGTTTTGGCGACTACCAGGCCAACTGCGCTATGGGCGCGGCAAAAGTGATGGGTACCAACCCGCGCGAATTGGCTGCAAAAATTGTTGCGCATTTACAACTTGATGGGATTGCCGACAAGGTCGACATTGCCGGTCCCGGTTTTATTAACATCCACCTCCGGAGCGAATGGCTGGGCGAGCAGCTGGGTAGAACACAGAACCACCCACGGGTGGGCATTACGCCGGTAGCTGATCCACAAACAGTGGTAATCGACTACTCGGGCCCAAATCTCGCCAAGGAAATGCACGTCGGCCACTTGCGCTCGACAATCATTGGCGATGCGTTAGCGCGCTTATTAGAGTTCCAGGGGCACAAGGTCATTCGCCAGAATCACGTGGGGGATTGGGGTACGCAGTTCGGGATGCTGATTGCAGAACTGGAAGAGCGCCTGGGTGAAAACCGCGAAGCCGGCATGGCTCTGAAAGACCTGGAAGTATTTTACCAACAGGCTAAAAAACACTTTGATGAAGATTCTGCTTTCGCCGACAAAGCACGCAGTTATGTGGTGCGCTTGCAGTCTGGAGATGCAGAAACCTTAAAACTCTGGCAGGAATTTAAAAATATTTCGCTGCATCACAGCAATGAAATTTATCGCCAGCTCAATGTCACTCTGACCGACGATGACGTCCGCGGTGAAAGTTTTTATAACAGCGATCTACCCGAACTGGTAAGAGAATTACAGGAGCAAGGCCTCGCGGTCGAAAGTGACGGAGCACAGGTGGTATTTTTAACCGAGCTGGCCGATAAGGACGGCAACCCCTCGCCGGTAATTATTCAAAAACAAGGCGGGGGTTATTTATATGCAACGACCGATCTGGCCGCCTTGCGCTACCGTGCTAAAACGTTAGCAGCGCAGCGAGTGATGTACTTTATCGATGCGCGTCAATCCCTTCACATGCAGCAAGTATTTACCCTCGCCCGCAAAGCCGGCTTTGTCCCCCAGGATATTCAACTGGAACACCTCGCCTTCGGCACCATGATGGGCGCCGATGGCAAGCCCTTTAAAACGCGCACCGGTGGCACCGTCAAACTGGCCGAATTGCTCGATGAAGCCATTGAGCGTGCTGCAGCTTTGGTGCAAGAAAAAAATCCGGAGCTGAGCAAGACCGAAGCTGACCTGATTGCCCACAAAGTAGGTATCGGCGCTGTCAAATATGCTGACTTAAGTAAGACGCGCACCAACGATTATATTTTTGCGTGGGACAGTATGCTGAGCTTTGACGGCAACACTGCACCTTATTTGCAGTATGCCTTCACCCGCGTACAAAGTATTTTCCGCCGTGCGGGCGTAGACCCTGCAACACTTGTGCAGCCGATTATCCTCGCCACCGACGCTGAGAAAGTACTGGCGATTAAGCTTCTGCAATTCAATGAAGTATTGGATCAGGTTGCACGGGAAGCCCTGCCCCATTTGCTCTGCAGTTATCTCTACGAGATTGCCAGCTTGTATATGAGTTTCTACGAAGCCTGTCCTATTTTAAAAGAGGGGGTCGATCCCGCCACCCGCGCTAGCCGCTTGCGGCTCTGTCATTTGGTAGCACGCACCATGGAGAAGGGTCTGGAATTACTCGGCATTGAAGTGATGGAGCGGATGTAAGGCGCAACTGTCGCACGCAACGCTTGGTGCGACAGTCATTCCCACAGAAGGCGTTCTGTCGGAGTTCTACAAAAAATTTCTCACTCCTGTCAGTTGTCTGTTGGTTTTTTTCTATCTGTCTGTTTAGGTGTTTGTTCGCTACGTCTGCGTAAGCAAAGCATCAATGCGCTGCAAGTGGGCGACCAAAGGCTCACTGTGCAGCTTCACCGCTGAAAAATATTGCTCGGCCATTGGGGCTATCCCGCAATTGGACGGTAGTGGCGCTTTCGCTTCAATCATCAGATAGAGGCGCGGTAAAAAAATAAACTGCAACCACTGGGGGAAACTGAGCGTGTCTACGGCAAAAGGCTGGGTGCTGGCGAGTGCCTCAGCGGCTGGCGGTTCCGCTTCCCACAGCTGTAAAACGCGCAACTCGCGCTCGATATCGATCAATACTTCGGCAACAGAAATGTGATGTTCAGTCATGGTATATCCGATATTTGCCGGCAATGTGCCGAACATTATTGATGAATCACCTGCGTAAAAGGCGGCAGCGAATTTAAAATCGCTTTACCGTAGCGTTTGCTGATAATACGTCGATCTAACAAACTGATTTTGCCGCTATCACTTTCAGAACGCAGCAAGCGACCACAGGCTTGCACCAACTTAAGCGCCGCATCCGGCACAGTGATTTCCATAAACGGATTACCACCCCGCGCCTCAACCCATTCGGCCAAAGCTGCCTCAATGGGATCATCGGGCACCGCGAACGGCAACTTCGCAATTACCACATGGCGACAATAATCGCCGGGCAAGTCCACCCCTTCGGAAAAACTGGCCAAGCCAAAAATAACACTGCCCTGCCCTTCATCAATTTTGGCGCGGTGCTGGTTGATGATTTCCTGGCGAGACGTGTCGCCCTGCAACAATACCCGCAGACGCCATTCGCCGGGCAAAGCATCGTACACATCAAGCATCTGCCGGCGTGATGAAAATAACACCAGGCTCGCTTCATTTTCATCCAGAAGGTTGGGTAAGTTATCGTTAAGCGTTTTCGTGTGGAGATCCGCGTTGTTGGCATCTATCGCCCACGCCGGAATTTCCAAGGTCGCGCGAGAAAAATCAAACGGACTGGGGACGGCATGATAACAACTGTCATCCGGTGTTCCCGCACGCATTTGAAAGCGATCAAAGCGATTAAGTGCCGTAATGGTGGCCGAGGTGATGACAGCGCCACAACATTTCTCCCACAAGCCATACTCAAGCGTGCGCGCCGCAAGAATAGGACTTGAGCACACTTCGATATCCAACGACCCGTTGAGATCGACAGGCGTTAACCAGCGCGCCCGGGGTACGCTGCCGGACGTATCGGGCGTGGCATAACTGGCCCATAACTCGCGGTTTGCTTCAGCCCGCGCCTGCCAGGTCCCGATGACGGGGTAGTGATTTTCAAGATCAATTTTCGGTATCGGACAATGAGGATCTTCCAGTGCATCGCTGATTTCATTGGCCATCTTTTCCAACAGCTCGCTTAACCGGGCGAACCCACGCTGCAATTCCACACAGGGAAACAACAAGTCTTGCGGAATTACCCCGTTAGGGAAGCGATAGTGGGACTGGCGCTCTTCGAAGGCAATACTTTGCACCAACGCTTCCAGCTGCGGGTACAGCCGATCCAGCAGCTGCTTGCAATCGGTCAACGCTGCCGGTAATTGTTCGGCAAAGCGATCGACGTTACCGGCACCGCTGATATGCCCAAGAATAGCCCCCAGACCTTTATTGCACTGCTCCAGCCATTTACTGGTGGAATGTGCACGACTGTGATGAGAAAAATGAGCGAGCGCTTTTTGCGGCAGGTGATGGCCTTCATCGAATACATAAAGGGTATCCGCCGGGTCGGGCAGAATGGCCCCCCCGCCTAACGCCAGATCGGCCAGCACTAAATCGTGATTGGTCACAATGCAGTCCACACTGTGAATCGCGTCGCGCGCTTTAAAAAAACTGCACACTGACACATTCGAACAACGACGACCTGTGCATTGACGATGATCGGTGGTAATGATTTGCCACTCTTGTTGCTCCAGTGCACGCGGCCAGGCATCCCGCTCACCGTTCCATTTATTCCCAGCAAGGGCTTCCATCATGGATTGATACAGCCCAATCGACTGGGCCGTAACACTGGGCATTTCATCTTCGTAAAGCGCGCGCGTCGGGTTTAATCCGCTTTCATATTCGGCGAGCAGGTTATCCAGTTTTGATAAGCACAGATACCGCCCTCGGCCTTTAGCCAGCGCAAAATTAAAGGACATGCCGGAGTGCTGCAGTAACTCGGGTAAATCTTTATTAACGATCTGTTCCTGCAGCGCCACCGTCGCGGTCGAAACCACGAGCTTTTTACCCATAGCTTTGGCAATCGCCAGGGCCGGCAATAAATAGGCAATGGTTTTACCGGTTCCGGTACCCGCCTCAACAACGCAGATATGGCTGCCACTCACCCGCTGGCCTTCATCATCCAGTTCGATGCCACCGAGGGTTCGGGCAATATCCGCGATCATCATTTTCTGACCGTGACGCGGCTTCATGCCTTTGCTGTCGAGAAACTGGCTGTAGCTGCGCTGGATTTGCTGTTTGACTTGATCCGTCAACATAAGCCACGACCACTCAAACGCTGACGATGCATTAAGACAACTTTCCTTTTACCGGATTAGCGTAAATGGCCAGAGCAATATCACGATATTCAGCAGGGATCTGCGCCATCCGCTGGGCAAATACCGCGCGTTGCGCGGCAAGATCCTGAGCAACAAAAGGTATTTCTTTAGCAGAGTAATTCACCTCGGGCAAAGCACCATAAAGCTGTTCATACGCAAAGCAATTGGTACTGTGTAAAACATAGTTTTGCAAAATCTGGCGATCAATTTCTTCGACCACCGCGTCAGTATCCAGGTAATGCCCGTCGAGCACCTGACCAAATGCCACGTGCACCTGACCCTTCTGGCCAGTGATTCCCAGCGCGATACTTTTTACATCTTCATGCTGTTGTTTTTGATAGCTCCCCGTGGTGCGCTGATGGTAAAGCTCTCGCGCCTTGGCTTCGTCACAAGGATCAAATTCGTACGAAATAGAAACCGGAACAATATTCAAAGAGCGAATATAGTCAGCAAATTCTGTGGTTTTAGCGCGTGCCAGAGTAAACATGCCTACCACTGCAGAGTTGGTCTTATCGCAACCATCTTTTGCCCGCCCTTCACGTTGCGCGACCCAGATATTGTGATTTTCGTTAACAATCGAATGATGGATATAAGCGGATAAATGTTTAGCCGCTTTTAATTTTTCACGCGGCGCCTTGGCCGAGCGATTCACAATAAAACTTTTATTAAGCCGCATCAGATCCGCGACATAAGGTTTGGTCAGCAAGTTATCACCGATGGCAATCCGCAGCGTATTACAGCCATTGTGATACAAACTCCAATTCACAAACGCAGGGTCCATGGCGATATCGCGATGGTTACTGACAAATAAATAAGCCTGTTGTGGATTGAGCTTTTCCAAACCGGATGCAGTCAAGGCGGTAGTGGTCGAATCAATCATAGCGGCCATGTATTTTTCGACCACTTGCTGAAAATCCATTACCGAATTGACGTGTGCAAGCTGTTGTTTCAATGCGCGTCGTACCAACGGCTGGAGCGCCCAGGCAAAAGCGTGGTGAGCACGGGGAAATTTTAAGCGGGTGATCGCTTTCGCCAACTCAGGGTCAGCGAGGATACGGTCCAGGGTGGGCCGGACTTCCTCATCGTTATAGGGGCGAATATCATCAAATTCGGTCATGGGTATATCTTCGTTAGGCATTCACATAAAAGTAAAACAAACTGCCGGGGCAACCGCTTCCCTGCCCGTTTTCCGAGCTTAAATAGCCGCACAACATACCGAAACGAGACGAAGAATTCCACCAGCGCGCGCGCTCACCAGACGGCCGTTGTCGGCTGTTCACTGCTTTTTGCTCCACGCGCCAGTAAGACGAACAAAATGTGAACTGGCTTACGCGACGAACAAAAATCATCCAACTTCAGGTAAAATGCGGTGACGATTTAGCGACTGAGATTTAAACTGTCCTTTCTACAAAAAGAGTAATAAAACCAACTAAAACCTATTTATTTGCGAATAAGAAACCCGATTTCCACCCTAAAGTGCAGACGCCCTAAAGTGCAGACGCAGGTGGTTCACTTGAACCGCCCTGCCGCGAAAACGAATAACGATAATTCAGGCGCGCCGCTTAGGCTGTGGAACCGGCAGTGAATCTGCCAACGTCTATAATATTGAAGATCGCTCTTCTCGCATGTTGAGATTACCACCCACTAATGAAAATCCTGATAGTTGAAGACAGCGCAACCCTCCGTCATGCCATGAGCCAGTATATAACTGATGCGGGGCACACTCCGTTAATTGCGCAAAGCGGTGAAGAGGCGCTGCAGCTGCTCGAAGACACGCCGGTCGATATGATCATCATGGATGTGGAAATGCCCGGTTTGAACGGGTTTGAAACCACGCGCCTCATCCGTGAATGGCTCGGCGGCCACTGGATTCCAATTATCTTTGTAACGGGCCTGAACGAAGACGAAAACTACCGCGAGGGCATTGAAGCCGGGGGTGATGATTATCTGATCAAGCCCGTCAGCTATATGATTTTCAAAGCCAAAATCCGCGCGATGGAGCGTATTGCTGAAATGCGCGATCAGCTCAATCGGTTAAACGGGGAGCTGGAAAGTCTGAGCAAGCTCGACGGCCTGACGCAAATTCTTAATCGGCGGACCTTTAACGAGTTGGCTCAGCAACAATGGCTGGCAGCCGCCAGAAAGCAGCAGCCGGTGAGCGTGTTGATGATCGATGTGGATCATTTCAAGCTCTATAACGACCACTATGGTCATCCCGCCGGTGACGCCTGCCTGAAACAAATTACCGAAGCGCTCAAGAGCTGCCTGCACCGCCCTACCGATTTGCTCGGGCGCTTTGGCGGGGAGGAGTTCATCGTACTGCTGCCCGAAACCGATGTTAACGGCGCCTTTAAAGTCGCTGATGCCATTAATAAAACCGTCCTGAACACCAAGCTGCGCCATGAAGTTGCTCCGACCCACCACCTGGTGACCGTCAGCGTGGGCGGTGCCAGCTGCAACTTAACCAATGGTCATACCCTGGAAGAGCTGATCAAAACGGCAGACCGGGCGCTCTACAAAGCCAAACGCAGCGGGCGTAACCGGGCGCTGGTTGATGAGGTGGCCACCCATCCAACCTTATTAATCGTGGACCCGGCTCATGATGCCGCGCAACGGATTTCCAGCCTGCTGCAATCACGGTGCAATATTCTTACGACTGAGTGCGCCGAAGATGCGCTGGATATAGCTGCAGACGTGCGGCCCGATCTGATCATTATTGATGTGGCGGTAGCGACTGACAATGGGCAGGCATTTATCCGGCAACTGGGGGCAATGGCCAAGACCGCCAATATCCCCGTCCTTTTGCTCACTACCAGTGAAGCTGAAATAGAAGGTGTCGAGGGTGAAGGCAATATTCGCGGCCACTTGCTCAAGCCCTTGGATCAACAGGCGGTAATGAACAAAGTGCGGGATTTGTTACACCTGTAAACCAAACCCCATCACCATCTTCCCAAGCTAACCGCAACTGCGGCGCCTGATACCGACCGAATGCTTAACTCGGCGAGTTACGCAACGAGTTGTACCAGCGGACGTCTGTCGCGTATTTATCCACCTCATCCGCCACATCCAGCACCAGCGCAAACAGTGCCATACGCACCAGCACGCCGTTATCGGCCTGGCGGAAAATAGCGAGGTTCGGATTGCTGTTGAGGTCGTTATCCAGCTCGTTAGCATCGGCCCGGGAATCGCGCGGCAGTGGATGCATAATGACCGTGTTGGGCTCGCAAAACTGCGTATAAATCGATTGATTAAGCCGGAAGCGGCCCCGGTACAAGTCGGCCTCTTCTTTATTATTGAAACGCTCTTCCTGAATCCGGGTGGAGTAAGCGATATCAATGTGGGCAATACTTTGGGTCAACTCTTCAGTGATGGCTACCTGATGACCGGCCTTGCGCAGATCCTCAACCAGATACTCCGGCATCGCTAATTCTTTGGGCGACACCAAGGTCACCTGGATATTGTTAAACAGGCAGAGCAATTTGCAGAGGGAGTGTACGGTTCGACCGTATTTCAAATCCCCAATCATAGCGATGCGCAAATTATCCAAACTCCGGCCTTTTGACCGCAGCTCCTTACGAATCGTGTAGAGATCAAGCAGTGCCTGGGTGGGATGCTCGTTCGCACCGTCACCACCGTTAATTACCGGGACGCGGCTGGCCTCGGCAAATTCGGCGACGGATCCCGCCTGCGGATGGCGCATACAAATAACATCGCTGTAACCGGACAACACCCGCGCGGTATCGTAAAGAGACTCACCCTTGGTAAAGGATGAGCTTTCAAAACCCGTGGTTTCGCGCACATCGCCACCCAGCAGGTTAAACGCACAACCAAAGCTGATACGGGTGCGGGTGCTGGGTTCAAAAAACATATTGCCGAGGATTGCACCTTCAAGCACGCGGGTTATCTTGCGCCGCAGCGCGTAAGGCTCCATCGCGTCGGCCACCGCAAAAATACGCATAATGTCGGCGCGTTCAAATTGTTCAATGGAGAGGATATGGGCACCAGTGAAGTTCACAAACTGTCCTTTCAATAACGCGGAGAAGAGAATAGAAGGCGTCTATTCTAGCCTTACTGTCGTGGATGGGAAATTAAAAATTTGCCGCTAGCAAGATCTAGCAGTAAACAACCAATCTGCTACTCTTGGCGTATTAATAATTATTTTGCCCATCCTCTATGTAGCGATGAGCTATCAAAGGATTATCTGTGTCCGAGTCTCCCGATACCCTGGTAAAGTTTTGCACCGCCGATACGGCGCACCAGATCCTCGGTCAGCAGCAGCTGCGCTGGAGTGCGCCCAATGTGTTTAATGACCCGTTTGAAGCGGATCATCGAACCGCACTCAACTTTGAACCGCTTACCCTGCTGGACGGAGCCCTGCGTACGGCTGTGGGCATGATTTTTTCACCGGATCAGCCGCGCGGGGATTCGCCTCTGACCACCGTTATCCGGCGCTGGCGCGATGAACAGCGCTTCGCCACCATAGACGAAGCCGAAGACGTATTGCGCGATCTTATGGCACGCATCGTGGATCAACGCCAGACCGAAATTGATGAGTTACTGGCGAACTGGCGGTACTTTACTCGCCACCTGCGTATCTGCTGTTTTAGCAGTAAAGCCGATAACCTCGCCTGCTGGCGCCAGTTCGGCGACTATCATCGCGGCCTTGCGATTCGCTTTGACGTTAACGAACTGACCGTTAACCCGCATAAAGTGAGCTATCAGAATTACCGCCCGGAAATTACCACTCTGAAAGAACAGCTCAACAGCATCCTGTACAACGAGCGTCTCGATGTTAATAAAGAGCAATTCTTAGAAAAGTTTCTGGTGAAATCACCGGTTTACAGCCATGAGCAGGAATGGCGGTGCTTTTATCCCCAAGCCGATCAGAGCAGCAGCAAACAACCCGATGATTCGCTATGGTATGACGACCATCGCTTTGCCTCCCCCGCTGTCAAAGCAATTTATCTCGGCGCGGCCATCAGTACTGCCCACAAAAAAGCGTTGGTTGACATCGTTCACCAGCGCTATCCTGACTGCAAAATTTTTCAGGCTGGCCTTGTGGCCGCTAAATACGAGTTGGAATTTCAGCGGCTTAAAATCGCGCAATAACGTTAAGAATCGGGCGTTAAAGGCAGGCGCGCAGTATCAGCGCGAGCTGTTTTAGCCGGCAGTGAGGCGCGGATGCGAGCCAACGCTAATTCTGCCGTCGCTCGGTAGGTAGTGAGTTTACCGCCCATCAACGCCATCACCCGGGGCCGGGTTTCGTTGTCTACCCACAGCAACACATCGCGCGAACGTTTAAACGCCGGGTCGTCGCTGTGAGGCAACACCCGCAGGCCAGCGAAACTGGCTACGTCTGACTCGGCAATGTGCACTTGCGGAAAATAATGATGTAACGCACGCAGCAAATAGTCCCGCTCTGCCGCCGAACACTGCGCCATTTCGGGTGCGGCTCGATGAAGTACTTCTGTTGTGCCAAGCAATAACCGCCCCTGCCAGGGCAACGCAAAAATCGCCCGCTTATCGCCGGGCGATTCCAGATAAAAATAATCGCTCACTACCGGCGGCAAGAGTAAATGGCTGCCCTGCACCAGATCCACTGTCGGTAACGGCGGAGCGGATTGAACTCGGGCATGGATATCCATCGCCCAAGGCCCGCCACAATTGACCAACACCCGGCCGCGCACACGTGTTTGTCGCCCCGCGCTTTCGTAATCCACGTAACATCCATGCGCATCATATTCAGCCGTTAAAAAACGCGCTGGCAGCTGCAGCTCGGCACCTAGGGATTGTGCCGAGCGAATGACGGCACGGGTCAGCGCGGCATCATCGGTCTGTGCTTCAAAATAGCGGAACACGGCGCGCAATTTTTCCTGACGCAAACCTGACAGATTTTCCCAGGCAGGCCGCG
Source organism: uncultured Cellvibrionaceae bacterium (assembly GCA_964440135.1). GTDB lineage: Bacteria > Pseudomonadota > Gammaproteobacteria > Pseudomonadales > Cellvibrionaceae > Cellvibrio. Next base: position 21,379 of record CAYTQQ010000017.1, on the reverse strand, counting down.
GCAGGCTTTCAAAGCGCGTCAGGGAGGAAAAACCGGTTAATGCTGAATAGAGACTCAACCCCGCGCGAATCGTTAACGGCGAGCGCAGCGAGTCTGTATAAAGAGGAATATGAAGAGGCTTTAATTGCACCAGCTCGGGAGCCAGCTTTAACAACAGCGCACGTTCACGCAGGCTTTCACGCACCAGGGCAAACTGCGCTGTTTCTAGATAGCGCAAACCGCCGTGAATCAGTTTTGAAGATTTACTGGACGTGCCGGCAGCAATCGCCGTTTGTTCCAAAATGAGTACTGAATAGCCGGCGGCGGCAGCGGCCTGCGCCACCCCCGCCCCTTGAATCCCGGCACCTACAATAATGAGATCATATTGCATACGTGTACCAGCAGCGGACGGGCCGGCCTGTTAATTAATCGGTCGATCCGGGTTTGGGCACAAAACCGGCGTAGGGAAATTGGGCAATTTTATCGCCCTTGAATTCGCTGACTTTGGGCGCGCCTTCTTTTTCCACTTCATCGATACGGATGATCGAATGCATGGGAATATAGGAACGCTTCACACCGGCAAATTCATTTTTAAGACGTTCTTCTGCAGGGTCGACAAGCAACTGGCTGCGCTCGCCGAAAACGAATTCTTCTACTTCAATAAAACCGTACATTTCGCTTTGATAAATTGCACAGGCAAAAATTTCGTAAACCTGTCCCTGGTTCAAAAAGATGACTTTATAAATCGGTTTAACAGCCATAATCTTCTCTTTAAGGGTAAAACCAAACACCAGCACTCCGGGAGATTCCGGAAAAGGCGCGCAGGATAGCAATCCCTCTATAGGGAGTCCACATCGGTTTAAAAATTAACCAGGGAATCTGCCGCTAACACTGCCCAACGGTCTGGCACAGCGCATCCCAGCCGGCGTTAATGGTTTGCTCGAGCAAGGCATCATCAACATCTACCAAGCCCTGCATTTGTTTGCGCGCAAGGGCAAAGTGGAATTCAAAGCCGATCGAAAACAAAACCTCATCGGGTAAGTTTTTAATCGCGCCGGTCTTGCGGCCTAGCGCAAAAAAACTGAACAGCGGTTGAAAATGAACGTGGGATTCAGTGCATTCAACCAGCAATAAATCCGCCGGCAAATGATCAAACTGAATTTTACACAATAAAAAAGCCGGCTCTTGGGCAAACGTTTTCCAAAAGCCAGCACATAACTGGCGGTATTGCGCTTCAAAAGATTGCGCCGGATCGTGCTGCGCAAAAACAATGTGCGCAAACTTTTCGGTGATCCACCGATACAACTGCGCAATCAAATCTTCCCGATCGGCAAAGTATAGATAGACGGTACCTGCGGCCACCCCGGCATGGTCAGCCACCTGCTTAATGAAGAATCCATGAAAACCCTTGGAAGCAAGCACCTGCATACTTGCCTCCAGGATCGCTTCACGCTTACTCGTGGGTCTGTCTGGAGATGGGTGCATGAGCCTGCTCCGCGACAGGGTCTGACTTCCAGCGGTGCGCCAGACGGAAGACCACGACAAAGAATATCGGCACAAAGTAAATCGCTAATACCGTCGCCGAGAACATACCGCCAAATACCCCGGTACCAATAGCGTTCTGGCTGCCCGAGCCGGCACCGTTGGCAATCACCAACGGCGTAACCCCCAGCATAAACGCCAACGAGGTCATGATGATCGGCCGCAAACGCATACGGACCGCCTGCATGGTGGCATCCATTAAACTTAAGCCTTCTTCATAGAGTGTCTTGGCGAACTCGACGATAAGAATGGCGTTTTTGGAGGCAAGACCAATGGTTGTGAGCAGGCCCACCTGGAAATAAACGTCATTGGACAAACCGCGTCCCATCGCGAACAACACCGCGCCGAGAATCCCCAAGGGCACCACGAGCATGACTGCAAAAGGTACCGACCAGCTTTCATAAAGTGCCGCAAGACACAGGAATACAACCAAAATTGACAGCGTGTACAACAGCGGTGCCTGGTTGCCTGATTCGCGCTCCTGCAGCGACATACCACTCCATTCATAACCGATACCACGGGGCAAACGCGCAGCGATTTCTTCTACCGCCAGCATCGCATCGCCCGAACTTACGCCCGGCACACCCTGCCCCAGAATATTCACCGCAGGCACACCGTTATAGCGCTCAAGGCGCGGTGAACCAAAAATCCAACGACCGCTGGTAAAGGCCGAGAAGGGAACCATTTCACCTTGATTATTACGCACATACCAGTGACCAACATCTTCCGGCATCATGCGGAATTCCGCATCACCCTGGACGTAGACTTTTTTCACCCGCCCTTTATCAATAAAGTCATTGACGTAGGACGATGCCCAAGCGGTAGTGAAGGTGCTGTTGACATCATCCAGCGATACACCCAGAGCCGCCGCTTTTTGATGATCGATATCAATTTTAAATTGCGGGTTATCGTCTTGCCCGTTGGGGCGGACACCTACCAGTCGCGGGTCCTGCATCGCCATACCCAGGAACTGATCGCGCGCTTGCATCAGTGCTACATGCCCAAGGCCACCCAGATCCTGCAACTGCAGGTTAAATCCGGATGAGGTGCCCAACTGCGAAATCGCCGGCGGCACCAGCGCAAAAACCATCGCGTCTTTAATGCCCGCAAAAGCCATCATCGCGCGTTCGGCTACCGCCTCGACGTGGAGCTCAGCCGCCGTGCGCTCGCTCCAGTCCTTCATACCCACGAACGCGATGCCGTTATTTTGGCCGCGACCGCTAAAGCTGAAACCAATGACCGAGAAAATAGAACTGACAGCATCAGTTTCGTTATTCAGATAGTGCTCTTCGATCTGATCCATGATCGCAATCGAACGCTCTTTAGTAGCGCCGACCGGCAAGGTCATCTGGGTGAACATAATGCCCTGATCTTCGTCCGGTAAAAATGAACCGGGTAACCGCGTGAACAGAAAACCCAGAGCCACGACGATTAATAGATACACGAACATTGAACGACCGGTGCGGGCAAGCATCTTGCGCACACCCGATTCATAGCCGTCTGTAGCGCGCTGAAAATGACGGTTAAACCAGCCGAAAAATCCACCCTTGTTGTGGTGCTTTTCCTTATCAATTGGTTTTAGCATGGTGGCACACAACGCCGGCGTCAGCGTCAGCGCCACAATCACCGACAGAATCATCGCTGACACAATCGTGATGGAGAACTGGCGATAAATCACCCCGGTCGAGCCGCCGAAAAATGCCATGGGTACAAATACGGCAGATAACACCATCGCAATACCGATCAAGGCGCCGGTAATCTGGCTCATTGATTTGCGCGTCGCTTCAAGCGGTGACAAGCCATCTTCCATCATCACCCGCTCAACGTTTTCCACTACCACAATGGCGTCGTCCACCAGCAGGCCGATGGCCAGCACCATCGCAAACATCGTTAACGTATTGATGGAATAGCCGAAGGCCGCGAGCACAGCAAAGGTACCCAGCAGAACGACTGGAACGGCAATGGTCGGGATCAGGGTGGCGCGGAAGTTCTGCAAAAACAGATACATCACCAGGAACACCAGAATGATTGCCTCGATCAGCGTTTTAACCACTGCTTCAATCGAAAGTTTTACAAAAGGCGTGGTGTCATAGGGATAAACAACTTCCAGTCCCTCAGGAAAGAAGTTCTGCAACTCGGCAATGCGCTCGCGTACCCGCGTTGCGGTATCCAGCGCGTTGGCACCGGATGCCAGAGACACCGCCATACCCGCCGCAGGACGACCGTTATATTCGGTTTCAAAGGAGTAGTTCTGACCACCCAGCTCCACCCGGGCAACATCGCCTAAGCGAATTAACGAGCCGTCGGGATTGACCCGCAGCAAAATCTCTCTGAACTCTTCGGGAGTAGACAGGCGCGTCTGCACCACGATATTGGCGTTGACGTCTTGCCCAGGTAACGCTGGGGCACCGCCCAGTTCACCGGCCGCAATTTGCGCGTTTTGAGCGCGAATTGCCGACACGATATCCTGGGTAGTTAATTTATAACTGGCCAGTTTATTCGCATCCAGCCACACGCGCATGGCGTACTGCGAACCAAACAACTGGATCTGGCCCACACCGCCAACCCGGCTCAAAGGGTCCTGGACGTTGGCGGCCACATAGTCAGCAATATCGTATTTATCCATGCGACCATCGGCCGACACAAACCCGACGACCATCAAAAAGCCAGAGGTGGATTTGGTCACGCGCACACCCTGCTGCTGCACTTCTTGCGGCAACAACGGCATAGCCGTTTGCAATTTATTCTGCACCTGCACCTGCGCGATATCGGGATCAGTACCGGTCAGGAAGGTCAGAGTTACCGAGCCGCTACCAGAGGATTCACTGGTGGACGACATATAATCCACGTTATCGATGCCGGTCAGCGCCTGCTCGATAATCTGGATCACGGTATCCTGCACTGTCTGCGCCGAGGCACCCGGATAGCTAGCGCTGATCGATACGGAAGGCGGCGCGATTTCCGGGTACTGGGCGATCGGCAACTTGGAAATCGACAGCACGCCCGCGAGCATAATAATGATTGAGATAACCCAGGCAAAAACTGGCCTATCGATAAAAAATCTAGCCATTAGGGGTTACTCCTGACCATTGCTCATGGTGTTGTTAGAGGTGATCGCGGCGGGCACGGCGTTAACCTTTGCACCGACTCTGATTTTTTGCAGGCCTTCAACAATCACAGAATCACCAACGGCCAGCCCTTGCTCCACCACCCACTGATTACCAACCGAGCGTCCGGTGATTAACTGACGCAGCTCCACTTCACCAGCACTGTTGACGACCAGTGCCGTCGCATTGCCCGAACGGTCGCGACTGATGCCACGCTGGGGCACCAGCATCGCGTCAGCGCGCATACCTTCCTGCACCTGCGCACGGACAAACATACCGGGCAACAAGAAACGATCCGGGTTCGGGAAGATCGCCCGCAGCACTACCGTACCGGTAGATTCATCCACTCCGACTTCTGAAAATTGCAATTCACCTTCGTGTTCATAAAGCGAACCGTCATCCAGCAGCAAGCGTACTTTTGCTGCTTCAGCCCGCGCTACACTGCCATCCATAATGGCGCGCCGCAGTTGTAGCAACTGGGTCGCTGATTGCGACACATCGACATAGATAGGATCGAGCTGTTGAATAATGGCCAGCGGCTCCGCCTGACCAGCAGTGACCAGTGCACCTTCGGTAACTGACGATTTGCCGATAACGCCGCTGATGGGCGCCATTACTTTGGTGTATTGCAGATTAATAGTGGCGGAGGTAACTGCGGCTTTGCCAGCAGCCAGATTTGCTCTCGCCTGACCTAAGGACGCAATCGCGTCATCGTAATCCTGACGGCTGATCGCCTGCTTACTGGCGAGATCTTCATAGCGCTTGGCGCGTGCTTCGGTCGCGGCGATATTAGCTTCAGCGCGTGCCAATTCGGCTCTTGCCGTCGCCTCGGCGGCTTGATAGGTCGCCGCATCAATTTGATACAGCTGGGCGCCCGCCTCTATCTCGGTACCTTCTTCAAAAAGCCGTTTCTGGATGATGCCCGTTACCTGTGGGCGCACCTCGGCTTTACGGAAAGCAGTCGTGCGTCCTGGTAATTCCACCGCGAGGGGAACGTCGGCCACACTGACGGTGACCACACCAACCTCCACGGGTCCCTGAGCAGCCATCGGGTCAATGGGCACGTTTTTGGAGCCACACGCGGTCAGCAGTAGTACGCTGACAACTCCACTAGTGAATACTGATAATTTCAAAACACGTGAGAACATAATGATATCCCTAAGACTATTGCTTGGACGGCACATAAAGATGCTGCAAAGAAGAACTGCGAGAAAAGCAAAACGCGAGCATATGAGAGGAAAATAAACATTCTAAAAAGAAGGAGTGCATTGAAACTGAATTGGGATTCATTTTCAAGGAAAAAGACGTTCCATTTACCCAATCCACCCTTCCTTTGCAATTTTTTACGAAGCGAGGCGTCTGCCTCGCCTCACTCCATCAGCCGCGCCCTGCGGCAGTGAATTTATTCTGCGGTTACCGGTCTATGAGTGCTCACACTATCGAGCTTTATGCAAGGCCTTATCGCCCGCTGACGCACGCGTCCCGCTGGCTTGCGAAACCTTATCTGGGCTATAGTAGCGTGTCATTTAATGTCGGCCTTGGCGCTGTTGCTGAGACCGGGCAGTTCTGAAAAAAATAC
>CAYTQQ010000017.1:4830-15072 GCA_964440135.1 uncultured Cellvibrionaceae bacterium | reverse complement strand
CTGTCCGCGCGCTATCTCGATAACTACCTGGACGCGCTCGATCCGGGGAAAACCTATTTTTTTAAATCTGACATAGCGGGCTTTGAAAAGTACCGCACAAAATTCGATGACGACTTTGCCCGGGGCAAGCTCGACAATGCCTTCGTTATCTACAATCGCTACAACCAGCGGGTCATCCATCGCCTGGAAAAAGTCGTGGCGCAATTAAATGACGAAGCCGTCACCTACGATTTTACCGTCGAAGAAAGCATGCCGATTGACTGGAAGGAAGCAGATTGGCCCGCCAATGAAGCTGAAGCCGACCAGGCCTGGGACAAGCGCATCAAAGCCAGCCTGCTGGGCATGAAGCTTAACGGCAAAACCCTCGAAGAAAGTCGCACCACACTTTATAAGCGTTACAGCAATCAATTACGCCGCTTTCAAAAGCAGGATACCGAAGAGGCATTCAGCATGATGATGAATGCTTTGACGATGCTGTACGATCCTCATACCAATTATCTATCGCCCCGTAATGCGGAAAACTTCAATATCAATATGGCGCTTTCCCTTGAGGGTATCGGGGCGGTTTTACAAGGCGAAGACGAATACACCAAAGTCATGCGTCTGGTGCCCGCTGGCCCTGCGGACAAACAGGGTGAGCTAAAAGCTGGCGACCGAATTATTGCTATTGGTCAGGGTGCCGACAGCGAAATGGTGGACGTTGTGGGTTGGCGCCTCGATGAAGTGGTAGATTTAGTGCGCGGCAAAAAAGGTTCCATCGTTCGCCTGGAAGTGTTGCCAGCCACCGGCACCAGTGGTCCGAGCAAGATCATCAGCATTAAACGCGATACGGTCAAACTTGAAGAGCAAGCCGCGCAAAAGCATGTGTTTGAAGTGGGCGATGGGCAACACCTCTACAAGGTCGGGGTAATCAATATTCCCACCTTCTACATGGACTTTGAGGCCTATCGCAAACGCGATCCGAATTACAAAAGCACAACCCGCGACGTATTCAAACTGCTGGGCGAACTCCAGCGCGAAAAAGTGGACGGTATCGTCATTGATTTACGGGCGAATGGCGGTGGCTCCCTGCAAGAAGCGGCAGCCTTAACCGATCTGTTTGTCGATCCTGGTCCTGTCGTTCAAATCCGTCACGCCAACGCGGTAATCTCACGCAACTATCGCTCATTTGCACCGGCGGTTTATCGCGGGCCTATCGTGGTGCTGATCGACCGTCTAAGTGCGTCCGCGTCCGAAATTTTTGCCGGTGCCATCCAGGATTATGGCCGCGGAGTTATCGTTGGCGACCAGTCTTTTGGTAAAGGTTCGGTGCAATCCATTGTGGGTTTACCCCAAGGCGATTTAAAAATTACCGAATCGAAGTTCTATCGTATCTCGGGCGACAGCACCCAGCATCGCGGCGTTATTCCCGACATCGAATTACCCAGCTTGATCGATAAAGAAAAAGTGGGCGAAAGTAGCAGCAGCAATGAAAATGCCCTGCCCTGGGATCGTATTCATCCTGCGCCCCACGACACCTACTTTGATATTGCGGGCCTGCTGCCCAACATCGACACGCATCATCAAGAGCGGGTAAAAACTGACCCGGATTTTATTTTTCTCAGAGAACAAATGACACTCATTGAGGAAAACAAACAGAAGAAGGAAATCTCGCTCCGCAGAGCAACCCGCGAAGCCGAACAAAAGGCATTGGAGCAGCGCATGCTCGAGATGGAAAACCGGCGCCGGCAAGCTAAAGGGCTGGAGCCTTATAAGAGTTACGCTGACATCAAATCCGAAGATGAGAGCGACGAAGACAGCGCCCCTACGGTAACTACCCGAGCCAAAATTGATCCAGAAAATGATCCTTTCTTGCAGGAGGCTGCACAGGTACTTGCAGATTTTATTACCGAATTAAAACGACAAGAAGAAAGTGGTTTACAGGCAGCCACGTTTTAAAGCACCCGTTTTATTGCAGCTCCCCGACGTAGCCTTCTAAACGGCACTCCCTCTGCACCACTAACCCGGGCATTTATGCCCGGGTAAACTATTTACCCTCACGCTAATAAAGGTCTGGATATTCATGAAAGCGATTTCTTTCAATATCAACAGCATCCGTGCGCGCTTGCCTCAGTTGCAGGCGGTCATTGATAAACATTCACCGGATTTTATTGGTTTACAGGAAACCAAGGTCGATGACCCTGACTTCCCCGTCAGCGCGGTCGAGGCAATGGGTTATCACGTTATTTATCACGGCCAGAAAACCCATTACGGGGTAGCACTGTTATCCAAACATGCCTTTTTGGGTGAAATTAAGGGCTTTCCCAATGACGATGAACTGGCTCAGCGCCGCTTTATTGGCGGTCGATTCGCTTCGCCTTTCGGTGGTGAACTCACCTTATTGAATGGCTATTTTCCCCAAGGTGAAAGCCGCTCACACCCGATTAAATTTCCGGCAAAAGAAAAATTCTACGTAGATTTGATGAATTACCTGCGCACCAGTTACACGCCCGATCAACAAATTATTTTGATGGGCGATATGAATATTTCCCATCAGGATTGCGACATCGGTATTGGCGAGGAAAATCGTAAACGCTGGCTGCGCACCGGCAAATGCAGCTTTTTACCTGAGGAAAGAATTTGGTTGGCGGAACTCTTGCAGTGGGGCTTTGCCGATACCTTTCGCACGCTTTCACCCGATGAAGATCAGCTTTTCAGCTGGTTCGACTATCGCAGTCGGGGCTTCGAAGATGACCCGCGACGCGGCCTGCGCATTGACCTGATCCTGGCCACTGAAGTGTTGCAGGCGCGCTGTGTCGATGCTGGCATTGATTATGAAATCCGCGCTATGGATAAGCCTTCGGATCACTGTCCTATCTGGGCAACATTTAAGTAATCTATTATTTAAATAACCAATGTTAACTAGATTTTTGGCCGCTCTTAACGGTGTGATTTTCTAAGGGTTGTCACAGTTCAACTTCAGCGGTCGGTGAGGCGCATCCAGAAATTGCCGTAAGTGACGATGCACACAGGCATCGCTGTTGATGATGGCATGCCCCAACTCATCGCGTACGATCAATTGGCTGTTGCTCCATTGACTGTGCAGTGCCTGCGCCCATTCTACCGGTGTGATTGGATCCAAAGTGCCGGCCAGCAGTAGCGCTGGCTGCGTCGGCATAGTCTTGAGCTGAATACCAGTGGCATTTTCTGGCGATAAGAAATGACACGTCTGGAAGCGCCACAGATCACGCATATAATCGGCAAACAATGGATGATTATTTATCTGCTGCAAATAATCGAGCTCCGGCAACGGCGGATGATCGTGACAATCCACGGCAAAAAATACCAACGCAGTAAAGTCTTCGGCAAACGCGTTATTGATAAATGGCTCTACCAGTTCCACCAAGGCGGCGCGTCGGTTTTCACCGTGGCTTTGGATCACTGCTTCAATCGCCGGAACAATTTTTTCCCGGTCATACACATCGTAAAGCGCGGCAAAAACGGCGGACAGAAAGCGATGGTCGTTCAATACCAAATCAATCGGAGGCTCACCGTCCCAGCGACGGACAGTCACGGTAACGGGCATTGCGCGCAAATTGTCGAGCGCCAACAACAAACGCTCAATGGAGGGCGGGTGAAGCAACCCGGTAGCGTGGCAGTGAGGAGTCGCCGCGCACCATTCAAAATAGCGTTGCAGCGATTGTTCAAACAGCGCGGGCCACTCATGCAAGCCGCCATGAGGTGGTGGGTAGACAGAGTCAAGAATCATACTGCGAACCTGTGGAAAATTTTGCGCAGCAACCATCGCCAGGCGCGAACCATAAGACACCCCAAGTAAATTCCACGCCTGCTCTGAAGGATTTTTTTGCGCGAGCAATTGCATCAAGGCTTGCAGATCTGCCGCGCTTTGCGTGGTGCTGTAATGTCCGGCCACCTGGCCGCGCGCATTGAGCTGTTCAAAGCATTGCTCCAGCAGCAGATAGCTCTGGGCCAACTCCTGTTGCAGCGAGGCATCTTGTTTGAGCACCTTCAAACTGAATCGGTCATAGGCAGCACATGCCAAACGCGGCTGACTTAAACCTACACCCCGAGGCTCCATTAAAATTAAATCACGTCCTAAGTTGGCGTAAGCCAACCAATTGATCCAGTAATGAATACCTTCTTCGGTCAACCCTGCACTGCCCCCTGGACCTCCAGGCAAATAAATGACCGGGTCAGACCGATGATCTTTTGATTGATCGCGAATCCGCACAACGGGTAAAGCAAAGTCTCCCGCTGCTACAGGTGTGTGCAATTTTCCGCAGATAATGTCTTGTTGTTGGGGAATACGAAACCAGCAGCTGGTTTCTACGAAGCGATACGAATCATCCAGTAGACCTCGCGTGGGCGACTCACGCAGCGGTGCCAACCAAAAAGCTGTCGCACTCCAAAAAATAATGGCGACCGCAACGACCAGGCCGGCAATCAGGCTTGCGATGACAATCAGAGCACGGGACATAGTTAGATATCCGGCCAGCTAAGTGCTAACGGATCTTGAAACTCAGCCATTGCTGTTAAAAATTGAGCGTCGGTAAACCATCGCCCCTCTTGCGGCATTGCCTTGAACACATATCTTTTATTATCTACATCAAACGCCAAGGCATACGCATGCAGGTAGCCGCGGTCAGCTGCTCTGTTTTTTTCGCTATCGCCGTAGAGTTCATCACCCAGAATAGGCGCCCCTATACTTTTCAGGGCCACCCGTATTTGATGGGTTTTACCCGTATGAGGCTTAACCACAAACAGCCGTCGCCCGTGACCGAGCCCCACGCTGCGGAACTGAGTCATAGCGGGATTTGTTTTTGCGGTGGTTAACTTCCAAGCGCCGCGCCGCGCTTTTTCCATATCGCCTTTCACCAGCCCCTGTTTTTTTCTGGGCTTTTTCGTGCTGATCGCAAGGTAAAGTTTGTGCACGTGCCGCGCGGCAAATTCGGCATTGAGAGCTTTATTGGCGGCAGCAGTTTTTGCCATAACCAACAAACCAGACGTCATTTTATCCAGACGATGAACGGGATAGAGCTCGGTCAATCCTTCAGTCACTTTGACTGCCTCGAATAAACCCTGCGCGCCATCTTCGCAATGAAAATTAACGCCAGGCTTTTTATAAATCACAATAAAACTGGCAGTTTCATCGATCACGGAATACATAAACACCTTGTCATTGCAAAACTAACTGAACCCATAAAATGTGACGTCAGACGGTCTAACAGCACCTGTGACACCGTAAAACATATAGCCAAAAAAGGTAAGCGCCCAGCGTATTGTGCGATAACATTACTAGCGTTCAGACCTTGTCAGGACAATGCCTTGCTATACTCTATCCAGGTGTCCGCAGGTAGTTGCAGCCCCCATGACGCTTGCGTCTAAACGAGCGCTTATTGCAGCACTCCTGACTCAGTTGAGCCGTTATGATCTTTGGATCACATGTCACAACAGATCAGTCTGATCAGCAACCTTGCGGGCACCCTCCTTCTCCTTGCAGCAAATTTCTTCGCCGCAAACCTCAAGTACAGTAACCTCAAGTACAGTAGCCTCGGGTACAGCACACCTCGAGTGTCGACCCATCTGCTTCCGCCTAGCTCGCGCGTGGCTAAATTTAGCTTCTGCCTCTCCCAAATATGAGGCAAAATGCCCGCAAACACCTAGACTCTGTTACGGCAGTCAGAGCCATTGATCCACGTTAAAGTAACTTGCACTGCTGCATGTTACAGGTTTCTCATGACAACGGATTGAATTCTATTCCCGAAATAAAGTCTTACCGGTACTGAAAAGTTTATAGCCGTCGCGCTGTGACAGCTGTTAAGAGGTAAATATGATCAGAAGTATTATTTTATTCTTTTTATTGTTTCCAGCTGCTGGTGCATTCGCCCAGTTCGCGCCGGAGAGCAAACTTGTTATTGAAGAACTGGGTTGGATGGATCGCAACTATCTTGAGCGGCAGGTTGACCGAATTGATCAACTCGCACGCACCCGCCTGGGTACACAACTTAAGCAGAATCTGCAAGATCTGGAGATCCTCCAGCAGATTGTTGATCGTGAATTGATTGACGCAAAAGATACCGAAGGTTTGCAGGCCTTGGGGGCGGTAATGGCCCAATTGATGCTGCTGGATGTTCCTAGTCTGGAATGGAAAATTTACATTGATGAAGTGGGGCGCAGCCGCGCCCTGTGCGCGAAAAACACGAAAGAGTGCCTTTTCCCGATGACCATGCTATCGCGGCGAATGGAAGTTGGTTTAAAGCCAGATGTGCGCAAGGTTTATGAAGAAGGTCTCGCCATGCTCGATGACTATGTCACTCATATCCCTTATGGCGGAGGCCCCGAGCGCCGTCTCCAGCGCTAAGAGCCGCCTTTATTTTGCTAACCCGCCCGCGTTAACCCAAAACCTTCAGCTATCCCGCCCCAATAGGGCGCGGATGGCTGCCGCGTTTTGTGCCAAGTCTTCTGCCTCTGCCTGTTTCGCGTGAGCCAGATCCAAGTCGGCCATCGAGTCCATCGGCACCAAATGAATATGGGTGTGGGGCACTTCCAATCCAGCGATCATCAAACCGATGCGTTGGGCTTTAAATACCTTTTTCATCGCATTGGCAATCTTATGGCTTATGGTCATTAAGTGAGCCGCCAAATCACCCGGCAGATCACTCCACTGGTCGATTTCTTCCCGTGGAATCACCAGTAGATGACCCGCCCGAATCGGCTGAATAGTCATGATGGCAATGCACCGCTCATCTTCCCAGACGAAGTGACCCGGAAGACTTTTATTCATAATCAATGTAAATACGCTTGCCATAGTTATCTCCTGTAACGATAAAAATTGCCGGTGGCAGTGAGCAAATTAAATTCAATAAACCGCAAGACCGGAGCGAAATAATGCCCGGGCTAAAACTTCATCTATCTGCACCACATCCTGCTCGTGTATCTCTATAAAATGCAGCTTGTGTTTTTTATAGAAAGATTGCTTCTCCAGTTGTCGGGCCAAATCCCCGGCGTGACTTCCAGCGGACCAATAATCGATACACAACTGTGCAGCGGGCACAAAAAAATCGGCGGTGAGCGCGGTATCGCCCTCCTCCAGCGGATAATTGGTTGCGAAGCAAATATCCGCAACGTACAACCAATTAGCGAGCATGCGCTCCATGGGCGCAGCGACCTGTCGCCCATCCAGCGTGAGCGCATCGGTCAGCTGTTCAGCCGCGCTCAGTTGCGCGACCGCCTGCAAAAATCGCGAATTTTCCAATAAGGTTTCGGGCCAGGTGACATAGGGAATGCCCGAACTTTCGGCCTCATGTTGCTGACCACCTAATTGTTTACCAGCAGGTGTCAGCAGCCAACCGCGAAGGTGTTTTTTCAACCAGCCACGCTCGGCTAACAGCAGATTGACCAAGCGCGCCGGCAACCCGGTTTTGTGACCGATCGTGCTTGCTGTTAACGGCGCTTCTGGCAGGAGTGCAAAAAGTGGATGCTGATGAATCGCTTCGGGCCAGGCGATGTATTCGCCATAGCGGGGATGATTGACATAAATTCCCCCTTCAAACTTACCCTTTTCCGTCAAACGCCAATGATCATCGACTTTGACGATCCAGCCACCGCTGGTCAGTAAGACAAACAGCTCCTTGCTCTCTTTACCCATACGCCGCGCCAGGGCCGTAGTGGAAAGGTGTTTTTCGGTCGTCGAGGTCATAATTGTGGTCTGTGCCAGCGGTCGGTGTCACAAAAAGTCTAACAGGCCCGGGGACAGGTTTCGAGCGGCCCCGCGCAAACCAGCCGGGCTTAAATTAATGTGGATTCTGCTGGCGTAATGCCATTAAACCCCCTATACTCCGCGCACTTTCAGTAAAGCCTCCTTATTTGTTTGTGAAAATATTGTTGCGGGGCGATGCTGAACAGACAGGACGTCTGAGGGCTGCCCATTATCTCTCGCCAAGTTTTCGCGCAGATAGTTTCCTTCGCCGACATACACGTCGCGATTTTCAGCCTGCCAAAAGTGACGCAACCAATGCGACCCTTATCCGGCCCGCCTGAGCAAGAGCGCTCAATGGTTGCACGGTGCATCGTGTAAATTCATAGTCTTGAACACGGCACCCGGGAATCGTTGATTCATTTACCACCCGCTGTGCTTTTTCTAAGCTGCGTCGGTATTGGTAGCTTGTGCAGATGCTGTAACCGGAATCATCACTCCCACCTGACATACGTTCTCGACCAACGAGCCCTGCTCGCTGATTTGCTTTATGCAATTGCAAAACATTTTCGCTATTCCCGCTACCCGGAATGTCCGCAGGGCTTCTGTGCAGCGTGGTTTTCTTTTTAGTACTACAAGGTCCAAGCATGTCCTCACCTATTTTATTTACCGATCTCGCTCTTTCTGAACACATTCTCAAAGCCATCCAGGCTGTGGGTTATGAACAGCCTTCACCGATTCAGGCGGCGGCCATCCCCATTTTATTAGCCGGCGAAGATATCGTCGGCATGGCGCAAACCGGTACGGGTAAGACAGCGGCTTTTGCGTTGCCGATGCTTTCACGCATCGATGTTAAACAAGCCGAACCACAGATTCTGGTACTGGCACCTACCCGCGAACTGGCGATTCAGGTGGCTGAAGCGTTTCAAAAATACGCGAGCGAGATTCCCGGTTTCCGCGTACTACCGATTTACGGTGGTCAGGATATGACCACTCAATTGCGTCAACTGAAGCGTGGCGCCCATGTGGTAGTCGGCACACCGGGGCGGGTGATGGATCACTTGCGCCGTGGAAGCCTGAACCTCAACAGCCTGAAGAGTCTGGTCCTGGACGAAGCGGACGAAATGCTGCGCATGGGCTTTATTGACGATGTGGAGTGGATTCTCGAGCACACACCGCAAGACCGCCAGACGGCGCTTTTTTCCGCGACTATGCCGCGCGAAATTCGCCACGTCGCCAATAACTATCTCAACAATCCAAAAGAAATCAGCATTGTCAGCAAAACGTCCACCGGCGATAACATTGAGCAGGTTTGCTGGATAGTCAGTGGCACCAACAAGCTGGATGCACTGACACGTATTCTCGAAGTCGAACCCTTCGATGGCATGATTATTTTTGTGCGCACCAAAACTGCCACCGTGGAACTGGCTGAAAAGCTGGAAGCTCGTGGCTACTCCGCTTCGGCGTTGAATGGTGACATGAATCAGCAACTGCGTGAGCGCACCGTTGAGCGATTGAAATCAGGCAAGCTGGATATTGTTATTGCTACCGATGTGGCAGCGCGGGGGCTCGATGTGGAGCGTATCAGCCACGTGGTGAACTACGATATTCCTTATGACAGTGAAGCCTACGTTCACCGCATCGGCCGTACCGGTCGTGCAGGTCGCAGCGGGAAAGCCATTTTATTTGTTGCGCCGCGTGAAAAACGCCTGCTCTACACCATCGAAAAAGCGACTCGCCGCCCGATCACGTTAATGGAATTGCCGAGCAGTGCCACGGTTACCAAACACCGTATTGATCAGTTTACGCAGCAGATTACCGATGCGCTGGCCGAGCAAGGTGATTTGAGTTTCTTTAATGATCTGTTGGCGGAATACAGCCACAAGCACGATGTTTCCCCGGAAGAAATTGCCTCAGCGCTGGCGTACCTGTTGCAAAAAGAACGTCCCCTGCAGGCCGAGTTTACCGATATCAAACCCGAGCGCAGCTTCGATCGTGGAGAGCGCAGTGATCGCGGTGACCGTGGCGATCGTGGTGCGCGCAGCGGACGCGACCGTCCCATGCGCGATTCAGCCCGCGATGAGAATATGCAACGCTATCGCATTGAGGTAGGCCGCAATCATGAAGCGCGTCCCGGCGATATCGTCGGCGCTATTGCCAATGAAGCCGGGATTTCCAGCAGCAATATTGGCCATATCAAATTGTTTGATGAGTTTTCTACCGTTGACCTGCCTAAAGGCTTGTCTGGCGATGTTATCGCTCAGCTGAGAAAGGTACGGGTACGTAATCGTCCGCTGGAGATCAGTGTTGACCAGGGTGGCGGCGGTTATGCCAAGCGTGATTCTGGTGCAGAAAAACGCAGCTATGGTGACCGGGCCGGGCGTGATGACGGCGCTCCGCGCGGTAAATTAAGTCTGGGCGGTGGTGGCAAAGACAAGCCGAAAGTCCGCGATCGCGACCAAAAAAACAAGGGCTATCGCCCAAAGAAATTTGATTAATTGAATCTTTTTGTTAAACATCAAAAAATCTCAGCGCATCCCTGAATA
>CAYTQQ010000017.1:3450-4730 GCA_964440135.1 uncultured Cellvibrionaceae bacterium | reverse complement strand
CTTCCGGTTCAGCCGTTGTTGATAAGCTATTATCCTCAACAGTCTGTTCGTCCTCTTTTACTGCTTCCGGCTCTTTCACTGCTTCTACAATTTCCTCATGTACCTGAGCTGGCACATCTGCCGGAACAGGAGGTGCTTCAATGGGAGGTGCGTCAGCCGGGGCCGCCTCCAACGGTGTTGCATACTGAAGCTCAAGGTGGATAGTTTTCGGAGAGTCAGTCGGCAGCGCAACGATGCGCTTGAACGGTAACCACACAGCAACAGCAAAGTGGATGACCAAGGATGCGCCCACAGCGTAGTAAAAAAAACGCAGCGACGTCTCTGGCTTGGTTACAGAAAACCAGGTGTTCTCATCAAAGCGCGGTAACGTAAATGAAAAATTCTGGTCGTCAGTATGGAAATTCCCTGACATACAATCCCGGTAAAAAATAATTATTAGCGTAAGGTTGCCGGGATAGACATTGGCGCCTATAAAAGGTTCAGGCGCCAGGTTAAGGGGATATATATTTTTACATCACTGCTTAAAGAACACGATTCAGGCTGGCGATTACTCATCAAACATCTGGATCATATAGCCACTTTTGATGGCTTCAGCCATGGCTTTATCCGCCGCTACAACGCGCGGATCAGCTGTCAGATTACCAGGTACCAGCTTGCGCTTTTCTATCTCGATATCGGTAAATCCTGCGCGCATTAAATAAATTTTGCAAAGCTGCTCAGCCCCGAACAAATCGATAAAATGAATGTAGACGATAAACGCCATGCGCTGACCCACCTCGATATCCTCGCGAGGCTTCTTAGCGGTGGCATTCACTGAAAAAATATACATATAAAAAATCCTAAAAAAATCCGGCACGCTTCTTAGTCGCTATTAGCACCTGTTAGCACTGGCAAGCACCGACAAGCGCCGGCTAAATAGTTATGAATCAGACCACCATGATGACCCGCAGAGCGTCCAAGCGCAATTTTGCCTGAGCCAGATACGCCAGACTGGTGTCCAGGCGCTGCTGCAGATAATCAATTTCCGCCTGGCGCACGTTCGGGTTAACCGCCATTAAGGCTTTCATGCGTGCCAGTTCATTATTAATCTGCGTCGCAACCTGCTCCTGAGCTGCAGCAATTAATTCTGCCTGGCGGCCACTCGTCTTCTCTTCAGCCTGTTGCACCATAGTAACCAACTGCCCCCGAGCATGGCGCACCACTTCCTGCGCATTACTGCGCGGTGTTCTTTGCAGGAGTTTGCTCAGCTGTTGGATATTGAGGACTGCACTCAAATCTTT
>CAYTQQ010000017.1:1363-3350 GCA_964440135.1 uncultured Cellvibrionaceae bacterium | reverse complement strand
AATCCCGGAAAG
Source organism: uncultured Cellvibrionaceae bacterium (assembly GCA_964440135.1). Classification (GTDB taxonomy): domain Bacteria; phylum Pseudomonadota; class Gammaproteobacteria; order Pseudomonadales; family Cellvibrionaceae; genus Cellvibrio. Next base: position 3,338 of record CAYTQQ010000017.1, on the reverse strand, counting down.
TGCGGCACGCGCATGTGATCGCCCGGGTGCAGTATCAGGCTATGCTCGCTATGGCGCTCTGAATCTACGCCAAATGCGTCGAACACCTCTTCCAGATAATTGGCCAGCTGCGGGTCATCATCTTTGTCGGTGAGCGCGTCGATCAGATGCTGCGCTTGTTCCGGTTTGCAAGAATTAAGTTCCAACAAGCGATCGCGGCCTTTTTGCAGCTCCGCAATCAACCCTTCGGAGAAGGCTTGGGTAGCCGCTAACAAACGGGAAAATTCCACACTGTCTTTTTGAGCTAAAGCCGGTAACAGCTCTGCTTCAAACCGATTAAATACAGCTTGGCCAATAGCACAGGTTTTTTCGAAGGCGTTTAAGCCTTGGTGATACCAGGCCAACAATTTTTCCTGGGCAGTATCAGGATAATACGGCACATGGATATTAACTTCCTGTGTCTGCCCAATGCGATCGAGACGACCAATACGCTGCTCTAACAAGTCGGGATTGAGCGGCAGGTCAAACATGACCAAATGATGGGCGAACTGAAAGTTACGCCCTTCGCTGCCTATTTCGGAACAGATTAAGACCTGGGCGCCCTCTTCCAGATCGGCAAAATAGGCGGCGGCGCGATCACGTTCGATCAATGTCAGGTCTTCATGAAACACAGCGGTACGCAAACCTTTGCGCAAACGCAAATAATCTTCTACCGATTGTGCGGTGTCAGCGCTGGCACAAATAACCAACACTTTTTCACGGCGGTTTTGCTTTAACCAATCGCTCAACCATTCGACTCGCGGATCAGCGAGCCACCAATCCTGAGCAGCGTTTGACTTCCAATAGGCTTCGGCCTGCAATTGTTGCGTTAAGGGCAGTGCCAGCAGTTGGGCATGATGTTCCGCGTCTACTGCAAGTGGATGTTGATGTAAATGGCGCCCCGGAAAACCGCTGACTGACGCGCGCGTATTACGCAATAAGACACGTCCGGTACCGTGGCGATCCAATAGGTAATTGATCGTCTGATCAATTGCCTCACCCAAATTCAGACTGGCCGTTTGCTGTAACTCCGCCAACGTGGCAGCGGGCAAATAATTGTACAGTTCGGCCATAAGATTTGCGGGAATTTCACCGGCCACCGGGATATGGATAGCCAGCAGCTGTTGCACCAGTTCATTAAGTGGCTCATAAGATTTTTGCTCTGCAATAAACGTTTGCAGATCGTAATAGCGATCCGGATCAAGCAGGCGTAAACGGGCAAAGTGACTGGCAAGACCAAGTTGCTCCGGCGTCGCGGTTAACAACAACAAACCTTTAGCGACCCGCGCCAGCCCTTCGATACAGCGGTACTCTGCACTGATGTGGGTTTCGCTCCACTGCAGATGGTGCGCTTCGTCAACCAGTAATAAATCCCAATCTGCCGCAAGCGCCTGTTGATAGCGCTGGGGATTCCGGGTTAAAAAATCCAACGAGCAAAGTATTAGCTGCGCTGATTCAAACGGATTTTCACTGTTGGCTTGGCGCGCGCCCTCCTCATCCAGATCGTCAATAAAATCGATGGATTCTTCAACACTGTCCAAACCCGCCAGCGCCAGACAACGGGCTTCATCGAGTAACGTAAATGACAAGTTAAAACGGCGCAGCATTTCCACCAGCCACTGGTGTTGCAAACTGGTCGGCACCACAATCAATGCACGGTCAACCCGCCCGCTGATAATTTGTTGGTGCAGAATCAAACCGGCTTCAATGGTTTTACCCAGACCGACTTCATCGGCCAGCAACACGCGCGGTGCGTGGCGCGCAGCGACTTCACCCGCGATATAAAGCTGGTGCGGCAGTAATTGCACGCGCGGACCCGCCAAACCAAAAATGGGCGATTGGCGATGCTGATGAAGAAAGTTGAGGGTCTGGTAACGCAGGGTAAAGTGAGTGTGCTTATCAATTTGTCCGGCAAATAAACGATCGCGCGGCGTGCTGAATTGAACAAAGCTGTCCA
>CAYTQQ010000017.1:0-1263 GCA_964440135.1 uncultured Cellvibrionaceae bacterium | reverse complement strand
AGCACAATACCCAGACCTAACTCCGCTTCTGACTCGCTGATCCAACGCTGACCAATTACAAATGGCGTTTTACTCACTCTCTTACCTTCACACTTTTTCATCGGGGCGCGCATGATACTGGTTATGGCGGTCAAACCAAAGCCACGCGCTTAGCGCGCAGATCCTTGTCACTAAATCTGCCCAGCCTGCTAGAATTGTGGCTCACCAATTTTAAGAGTGCACTGACGCAATCATTTGTTGTAGAACGGGCCTGAACCGTCACCCAGGGAAGTCGTGGGCCCGCGTATTTGAGGTAAAACTATGCATTCTGTTCCTGGGCATTCCGTTCCTGGGCATATCGAGGCGTTGGTCGCGCGATACCCTTTCCTTACGATCGAATCCAGCAAACAACTCTACCCTGCTGCTGCCGGTACCGGCTTACCCCTGTTGAGGCTTAACACACGTCACTGCAAGGCTGTTATTGCATTTCAGGGCGCGCAACTATTGGAATTTGTTCCCACCGCCGGCGCACCTCTGTTGTGGCTGAGCCCGAATTGTCATTTTACGCCTGGCACTGCCTTGCGCGGCGGCGTACCTGTGTGCCTGCCCTGGTTCGGTGTTCATCAGAGTGACCCCAACAAACCCAAACACGGTTTTGCGCGTAATCGTACTTGGGAGCTGACCGAGGTCGACTGCACTGAGGAAGAAATCTGCACCTTGGGGTTTACCTTGGTCAGCGCCGCTAATGAGGATTTTCCCTACGCTTTCGCCGCACACTTACGCATGATCCTGGGCGTCACCGCACGCTTAGAATTGACCATTCACAACACCGATACACAGCCCTTCCAGTGCACCTGGGCGCTGCACAGTTATCATCCGGTGGCCTCCTTAGCGGAGGCGCGGGTACTGGGGCTGGCAGGACGCGAGTATCGTGACAATCTCGCCAACTATGCGGCGAAGCAACAAGTGGGTGATGTAACTTTTGCTGGCGAAGTGGATCGCGTATTTCCGGGCGTTGATAACGATTTGGTCATCAACAGCCAAACGGACATCACCATCACCCACCACAATTGCCCGAGCGTTATTGTCTGGAATCCGGGTGCCGAAAATGCGGCACAGATTGCTGACATAGGCGCTGGTCAAGAGCAGCATTATGTCTGTGTCGAGCGGGGTGCGGTATTGGAGGAAGCGTGGCACTTAGCGGCCGGAGAAGATAAGACGGCGTGGATTGAAATCGCACGCTGAGGTCAATAAGCAATGCTGTGAATAGGCAATGCTGTGAAT
>CAYTQQ010000016.1:35195-42366 GCA_964440135.1 uncultured Cellvibrionaceae bacterium | reverse complement strand
GCCGTCAATTCAGTCAATGGCAAATATTGAATCGCCAAGCCCCGGCTCTGTGCGTAGTGACAACCCGCCTGCAACAAATGACTTAAACCGGTGCCCTGTGCGCCCCAGATATAGATAACAGAATGATTGGGTTGCTCTACTTGATGTCGAAGCGCGGCAAGAACTTCGGCATTGTGACTACCGCCAGAGGCATAGAAATTTTCGAAGGTGGCATCATCATTTAAATTAACGCCGAGAGATAATTGTTGGGGGGTACGAAATGACAAGCGCGTATCCTGACAAAAAATTTATCCGAGAGTCTGGCAATAACTGCAAAAGGGTAAGGGCCAATCAAGGTTGCCAGCGATAGCGCAGCGGATTGGCCTCGGTACCGCGTGCCGGTTCAAGTGCAACGGGCGTTTCGTGGCCACTCAGCTGTTCCTCGTCGGCTAAGGAGCGCTCTGAACTATCCACTGTCGATGCTGCATGGTAGGAAGTGACATTAAGCGTTCTGACTGATTGCGAGGTGTCTGGGTGAAGCTTTTTGCCTAACTCCAGCGTCGTCAGCAACAACGGCAGATCACCCGCTAAATGCAGGCGCACCAGAAGATAGTGATTTTCGGTAACCAGCAGCTCAACACGGCTCACTACTGCCAGCTCCTGCAGGTAACGTTCAACATTTTTGTAATTGGCAAAATCCCGTACATTTTCAATACGCATTACCACGGTGCCCGGCTCACTGGTACCGGATGCGACGGAATACAGGCTGGCAAAATAATCTGCGCTCACATCCACGGCCTGCACAAACAATTCGGACGCATGGGCACCATGAGTTTCAAAAACCTGATGCTGGGAACCGTGCACCAACTCCCAGTTAGCCGACCAGGTTTCGTCAAACTGCGTATAGCGCCCGATTAAAATGGCATCAGGACGATAGCGTTCAGACGCTGTTTTGAGAAGGTCCGCATCCCCGCTCCATAAATCGTCGGTCGGCAGGGCCAGATGGTCTTCAAAATCGTGCGCCGGCAGCAATAAGGGCACCCCGCGGAGTCCAGCCTGCTGGTAAAGTGCCTGAAGCACGTCCTCCTCAGGAATCCGGTGAATGCTTCCCTCCTGGTCGCGCAAGGCGGACCACACCAATAAGGTTGGCCGACTAGCAGGCCAGAGTGACAGTCCCGAATCGCGCAACAACTGCTCAATCGCCTGGGGAGCAAAGCGGAACACCACGCGGGTGGCAGGTACCAGTCGCCCCTCCACCTCCAGCTGCTGATCGGTCGAAGCGTAGCTGTATTCATACACGTAGGTTTGGGCGCGAGACAGCGCTTGACGCACATTGGGATGCTGCAGGGCCGCCCGATTGCCGGACACCCGGACGATGACCTCGGCCAGGCTGGTGCGCGCCGCTGTATTGCGTTCTGCCGCTGCCTGGGAGGTCACCAGCGCCTCAGCACGATAAACCTGTACCTCTTGCCCCGCCGTGGCCGCGAGGGAGCCAACAATAAACAGTAGAGCCAGTAAAAATCGCAACACGTTTGCCTCGGATGTTTTCAGTGTCGTTTACGGCTGACGCCCTGGGTAGCGACAGTGGGATGGGGCCATTGTAACAGGCTCTCCGACAGAGCAAAGCGGCCAATTTCACGGCTGCGGCAGGAATATCACCAGACTTTGGCTAGGGCACTCCATAAAAGGGATTTAGCTGGTAGAATGACCGCCTTTTTTGTAACCACCTTGCCTGAGCGACATACCCTCTATGAGCGAACAATCTCCTACTCCATCTTTAAGTTACAAAGACGCCGGTGTTGATATTGATGCGGGTGAAGCCCTCGTCGAACGTATTAAAGGGGTTGCCAAGCGCACCCGGCGCCCGGAAGTGATGGCGGGGCTGGGCGGTTTTGCCGCACTGTGCGAGATTCCAAAGGGCTATCGCGAGCCGGTTATCGTCTCCGGCACCGACGGCGTCGGAACCAAATTACGCTTGGCCATGCAACTTGGTAAACACGACACTATCGGTATCGATTTAGTGGCCATGTGCGTTAACGACCTGGTGGTGACCGGGGCCGAGCCACTGTTCTTTCTCGACTATTACGCCACCGGCAAACTGAATGTCGATGTCGCTGCCGCAGTCGTTGCCGGTATTGGCGATGGCTGTGAACTGGCGGGCTGCTCACTGGTCGGCGGCGAAACCGCCGAAATGCCGGGCATGTACGAAGGTGACGATTACGACCTGGCCGGCTTTTGCGTCGGCATCGTCGAGAAATCAGAAATTCTTGACGGCAGCAAGGTCGCTGCCGGCGATACCCTGATCGCCCTTCCCGCCAGCGGCCCACACTCCAATGGCTATTCTCTGATCCGCAAAATCATTGACGTCAGTGCGGCAGATCTCCAGCAGGATTGTGGTGGCAAGCCGCTGGCGGATGCACTCATGGAGCCGACGCGCATCTACGTTAAATCCGTGTTGAAGCTGATCAAGGAATCCCAGGTTAACGCCCTGTCCCACATCACCGGCGGTGGCTTGCTGGAAAATATTCCGCGCGTGATTCCCGCTAATTGCAAAGCCGTGATCGATACGCAAAGCTGGACCTTGCCGCCTGTATTCCAGTGGCTGCAACGTACAGGAAACGTCGTTCCCCGCGAGCTGTATCGCACCTTTAACTGCGGTATCGGTATGGTGATTGCGGTACCGGCCAGCGAAACCGAGAACGCCTTGAGCATTTTGCGGGCGGCAGGCGAAGCGCCGTTTGTCATTGGCCAGATCGCAACCGCTGAGGCGGACGAGGCCCAGGTTGAACTGCAAGGCCTTGCACAAGGACCCGCTGCTGAATGAGTGATGCAAAACCTGTGCGGGTAGTGGTGCTGATTTCCGGCAGCGGCAGTAACCTGCAAGCGCTGATTGACGGCTGGCAAAAACAAGAACTACCCATCGAGCTAGCTGCGGTGATCAGCAATCGACCCGCGGTGCTCGGTTTACAACGCGCCGAACATGCCGGTGTGCCGGCGCTGGTGTTAGACCATACCCGTTTTGCTGACCGCCAGAGTTTCGATCAGGCGCTGATGCGCCTGATCGACAGCTACCAACCGGACTTGGTAGTACTGGCTGGCTTTATGCGCATTCTTACGCCCGAATTCACCCATCATTATCTGGGCCGGATGCTCAACATCCATCCCTCGCTGCTGCCCAAATATCAAGGCCTGCACACCCATCAACGGGCCCTGGATGCGGGCGATAGTGAACATGGCGTTACCGTTCATTTTGTCACCGCCGAGCTCGATGGTGGCCCTGCAGTTATTCAAGCCAAGGTGTCAGTGTTTGCCGATGATGATGCAACCAGCCTCGCACAGCGTGTACAACAACAAGAACATATTATTTATCCACTGTCAGTAAAGTGGTTCGCCGAAGGGCGGTTGCGCATGCAGGACAATCGCGCCTTCCTCGACAATGAACCTTTACCAGCGTCGGGTTATCCAATAGATGCTATTCAATGTGGAGATCTTGATTGATGACCTTACTTGCACGTTCCTTGTTTTTGGCCACGACGTTGGTTTTTCCTGCCATCACCTTGGCCGCTGCCATCCCCGAATCATTTAGCAATACTTATGTCTCCAGCGCCCTTGGCTTCAACATAACGGTGGTGCACGAATTAAAACCCCGGGACGACGACACCAAAGAAATGCGCTTTGAAGCCAAAGCCTGGTTTGGCAATATTGAAGAAACCAGTGTGCTACGCATAGATGATGAAGGCCAGGTTATTCCTTTGCACTATAGCTACAAGCGACGGGGCCTCGGGCGCAATCGCGACGCTGCGTTAACCTTTGACTGGGAAAAACACCTGGTCACGAACAACGTGCAAAACACCAGCTGGAAAATGGATATCATTGACGATGTGCAAGATAAACTGAGCTATCAGTTGCAATTGCAGCGGGACGTTGCCCAAGGTAAAAAGACCTTTGCTTACCAGATCGCTGATGGCGGTCGCCTGAAAGAATACGCCTTTGAAGTCGTCGGTGAAGAGGTACTCAAAACCCCAATGGGTGAAGTCAATACAATCAAAGTTAAACGCAGCAGAGATAACGACGAACGCACGACTTTTGTGTGGCTCGCCCCCGATTGGGATTATTTGCTGGTGAGCATGGAACAAGAAGAAAAAGGTAAAACCTACAACATCAATTTGCGCAAAGCGGTGGTCGATGGCGAACACATTACCAGCTTCGCCAAGCCCCATTAAAAGCACCCATTACCCTTACATTCATCCACAAAGGTCTGACCTATGAATATCAGCGATAACTGCGTAGCCAGTTTCCACTACACCCTTACCGACAGCACTGGCCAGGTGCTGGACTCATCAATAGATCAGGAACCTTTGTCCTATTTGCACGGTGCCGGCAATATTATTCCCGGTCTGGAACAAGCCCTGGTCGGCAAAACCGTTGGCGACAAGCTGAAAGTTTCGGTCAACGCTGCGGAAGCGTATGGCGAGCGCGACGATTCCATGATCCAGGAATTGCCCAACAGCATGTTTTCGGGCGTCGACAAGATTGAAGTCGGCATGGAGTTCCACGCCGAGACTGAACACGGTTTACAAGTGGTTACGGTTACTGCCGTTGAAAACGATACAGTCACTATTGATGGCAATCATCCTTTGGCGGGTGTTGATCTCAACTTCGATGTAGAAATCACTGAGGTGCGCAGTGCCACAGAAGACGAAATCGAACACGGTCATGCCCATGGCGCCGGCGGTCATCATCACTGATCAGATGATCGTTCTTCGGGTCTGCTAAGATTGCCTTGGCAGACCCGAATTCTCCTGCGTAGTTATTATTTAGCTTCTACTTTTTTCTCGCCGCACCGCGCACATTGAAAAGCCGTCACCAACCTGCCCTGCTTTACATCAAATTGATTTTCGGTCACCACCACCCATTTATGAAAGCCGCTTTTACAGAGCGACTTACCTTGGTGCTTTTTAAACGGGCTGACTTTTTTAAAAGGTAAAACCTCGCCCATTGCTTACTCCTGAAAAGTATAAATACAGCTGCTCGGCGATCAGGTATCGCCGAGGCCGTCAGGCTTAACCCAGCTAAAGAAACGATCACCAGAAGGTAAAAAGCCGCTGATTAACAGCGGCTTTTTGTAAGGTTTTAAGGATTACCGTAGCTCATTAAGCGTTGGTAGCGACGCTCCAACAGGGTGTCCAGAGGCTCATTTACCAGTCGATCAACCTGGGCGATCAAGCGCTCCTTCAAATGCATCGCCATCTCTTCAACATTGCGATGCGCACCACCTAATGGCTCTTTGATAGTTTCGTCAACAATGCCCAGCTCTTCCAACACCTTGGAAGTAACACCCATGGCCTGCGCGGCTTCGGGAGCCTTGGCCACTGTTTTCCAAATAATATTGGCACAACCCTCAGGCGAAATGACAAAGTAGGTAGAGTACTGCAACATATTCAGGTGATCACCCACACCAATAGCCAGCGCACCACCCGAGGAACCTTCGCCAATAACCGTACAAATAATTGGCGTGCGCAGCCGCGACATGACGGCGAGATTCTGCGCAATGGCTTCGGAAATACCGCGCTCTTCGGAATCGATGCCGGGATAAGCACCGGGTGTATCAATCAGGGTCAGCACCGGCATTTTAAAGCGCTCGGCCATCTCCATCAGGCGCAAGGCTTTACGGTATCCTTCCGGTTTGGGCATACCAAAGTTGCGGTAAACCTTATCGTGGACGCTACGGCCTTTTTCCTCCCCGATCACCATCACCGGTTTGCCATCGAGACGGGCAACTCCACCAATAATGGCTTTATCGTCACCAAAATGGCGATCGCCATGGAGTTCATCCCAATCGGTGAAAATGCGCGAAATATAATCGGATGAATAGGGACGCATAGGATGGCGCGCGACCTTTACTACGTCCCAAGGCGTCAGCTTGGAGTAGATGCTTTCGGTCAGCTTGGTGCTTTTTTCGCGCAACTTGCTAATTTCTTCAGCAATATTAATGTCACTGGAGTTACCTACCAGCTGCAGCTCTTCAATCTTGCCTTCCAGATCGGCAATCGGCTGTTCAAATTCTAGATAGTTTAAGTTCATAATCGCGTTATAGCTCAAGTCTAGGCAGGTACGCAGGCCTGCCAATAAAGGATTTTGTACTGCTGTGACCGTGTAAAATGGCCTTTGACCGGCACCCGGCGCCACAGCGGGAAAGGACGCTACCTTACGCGAAAGCGGTAATTTAGTCATCTTTTTCGCGCTACTTCGGGGCTTCCCGCTCTACTCCCAAGGGAGAAATACCGCCGCTTTACGCCGATGTTAGCGCGCTGGCCTGCCTTTCGAGCAGCAGTAAAACTCGACCTGCCATAAGCGCGCAACGCTAGTACAGGAGTTTTACCTTGTCGGCTCCATACTGATCCCGCAACCGCTGTAATAGTTCATCTTCCGGTCGCACCAGCCAATCGTTGCCCAGACGCAACTGCGCCCGCGCATCGCTACGCTGATAGTCAATCACCAGCGGGCAGCTGCCCTCGCGATAAGGCTCGAGCAGGCCACTGAGATCCTGAATAAACTGGGCGGGCAGCGCGCCCGACTCCACTGTCAGATGCAACTCCCGCGCTTTTTGCTGCCGTACATCGGCCAGCAGACTGATGGTATCCGCGCGCATTTTGAGCATGCCGTTGTAGTCGTCATAACTGACCTGGCCATTGATCACCAACAATCCATCTTTGAGCAGCAGATCCCGCGCCTGAGTATAGGCATCGGAAAAAATAGCCACTTCAATGCGCCCGGTGCGATCATCCAGGGTGACGAAAGCCATGGAATCACCGCGCTTGGTTTTCATCACCCGCTGGGCGACCACCAAACCAGCCACGGTCTGGTTACTTTTTTCTGGCTTCAAATCGGCAATGCGCGACGAGACTAAATGATTGAGCTCGCTGTCGTATTCATCGATAGGGTGGCCGGTGAGATAAAGCCCCAGCGTCTCCTTTTCGGCCTGCAAGCGCTCTTTGATATTCCAGCTGCGCACGCGATGAAAATCGCTGTAAACATCCTCAACGTCGTTACTGGTGGGCACCACATCGCCAAATAAGTCCATCATGCCCGCGCTGCTGTTGGCTGCTGACTGTTCGGCAGCTTTAACCGCTTCGTTCATAGCGGCAAACAGGATAGCGCGATCCTGGTCAAGGTTAATTCCGGGGCCCAA
>CAYTQQ010000016.1:32703-35095 GCA_964440135.1 uncultured Cellvibrionaceae bacterium | reverse complement strand
TTGTCCATATCCGAAGAGATAGTGGCCGCCATAAAGTGCGCGGGATAGTGAGCCTTTAACCAGGCAGTCTGGTAGGACACCAGGGCATAGGCCGCCGAGTGCGATTTGTTAAAACCGTAACCGGCAAATTTTTCCACCAGGTCAAAAATACGGACTGCCAGTTCCGGATCAATACCTTGTTTTTTAGCGCCCTCTTCAAAAATCGCACGCTGCTGGGCCATCTCCTCGGGTTTTTTCTTACCCATTGCCCGCCGCAGCATGTCCGCACCGCCGAGGGTATAACCGGCGAGCACCTGGGCGATTTGCATCACCTGTTCCTGATACACAATCACGCCATAAGTAGGCTCAAGCACGGGCTTAAGGCTCGCGTGCTGAAATTTAGCATCGGGATAAGCCACCTGCGCGCGACCGTGTTTCCGGTTGATAAAGTCATCCACCATGCCCGATTCGAGCGGACCAGGACGAAACAGTGCCACCAGCGCGATCAGGTCTTCGATGTTATCCGGCTGCAAGCGCTTGATCAGATCCTTCATCCCGCGCGATTCAAGCTGGAATACCGCCGTGGTTTCCGCCCGCTTCAGCAGCGCGAAAGTGCTGGGATCATCGAGTGGAATAGCAGTGATATCGAGCGGCGCTTCACCGCGCTTGGCACGGTGCTTGTCGATCATCAGGCGCGCCCAGTCGATGATGGTCAGGGTGCGCAAGCCGAGGAAGTCAAACTTCACCAAACCCGCTTCTTCGACGTCGTTTTTGTCGAATTGGGTAACCAGGCCGCTGCCGGTTTCGTCGCAATACAGCGGGGAGAAATCCGTCAGTCTGGTCGGCGCAATAACCACGCCACCCGCGTGCTTGCCGACGTTGCGCGTGAGTCCTTCAAGCTGCCGGGCCATGTCCCAGATTTCCTGACCATCGCCATCGTGCTCAAGGAATTCGCGCAGTATCGCTTCTTGCTCCAGAGCAACTTCAAGCGTCATTCCGGGCGTCGGGGGAATCATTTTTGACAGTTTGTCGGCCAAGCCGTAAGACTTGCCCTGAACGCGGGCCACGTCGCGCACCACTGCTTTGGCCGCCATGGTACCGAAGGTGATAATTTGACTGACCGCGTCCCGACCGTAGTTGTCAGCCACGTAAGAAATTACGCGGTCGCGGTTATCCATGCAGAAGTCGATATCAAAGTCGGGCATGGAGACCCGCTCAGGGTTGAGAAAACGTTCAAACAGCAGATCGTATTCGAGCGGGTCCAGATCGGTGATTTTTAACGAGTAAGCCACCAGTGAGCCCGCACCGGAGCCACGCCCTGGGCCTACCGGAATGTCCTGATCTTTCGCCCACTGAATAAAGTCCATCACAATCAGGAAGTAACCCGAGAACCCCATCTGGATAATAATGTCCAGTTCGAAATTCAAGCGATCTTCGTAAGCTTTGCGGTGCGCTGCATAATCAGGCGCTTCTGGATTCAGAATACGGGTTAAGCGCTCAGCCAATCCCTCGCGACAAATTTTGCGGAAAAAGTCAGCTTCGGTCAGTCCTTCAGGAATGGGATATTCGGGCAAAAAGTATTTGCCCATCTGGATGGTGACATTGCAGCGTTTGGCAATTTCAAGGGTATTGGCGAGTGCTTCCGGAATATCACTGAACAGTTCGCGCATTTCTTCCGGCGAGCGCAAATACTGCTGATCGCTGTAGCGCCGCTCGCGCCGGGGATCGTCGAGCGTACGACCCTCACTGATACACACCCGTGCTTCGTGAACTTCAAATTCATCCTGGCGCAGAAAGCGAACGTCATTCGTGGCCACTACCGGGCACTGCAACTGCTCTGCCAAGGCCACTGCCTGATGCAGATAACCTTCATCGTTTTCGCGACCAGTGCGCTGTAACTCGAGGTAAAAGCGCTGGGGAAAGTCGGCCATCCAGCCGTGCAATAATTCTTCGGCTTGGACTGTCCGGCCAGCAAGTAGCGCCATGCCAATATCGCCCCACTTACCGCCCGACAGCGCAATGGTGCCTTCACTGCATTCGCTGACCCACTGCCGCTGCACATAGGCCACGCCCTGCTGCTGGCCATGCTGCCAGGCGCGGGAGATCAACTCAATAATATTTTTGTAGCCCTTGTTGTCCATCGCCAACAGGGTGAGCAAGGTGGGCTTGCCCTCGCCATCCGAGCTGGCTACCCAAAAATCACAGCCAACGATAGGTTTGATACCGGCACTCTGGGCGGCTTTGTAAAATTTGATCAAACCATAAAAATTGGTGTGATCGGTAATTGCGCAGGCCGGCATATTCAATTCGGCAACGCGCTTAACCAGCGGCTTGATGCGCACCAGACTATCGACCAGCGAAAACTCTGTGTGCAAGCGGAGGTGGACAAACGTTGCTGCCATAATATTTTCTT
>CAYTQQ010000016.1:27346-32603 GCA_964440135.1 uncultured Cellvibrionaceae bacterium | reverse complement strand
TTTTCAGTCAGCTTTTTGGAATCTGCCAGACCGATAATGGGTCGTTTGGGATCGAGAATAACGGCAGCCGCCACTACATCGCCCGCCAAGGGTCCGCGTCCTACTTCATCCACACCGGCGAGCAGGTGCCCTGAATAGTTGGCAATAAACGGCTCCACGGCAGTCATCCCTCAGCCCTGCACTCATCACCAGCGCTGGATTCATCATCCGCCCGGTGCTCATTAATGAGTTTGGCAATAGCCTCTGCAGCACGGGCGCTGGCGTTACGCTTTAACGTGCTATGCATGTCGTAAAAGGTTTGTCGTAACGCCTGAGTCTGCTCCGGATGTTCAAAATAATGCATCACCGCTGCCGCCAGATTTTGCGGTGTGGCTTTATCCTGTAACAATTCCGGCACCAGCTGCTTGCCCGCCAACAAATTGGGCAAACCGACAAACGGCGTTTTGATCAAGCGCGACATAATGGACCAGGTCAAAGCGCCGACTTTATAGGCGATAACCATCGGACGCTTGAGCAGCATCGCTTCCAATGTCGTAGTGCCGGAGGCCATCAAGACCACATCAGCCGCTGCCATCACGGTTTGAGACTGACCATTGATCAATTGGATCGGACATTCCGCATAGCGGCCCAACTGCAAGTGCAGCTGGCGATAGCGATCGGAATTGGCCGCAGGAATAATAAATTGCAAAGTAGGATCACGCTGCAGACATTCGACCGCAGCATCCATAAATACCGGCCCCAGCTTTTCGACCTCTCCACCGCGACTGCCGGGCAAGAGCGCAACAATGCGCGCGGACGGATCCAGGTGTAAATCGCGGCGCGCTTTAGCCTGATCAATCTCCAGCGGAATTTCATCGGCTAAATGATGCCCGACAAACTCCACCGGCACCTTATGCTGCTCATAAAACTTCGCCTCAAACGGCAAGAGTGTAAGCATCAAGTCAACATTGCGTGCAATGGTAAATACACGCTTTTGCCGCCACGCCCAGACCGACGGGCTGACGTAGTGAACCGTTGGAATTCCTTGGGTTTTGAGCATTCCTTCAAGAGGAATCGTGAAGTCCGGTGCATCAATGCCGATAAAAACTGCCGGCCGTCTGGCGGTAAAATGATCACGCAGAAAGCGCCGAATTTTTAACAGTTCAGGAAGGCGTTTGAGCGGCTCCACAAGCCCCATCACGGCGAGACGATCTTGAGGAAACCAGGAGTGAAAACCTTGCGCCAACATGCGCGAGCCGCCGATGCCAGAAAACTCTGCATCCGGAAAATGTTTACGCAGTTCGGTAATTAACGCGGCCCCGAGAATATCACCAGAAGCTTCACCAACAACAATGCCAACATACAAGCGTCGGGTCACAGCGCCTCCTGTCAGCGAACAATACCGCGCGTAGATGTTTGGAGCGAAGTGATCAGCGCCTGTAACGGCTGGCATTCCGCGACCATGGGTTCGAGCTCCGCCAGCGCCTCATCCAGGGTGAGACCGCGACGATAGATAATTTTGTAGGCTTTCATCAGCGTTGCGATATCTTCTTTGCTGAAGCCGCGACGTCGCAAACCTTCGCTGTTGATATTTTTAGCTTCGGCAGGACTACCGTTAACCATGACATAAGCCGGAACATCCTTACCAATGGCGGTACCCATGCCGCTAAAACTGTGCGCCCCGATTTTGCAAAACTGGTGCACCAGCGTAAAGCCGCTGAGGATGGCCCAATCACCGATATGCACATGACCTGCAAGGGCAGTATTGTTGACCAGAATACAATGATCGCCAATCACACTGTCGTGACCGATATGGACATACGCCATCAGCAAATTGTGATTGCCAATGGTGGTTTCACCGCGATCCTGGACAGTGCCCCGATGAATGGTGACACCTTCACGGATGATGTTGTTATCGCCAATCACCAGGCGCGTCGCTTCGCCTTTATATTTTAAATCGGGAGTGTCTTCACCGACGGTAGAGAACTGAAATATCCGATTATTTTTTCCAATCTGTGTGGGCCCTTTCAGCACCACATGTGAAGCAATGACTGTACCTTCACCAACTTCAACGTCTGGACCAATAACCGTCCAGGGCCCGACTTCGACGTCGGGCGCGAGGCGGGCATCAGGATGAATAACTGCGCGGGAGTCGATCAAAATACTTTCTCACCAATGAATAACGGCTTTGCTGTTACAACAAGGTTTAAACCTTGCGGTCGGCACACAAAATGGTCGCTGAGGCGGCTAACACACCATCGACGCTGGCACGACATTCGAATTTCCAGATGCCGCGCTTTTCTGACACTACGCGGGACTCCAACTGCAGTCGATCCCCCGGCACTACCTGGCGCTTGAAGCGCACATCATCAACACCCGCAAAGAGATAGAGCGAACCGTCCGTCGGCTTTTTATTCATGGTTTTAAAACCGAGAATACCTGATACCTGCGCCATCGCTTCGATAATAAGAACGCCGGGGAAAAGTGGTGCTTGAGGAAAGTGGCCGTTAAAAATTTCTTCGTTAACCGTAATATTTTTGTAGCCCACGATCGACTCACCTTCGATTAACTCCACCACTCGATCGACCAGTAAAAATGGATAACGATGGGGTAAATATTCGCGTATTTCATTAACATCCATCATGGTCGTAGACCCCTGCATAGCTATAAATAAAAAATAGCCGCGGCATCGCTACCGGGCTTATAAAAAATTCAACCAAACGAGAACTAATTAACTTTCTTTCGCTGCTTTTTCCAATTGCTTGATACGCGCAACCATACTGTCCAGCTGTCGAAAGCGTACGGCATTTTTACGCCACTCGCGCGTCGGCGCAATGGGCGTACAGGATGAGTAAGAACCCGCTTCCGTCAACGAGCCATTGACCAGGCTTTTGCCCGTCACATGGACATCATCCACAATCGTCAAATGACCGCTGATACCAACTTGCCCGGCGAAGGTGCAGTTTTCACCCACAACGGTGCTGCCGGCAATACCTGAAAGCGCAGCCATCGCGGTGTTTTTACCGAGGCTGACATTGTGCGCGATATGCACCAGATTATCGATTTTTACGCCATCGCCGATCAACGTATTGTCGAGTGCACCGCGATCAATCGTGCTATTAGCCCCGATCTCCACCCGATCCCCCACAATGACGCCGCCCAGTTGATGGATTTTTACCCAAGCTTTCTGATGAGGCGCAAAGCCAAAGCCGTCGGCACCGATCACTGCACCGCTGTGAATGATGCAATCGCTACCGATGACGATGCCGTGATAGAGCGTAACGCGAGGTCCGAGACGAGTGCGGGCACCAACCATCGTATCCTCGCCGATAACCGAACCGGAGCCGATGATTACTCCATCACCCAAGGTCACGCCAGCCGCTATGACCGCATAACACCCGACATGTACATCTTTGCCCAGCTGAGCACTTTCATCGATGATTGCCGTTGGGTGGATACCCGGCTGGTAAACATCGAGGCTGTCATCAAACAGCCGGGTTAAATGTGCATAAGCCAAATAGGGATTGGCAACAATTAATTTGTTGCCAGAAAAACTATCGGCCATGTCGGCTTTCAGGATCAGCGCGCCCGCCCGCGAATCGGCGAGATATTTTTGATAGGCGGGGCTCGCTACGAAACTGATACTCTGCTCCGCGGCGTTCTGCAGGGTAGCGATTTCCTGAATCAAATAATCGGGATCGCCGACCAGCTCAGCATCAAGATGCTGAGCCAGGTCGCGCAGTGTAAACGACTTGCTCAAGATAGACGTCCGACTTATTTAGCTTTGTTAAGCAGGTCGGTCAGCTTGTCGGTGATATCGAAAGCCGGGGTAGCGTGCAGCGCGGTTTGGCTATTCAATACCAGGCCGATTTTGTCTGCGGCAATCAATTGCTCTAACGCAGTGCGGGTTTTTGGCCCCAGCTCCTGCATCACGCGCTGTAAAACCTGCTGCTGCTCAGCCTGTAACTTTTTACCCGCCAACTCATAGTCAGCACGCAAATAGTCAATCTTTTTACGGTGTTCGTTTTGCTGTTCCTGAGACCAGGTCATGCCATCTTTTTCGGCAGTTGCTTGCAGCTTTCTCAGATCGGCAACAAGGCCATCAAGCTTGGCTTTCATTGAGGAATACTCTGGATTTTTTTCCAGCGCAGCCAACTCTTTTTTTGCCACCTCGGTATTCAGCATGGCCGCCTGCACGTCAAGGATGACCACTTTGCCCTGCGCAAAAGCTGTCAACGATAAACTGCACAGCGCGATAACGACGATCAATTTCCGCATAACACTCACTATTTTATTCCTCTTAGGGTTGACGCTGTTGATGTTGGACAGGATGTCGTTCTCCGACATCCTGTTTAGTCCGGTGCGCTGCTGTTGGCTGAATATCCGGTTCAGCCTCGCATCGGGTAAATCTATGGATTGGGTTACGTCCTCATCCGTTAAAAAGTCTGACCCATCGAGAACTGGAAGAATTCCGCAAAGTCGTGTTCATTCTTTCTAATCGGCCGTGAGATGCTGAAGGTCATCGGACCAAACCCAGAAATCCAGGTCAGGCCAAGTCCGGCAGCAACGTTGATATGAGCCAAATCGACATCATAGCAATTTAGTTGATTGGGGCCACAGTTGGTATCAAATACATTACCCGCGTCAACAAAGACGGTACTTTGCAGCATCCGCTGGTCTTTGATAAAGGGCAGCGGGAATAATATTTCCGCCCCGCCCTGGATCAAGACGTTACCACCAAAGGCACCGCGGGTTCTGCCGAAATATGGGTCTACGTTCTGATAGGTAATCACCTGTCCAGGACGGCAGTTCGTTCTTAAGCCCGAGGCAACCGGCACCGGTAATGACGTATCGTCACACAAGACATAAGCTGCACCCGTCATTTCATCATCGGGATCATTTCTACCCATGAGCTCTTCGTCGACTCTCACCGGGTCATAACGCACCCCGTCACCATCCAGGTCATCCCAGGCGGTGGGAGTCAGATATTCAATTTCGCGCGGCGAGACGCGCGGGCCAAGGGTGTTCTTTTCAAAACCGCGGACAGAACCAAAACCACCGGCATAGAAGTTTTCAAAGAACGGTAGTTCATCCAGTTTGCCGTAACCGTCGGCGTAACCCAAACGGGTATGCAGACGCAGGGTGAGATGACGGGTCAAGGGTTTGAACATTTGTGCGGTGTAATCAATTTTGTAGTACTCCAGGTCTCCGCCCGGCAGAGAGACTTCCAGAGACAAACGCTGTGAAGCACCGCGATCTGCGAGCACACCACGGTTCA
>CAYTQQ010000016.1:7983-27246 GCA_964440135.1 uncultured Cellvibrionaceae bacterium | reverse complement strand
GCTTGATAAGAATCCGTGCTGTAACCGGAGATATTCGCGTAGTAATAGTCACTCTTGCGGTAATCAATACTGAAACCACGGCTAACACCATCCACGGTAAAGTAAGGGTCAAGATAGCTAAAGTTATAGGCCGTCTGGTATTTGCTGTGGCTCACTGCAAAGCCTACCTGCTTACCCGTACCAAACCAGTTGTTCTGTTGGATATTCGCGGAGAAGACGGCGCCCGAGTACTGGGCATAACCGATTTGCAAACCCATGCTGCCCGACGGCTGCTCTTCTACCGTAAAATCCACATCGACCTGATCACTGGTGCCGGGCACTTCAACAGTATCTACCCTCACTTCTTTAAAGAAACCCAGACGCTCAAGACGCACTTTCGAGTGCTCGATTTGTGCAGTAGATGCTGAACCGCCCTCTAACTGACGCATCTCCCGACGTAACACTTCATCAACGGTTTTGGTGTTACCGCGGAAATTTATACGATTGACATAAGCGCGCTTACCCGGCTCGATAAAGAAGGTGATTTTTACGGTTTTTTCTTCGTCGTTGCGTTCCGGCAAACCTTCAACTTTGGCAAAGGTAAAACCTTCATTACCCAAGCGCCGCGTAATGTATTCCGAGGTTGTGGTCATCATAATTTGGGAGAAGGTTTGCCCGGGCATGACGAGCAGCATCCGCCGAATAAGTGCTTCACTGATCGCCGGGTCACCTGCCAGATCTACTTCACTGACGGTGTAGATATCACCTTCGGTAAGGTTAAGCGTAATGAAGATTTTGGACTTATCGGGACTCAGGGAGACCTGTGTGGAATCGACGCTGAAGCGCAAGTAACCGCGGTCCAGATAAAAGGATTCAACCCGCTCCAAATCACCTTGGAGTTTTTCGCGCGAGTATTTGTCGTTGCCATTCAGCCAGGACAGCCAGCCGGTCGATCTCAGTTCAAACATATCCCTGAGCTCTTCATCGGAAAAGGCCTTGTTACCCACAAAATTGATTTGGGCTATCCGGGCAACTGTTCCCTCAGTGATATTAATCAGCACTTTGACCTGATTGCGTGGCAAATCTTCGATTTCCACATCAACACTGGCGCCGTAACGGCCCTGCCCGATATATTCCCGCTGCAGCGCCTGGCTGATCGCATCGAGGGTGGCGCGCTGAAAAATCTGACCTTCGGCAAGGTCATTCTTTTTCAGGCTATCCAATAAGTTATCGGTCTTGATGACCTTGTTGCCTTTAATCTCGATCGCATTGATGGCTGGGCGCTCTTTAATCACCAGCACCAACACATCGCCGTCCACCCCGATAGACACGTCGCTGAAGTAGCCCACTTTGAAGAGTTCGCGGGTGGCGTGCTGGATATCCTCTTGGGTTAAGACATCGCCGACACGAATCGGCAGGGCGCTAAACACGCTACCGGCGGAAACACGCTGCAATCCTTCCACGCGAATATCGCTGACACGAATACTGGGAGACTGGGCACTTGCAATCAGGGACAGTAACAACAGGCTAAGACCGCAAAAAAATCGCATCGATACTCGCTTCATATTATTTGTTCTAGGATAAAAATTGATATTGGTAACCGGGTTTACCGACTACAACCGTGTAATGTCGTTATAGAGCGCCACTAAACTCAACCCGATCACTAAAAAGAGTCCCACCTGGTAGCCGAGCATTTGTGCTTTTTCCGATATCGGGCTGCCTTTTACTGCCTCAATCAGGTAATAGAGGAGATGCCCCCCATCCAGAACCGGGATCGGTAACAGATTAAACACTCCCAGGAAGATACTGAGTAATGCCAGAAAAGCGATGTATGAGCCCATGCCACCTTGCGCGGAAGAGCCCGCCACCTTAGCAATGCTGACCGGCCCACTCAAGTTTTTCGTGGAAATTTCCCCGACCAATAATTTTTTTATCGAGAGAAAGACAAAACCGGTGGTACTCCAGGTTTTTTCCAGGCCTGCGCCCAGTGCTTCTACCACGGAATAGTGGGTATGGCGAATCATGGATTCAGGCCAGGAGGGCGGCACCATCGCCATGCCCACCCGGCCATAACTGACACCATTTTCTACGATAGATTCCGGCACCAGCGATAAACTTAACAAGCGACCTTCGCGCTCGACCTCTACTGCCAGAGATTCGCCGGGCCGCGCCCTGACATAGTCAATCCAGGCTTGCGCGCTGGCAAGGGATGTACCATCGACCCGGCGAATAATATCGCCAGCTTTTAGCCCCGCCAGCTCCGCTGGACTGTTCGGCAAAATTTCACGCGCTACCGGCTCTGCCTCAGGCACATAGAGAGTCAACCCCAGGCCCGCTACCGGATCGGGATTCTCATCGCCCTGCAACCATTTATCGAGCCTTACTTCGGCTTGGTATTCGAATTCGGAATCGGGATAGCGCAGACTGAATTGAATTACCCCGCTCTCGCCGAGACGGTGAAGCAAGCGCTGGTAAAGAGCCTGCCGAGTGGGTGTTGGCTCACCATCAACGGCAATAATTTCCTGGCCCGCATCGAGCCCCGCATGGGCGGCAATTGAGCTGGCTTCGACATTGCCAATGATGGGTGCCAGACCGCGCTCACCGCCCAGCAACAAACCCCAGAACAAAAGAATGGCTAACAGAAAATTCGCTACCGGTCCGGCAATGACAATCGCCATTCGCTGCCAGACAGTTTTGCGTGTAAAGGCATGTTGTAGTTCGTGTTCAGGCACCTCGCCGTCGCGCTCGTCGAGCATCTTGACGTAGCCGCCAAGGGGAATAGCGGCGAAGGCGAACTCAGTACCGTGACGGTCCCGCCGACTAAACAGCACTTTGCCAAAACCGATAGAGAAGCGCAGGACTTTAACGCCACAGCGCCGGGCCACATAAAAGTGGCCAAATTCATGGACGGCCACCAGTACCACCAGCGCCACGATGAACCACAAAATTGTTTGCACTACAGCCACGGGTTACCTCTCTCGTGCGCCGATCAGTTGCGTCGCCAGCCTGCGGGCCTGCAAATCGGCGGATTGGACAACATCCAGCGTATCAGGTTCAGCAAGCGGCATTTTCTGCAGTACGGCGTCAATGATTTCTGCAATCCGGGTAAAGCCAAGCTGCCCCTGTAAAAATGCAGCCACGGCGACTTCGTTCGCCGCATTGAGAATTGCCGGCGCTGTTGCACCCGCGAGAGCCGCTTGCTCAGCCAGACGCAAGCCGGGGAAACGCTCATAATCAGGGGCCAAAAAATCCAGCCGCCCCTGGGCAACAATGTCCAGGCTCGATACGCCGGATTCGATCCGCTCGGGCCACGCCAACGCATGGGCAATAGGCGTGCGCATATCCGGATTGCCCAGCTGCGCCAACACCGAACCGTCTACGTACTCCACCATGGAGTGAATAATGCTCTGCGGATGAATGACCACCTCGATGTCGCGCGGCGTGGTGTTGAATAACCAGCAGGCTTCGATCAGCTCCAGCCCTTTATTCAACATAGTGGCGGAGTCCACCGATATCTTCCGGCCCATATTCCAGTTGGGATGGGCGCAGGCCTGCTCCGGTGTCACTGCTGTCAGCTCGGCCAGCGACTTATTTCTAAAAGGCCCACCGGATGCGGTCAACAGGATTTTACGCACACCGCAGGTTTCAAGATCGTCTGCCATCCGTCCAGTTTCCTGAAACGGCAAACACTGGAAAATCGCGTTGTGCTCGCTGTCAATCGGCAGCAGGATAGCGCCGTGCTCGCTCACCGCGCGGGTAAATAAACCACCGGCCATCACCAGCGCTTCTTTATTTGCCAGCAGTATTTTTTTGCCCGCTTTGGCGGCCGCCAGTGTCGGCAACAAACCGGCAGCACCGACAATAGCGGCCATGACGGTATCGGTATCCGGGTGAGCTGCAATGGTTTCCAACGCTGCAGGGCCGAGTAACACCTCAGTGCGACAGCCACGGTGAGCCAACGCCGCAGTCAATTCATGCACGGCTTCGACATCATTTAATACGGCGTAACGGGGATGGTGTTGCAGACATTGAGTGGCCAGCAGTTGCCACTGCCGGTCAGCACTCAAGGCAAATACCTGGTAACGGTCGGGATGACGGGCAAGCACATCCAGTGTACTTACGCCGATCGACCCCGTTGAACCCAAAACAGTAATCGCCTGCATGGCTTAGCCACCTATTCCGCCACTGGCTATCAACGCAAGCGCAAACACGGGGGCGGCGGCGGTGATGCTGTCCATGCGGTCGAGGACACCACCATGGCCCGGCAGGAGCGCGCTGCTGTCTTTGATTCCACGCTGGCGCTTCACCATGCTTTCGAGCAGATCCCCCAGAACCGAAAAGAGACTCGCCGGCAGGATAAGGGCGAACAAGGTTATCAGGCTGTTGCCAGTGATCTGCCACAAGACGATCGCCAGCAGCAGGTTAGCAACCACACCCCCAACGAATCCTTCCCAGGTTTTTCCCGGACTTACCGCAGGTTTTAATTTGTGCTTACCCCAACGGCGACCGACAAAGTAACCACCAATGTCCGCACAGGCCACGATCGCAACGATCAGTAAGACCAGCCAAGCACCGTCGGGCTGAGAACGCACGTACACAAATGCTATCCAGGTGGGAATGAGCACCATCACACCCATCAGCAAACGCACGCTGGAAGCGCCCCAAAGGATGGCGCTGGAGGGATACCCTTGAACCAACAGCAACGCCAGTGCCCACCAGGCGCAGCCCAGCAAAATCAAGCGTTGGTATGGCCCCGTCCCGCTCGGCTCGTGGCCGGGCCAAAATCCGAGATAAAGTGCGGTCAAGGCCATCAGGACGGCAATTACCGCAACATAGCTGTAACGCTGCCAGGCACTGGACCAGTTCGCCAAATTAGCCCACTCCCAGGCGCCAACCAGCACTACCAGAGCAATAAACAGGGTGAAATAGGCAATTGGCAGGTAAAACAGGGCAGCAAGAAATACTGCCGCGAGAATCAGGGCCGTAATAATCCGTTGTTTAAGCATGAAGCGCCCCTTTTAGCACCTGCTCGCCCGTCAGCCCGAAGCGACGCTGGCGTTCATGGAAGCTTGCAGCGGCCCGATGCAGCTCGGCAGCATCAAAATCCGGCCACAGCTTGTCGCTAAAGAAAAATTCGGTATAGGCGCCTTGCCAGAGTAAAAAATTGCTGATCCGCAACTCGCCGCCAGTGCGAATCAACAGATCAAGCGAAGGCAGATCCGCCAAGGCCGTGTGTTGATGCAGTAAATCTTCGGTAATGTCTTCCGGTGCCAGCGTGCCCGCGGCCACCTGTCGGGCGAGTTGCTGCGCCGCTTGGGCAATATCCCAGCGACCGCCGTAATCAGCAGCGATAACCAATGTGGTTTGACCCTCGCGGGTTAACTCTTCGGCGGCGACAATGGCCTTCTGAATGGCGGGACTGAAGCGCGCGCGATTGCCAATTACCCGTAAACGTACACCTTTTTTACGCAATTCTTTGGCTTCCTGCTTAAGGTACAACAGGAACAATGACATCAGGGCTTCGACTTCTTTAGGGGGGCGTTTCCAGTTTTCGCTACTGAACGCGAATACGGTCAACACTTCTACCTGCAGTTCCTGACAAGCAGACATGACATCGCGGATACGCTCCACCCCGACTTTGTGACCCGCAACACCGGACATGCCCCGCTGCTTCGCCCAGCGGTTATTGCCGTCCATAATAATCGCCACATGGCGCAGGTTATTGGTGGTCACGCAGTAGTCTCCGAGCGCTGTTTTTATGGTGTAAGTGAGAAGCCGAAACGCAACGGGCCCGCTGCGTTACCACAGCCGGGCCCGTCCGCAATCACTTAAATAGCCATTAAATCCGTTTCTTTAGCGGCCAGCGCCTTATCGACTTCCGCAATGTACTTATCGGTGATTTTCTGAATTTCATCCTGCGCGCGACGATCATCGTCTTCACTGATTTCTTTATCTTTGAGCAGTGCCTTCACGCTCGCCAGCACATCGCGGCGCACGTTACGCACGGCAACCCGGCCATTTTCAGCTTCAGCGCGGGCTTGCTTGATAAAGTTTTTGCGGGTTTCCTCGGTCAGCATCGGCAGCGGGATACGAATCAGACCATTGTTGGTAGAAGGATTCAGCCCCAGGTCTGACTTCATAATTGCCTTTTCGATCTCGGGCACTATATTGCGCTCCCAAGGATTCACCGTCAGCGTGCGCGCATCTTCGATGTTGATATTGGCCAGCTGGGCCAGCGGCGTTTCTGTGCCGTAGTAATTAACCGTGATGCCGTCGAGCAAGCTCGGATGGGCGCGTCCGGTGCGAATTTTGTTGAAGTTGTTGACCAGTGCCTCTACCGCTTTTTTCATGCGGGAGTCGGCATCTTTCTTAAGATCGTTAATCATGCGCTTTTTTCCTCTTCAATCAGCGTGCCTTCATTGCCACCCACGACAATGTTTAACAGTGCACCGGTTTTATTCATGCGGAATACCCGCACCGGCATATCGTGTTCGCGGCACAGACAAATGGCGGTTAGATCCATTACACCCAGCTTTTTATCGAGCACTTCATCGTAAGACAGGCGATCGTATTTGGTAGCTGACGGGTCTTTGATGGGGTCAGCGGTATAGACGCCGTCCACTTTAGTCGCTTTAAGAACAATATCGGCTTCGACTTCGATACCGCGCAAACACGCAGCGGAATCAGTCGTAAAGAAGGGATTACCTGTACCCGCAGCAAAGATCACCACTTCGCCGGAGTTGAGAAAACGAATTGCCCGGCGGCGGTCATAATGCTCGACGATACCGCTCATGGGGATGGCCGACATCACGCGGGAAGAAATATTGGAGCGTTCCAATGCATCGCGCATGGCCAGTGCATTCATGACGGTGGCCAGCATGCCCATATGGTCACCGGTAACGCGATCCAGACCTGCTGCACTCAGGGCGGCACCGCGGAAGAGATTGCCTCCTCCTACGACCAGTCCTACCTGGACACCAATCCCAACCAGCTGACCGATTTCCAATGCCATCTTGTCCAGCACTTTAGGGTCGATACCGAACCCCTCAGCTCCCATTAATTCCTCACCACTGAGTTTCAACAAGATTCGCTTGTATTTCTTATCTCTGGGATTGGACATGATGCGCTCCTTAAATCAGCAAAGTTCAGGCGGGACAAAATCGGCGCAGTTTACCAGCAAAAAGAGGCTGAGTGGGACACTCAACCTCTTTTTAATGGCCGACACCCTTTCGGGCTCAGCCGACATCTTCTACAGCGGATGATTACGACTTGGAAGCCTGCACCTGAGCAGCCACTTCTGCAGCGAAATCAACTTCAACTTTCTCGATGCCCTCACCCACCTCAAAACGCACAAAGCGGGCAATGGTAGCGCCGGCATTTTTAGCCAGTTGCGCAACGGTCAGTTCCGGGTTCTTAACAAACGGTTGATCATTCAAGCTGCCTTCTTTAAGGAATTTGTTGATCCGGCCTACCATCATTTTTTCAACGATTTCTGCTGGTTTGCCCGCCATATCCGGCTGCGCACGAATGATGTCTTTTTCTTTTTCAACGATTTCTGCGGGCATCTGGTCAGCGCTGATCACCTGTGGGTTGACCGCAGCTACGTGCATGGCCACATCTTTAGCCAGCTCAGCGGTACCGCCTTCCAACTGTACCAACACGGCGATACGGTTGTTCAAGTGCAGGTAGCCGTCAACCACACCGCCCTCTACAACTTCAATGCGACGCACACCAATGTTTTCGCCGATTTTTTGTACCAGTGCTTCACGCGCAGCTTCCAAATCGCCAGCCATCAGGGCAGCAACATCGGTTTGCTTGGTAGCAAACGCCTGCTCCAGAACACTAGCAACGAAGCCCATAAAGCCCGCATCGCGTGCCACAAAGTCGGTTTCGGAGTTTACTTCCACGATAACGCCATAGCTGTTGTCGTCAGCGACTTTAACAGCAACTACGCCGTCAGCAGCGGTACGATCCGCTTTCTTAGCTGCCTTAAGGCCAGAAACCTTGCGCAGGTTTTCAATCGCCAACTCGATATCGCCACCGGCTTCGGTCAGCGCCTTTTTACATTCCATCATGCCCAGACCAGTACGGTCGCGCAGTTCTTTTACCATTGTTGCGGAGATAGCTGTCATGGTTAGGTCCTCTGTCAATAATCAAATTCTGGTTCGAAAAAAGGGGGCAGAGCCCCCTTTCGATCGCCAACAAGCACAGATCAATTCCGTACGTGTTATTCAGCGGCGCTTTCAGCAGCTACGTACTCATCTTTGTTCGGTACTGCAGAAGCAGATTTGGCACCTTCAAGGCAGGCGTCTGCAATGGCGGTTACGTAAAGCTTGATCGCGCGGATAGCATCGTCGTTACCAGGGATAACGTAATCAACACCGTCTGGATTGCTGTTGGTATCCACGATGCCAATCACTGGAATACCCAGCTTGTTGGCTTCCTGGATCGCAATCCGCTCGTGATCCACATC
Organism: uncultured Cellvibrionaceae bacterium; assembly: GCA_964440135.1. Taxonomy (GTDB): domain Bacteria; phylum Pseudomonadota; class Gammaproteobacteria; order Pseudomonadales; family Cellvibrionaceae; genus Cellvibrio. Next base: position 18,794 of record CAYTQQ010000016.1, on the reverse strand, counting down.
AATCACAAACATCGCGTCAGGCAGGCCGCTCATATCTTTAATACCACCGATAGAGCGCTCCAGTTTTTCCATGTCGCGGGTGCGCATCAGCGCTTCTTTCTTGGTCAGTTTGGCAAAGGTGCCATCCTGACTTTGGGTTTCCAATTCGCGCAAACGACGAATAGAAACACGAATGGTTTTGTAGTTGGTCAACATACCACCCAACCAACGGTGGCTTACAAACGGCTGACCGGCACGCTCGGCTTGCTCTTTAATGGTCTTTTGTGCGGCACGCTTAGTACCCACAAACAGAATTTTTTTCTTCTGTGAGGCCATCTGCTTAACCAGCGCCAGCGCTTCGTTAAATGCAGGAACGGTTTGCTCGAGGTTGATAATATGAATTTTGTTACGTGCGCCAAAGATGTAACGGTTCATCTTCGGGTTCCAGTAACGGGTTTGGTGACCAAAGTGGACACCAGCGGACAGCATGTCGCGCATACTTACTTGTGGCATAGCAGATTCCTGTATGGGTTAAGCCTCCATATACCCCATCAATCAACCCTCGCGCTTACCGCCTCAGGCACCCAGATTAATGTGTCGGTATATGTGTGACGTTAAGTAGTTAAGATGCTGGCATCGGCGCCAAACACCCGATTAAGACGCGTATTTCGTCTAGTTCTCATCGGCTTCGGCCGGAGCCTTGCCAAAATGAGGCGCGCTTTATACCACAGTTCCAGCCACAGATAAACTATAAACGAACAATTAAGAGAGGCACCCAGTAGAAACTGGACGGAGGGCAATAAACCGAGCTTATGGAAATCGGGCAACCTTTCCCCACTTTTAATGGCCCGAATGCTCAGCCAGTAATTTCAACCGCCCGAAATCTGCCTGCGACATTTGTCGCAAATTCTGCTTGACGCACCTGTGACAGTTGTCGCACCCTATGCGCTACTCATCATGACCTGACGGCAATCTTATGCACCAGCTCACCGCACCGGAATTGGAAATCCTTAAACTGCTCTGGTTAAAACAACCGCTTACTGCCCGCGAGCTGCATGACGAACTCGCTCCATTATTGGGCTGGGGTTATTCATCCACCCGTAAAACGCTGGAGCGAATGGGGGCTAAAGGCTTTATTGCCTGTGCCAGCCATGACAATAAAAACAGTTACACAGCGCTGCTGGATAAAGTGCCGACCCTGGCGGCTTTTGCGCAGGATTTTGCCAACAGGGTATTTGAAATCAATGGCCCCTTGCCCGTGGCGATGTTCGCTAATAGTAAATTGGTCAATGCTCATGAAATCGCTGATTTGGAAAAGTTGCTGCAGGATTTAGCGGAGCAACAGCCCATCCCCATGGACAACAAGGAAGCTTGAGATGGCGCAGCAGCTGATGACTTCGTTGTTCCTGTGTAGCCTCTGGGCTGCCGTGTTGTGGCTTGCCGCCCGGTATTTACTGAGGAAAATACCCGGTTTACAGCACTGGCCCTCCTTCTTCTGGTATCTGCTCGGCCTGTGCTTTTTACCTTTATTGCCCCTGCCACAGCTCGACCTGCACTGGACCATTCCATCTATTTTGCTGCAAGACACCGTCTATTCAATCCAGACCCTGACCGTGCAGCCAGAACATCCCGGCTTGATCGAGCCACCAATAGGTATTACGCCCTTGTGGGCAGTGCTGCTGGGAATCGTTTTTATTATCAGTCTGGTGCGGCTGGTGCGCGTGGCGACACAATGGCAGCGCTTACAGCAGTTGATAGCGCTGGCTGAACCCGTAGCTCCCGTCGGGTTGTTAAGCCCCGCGCAATTCGCTGATATGCCACCGACGGTGGCGATTTGCCAAACCCAAGTCGCCATCTCACCTTTTATTGCCGGCTGGAATCGCATGGTATTGGTGGTACCGGCCTATATCTGGCAGCTGTCAGCCCAGCAGCGCCATTTGTTGCTGGCACATGAACTGGTACATCTGCAAAGGCGTGATCCACAGCAGTTATTGGTGCTGCGCATGCTGGTTGCCTGCTGCTGGTTTATGCCCGCGTTACAGCACATTGAGCAGGCCTTTATTCGCAGCATCGAACTGACCGTTGACCGGACGGTGTTAGCAACGCAACCCGAGCTGGCAGCCGTCTACGGCCAGACGTTACTGAGCAGTTTAAAGCTCAACCAAACCAGCCATTTGTCGACGTTAACCCCGGGCTTTATTCACAATACAGCCGACCAGGGTTTTTACCAACAGCGTCTACAGCAGTTATTTCAGTCCGCACCAGGATTGTCTGGTCGACAAAGGCTGCGTATCAGCGCCGCGCTCATCGGCAGCGTGCTACTACTTCAAATGTTCCTGAAAATGAGCAGCTCGGGGCTGGGTTACAGCGAGCCACCCCAAGAATGGCTGTTGCCGGTCGGAAAGCTGCCGGTGAGCTCCTTTTATGCCGAAGTACACCCGATTCGGCAGAACCTGCCCCACAAGGGCATAGATTTCAAGGCTGCAGTGGGTACGACCATCAGAGCAACCCACAAAGGCAAAGTGTTGATTGCCGACGCCACCAGCTTGAGCATTGGCTACGGCAAAGTGGTATTGATTGACCACGGCCACGGCTATCAGACGCTCTATGCGCACTTGGATGAATTTGCAATTACCGCAGGCCAGATCGTCAAAGCGGGCGAACCAATAGGTACGGTTGGCACCACCGGACGAGTGACCGGCCCCCATTTGCACTTTGAGATACTGCGCGATGGTCAGCAACAGGATCCCGCCCATTACCTCACGCTGGATTAACCAGACAAGCCCGGTGGTGTGAGCTGCGCCACCGGGCACAAGCCGCTTAACCCTCTCTCCGAAATAATCGATGAATAATGATGGAGCACCAACCATGTCCGAACCTGTTTCCCGGATGGCGACGCATTTTCCGCCAATACACCAGAAAGCCCTGCTCGTCCTGGCAGGCTTGTCTGCCGTCGTGATGCTCTGGCCTGACCCGGCCGACACTGCAATATCGCACTCGGTCAATCTCATGCCTACCTTATTCGACGAAGACTGGCACCCGTCACAGGCGCGCGCGACTCAGCTGATCCAATTATCGGACACGGCAACGCCAGAGCCGCCATCCCAGACATCACAGGATGGCGCAGATCACTCGCCAGATCCGCTGGCGCATCTTTACGCCATCAAACCCGGAGACAGCCTGAGCCGGATTTTTTCCCACCATGGCTTCAGCCAGCAGCAACTGCAGCAGGTGATGGCCGCCGATCAATCGTTACTGGCGCTGGATGTGTTGCGTCCGGGCAATACCCTGACCTTTCAACTCGATGACAACCAGCAACTGCAATCGATGGAGCTGTTTGTACACGCGGGCAACCGGGTGGTGTACCAGCGCGACGACAACGGGGAATTCAGTTATCAAGAACAGCTGGACGCGGGGGAATGGCACAACAAGACACTGGTCGGAAGTATCCATGGCAGCTTTTATACTTCAGCTAAAAAGGCTGGGCTCAGTGACGGCGATATTGCCACTGTTCACCAATTGTTTCGTGACCGGATTAATTTTTCGCGCGAGATCCAGGCCGGAGCGCGCTTTCAAGTTGTCCGTAGTGACAATTATGTGGGGACAGAAGCCACCGGCCAAAGCCGTATTGAAGGCGTGCGAATTTTTAACCGCCGCCAACAGCTGGATGCGTTTTTACACACCAATGGTCAGTTTTATGATGCGACGGGCGAAAGCCTAGAGCGTGCTTTTATGCGTGTACCCCTGGCGCGTCAGTTTCCGATAACCGATGCATTTAATCCGCGTCGTCTGCATCCGGTAACCGGCCGAGTGCGGCCCCATAATGGCACCGACTTTGCGACACCTATCGGCACCCCGGTGCTGGCAGCTGCGGCAGGCACTGTCATTCGGGTAGAGAATCACCCTTTTGCAGGACGCTATATTGAAGTTCAACACCACGGCCAATACAAAACCCGCTATCTGCACTTAAACAGAACGCTGATCCGTCCGGGTCAGCGCGTCGAGCGCGGCCAACGCATTGCGCTCTCTGGGGCTTCCGGCCGCGTGACCGGCGCGCACCTGCATTACGAACTGCATATTAACAACCGTCCGGTGAACCCGGTGACCGCCAACATCCCGCTGGCAGAACCCGTCCCCGCAGCAGACCGTGCCGCCTTTCTCAAGCTGGTCAGTTTTATGATCCAACAAATGGATGAAGAAACCTTGTTAGCGCAACTGGACTAACAAGCCCATCACTTTTTAACTTGCATACTAGTTTTCCTTGCCCTCTAATAGTGATTTTCCACCACCCTTTATGGCAGCCTTTACTATGAAAGAAACTTGGCGCTGGTTTGGCCCAAAAGATCCCGTCTCCCTGCAACATATCGCCCAAGCGGGCGCGACCGGGATCGTCACCTCATTGCATCACATTCCCACTGGCGCCATTTGGCCGATGGAAGATATCCTTGAGCGCAAAGCGATGATTGAAGCCCACGGTTTGGAATGGGCAGTGATCGAAAGCATTCCGCTGCACAACGATATCAAAACCTGTACCGGCAACTACCGCGAGTACATCGCCAATTATCAGCAATCCATTCGTAATGTAGCCGCCGCTGGCGTCTTTGATATCTGCTACAACTTTATGCCCGTGGTGGATTGGACTCGCACCAACCTTAGCTACACCTTGCCGAATAAAAGCCAGGCCCTGCGTTTTGAGATGAGCGATTTTGCGGCCTACGATGTGTATCTGTTGCAGCGCCCGGGGGCCGAAACGGCTTACCAGCCTGAAGTGCTCGCCAAAGCCAAGGCGCGCCTGGATGCAATGAGCGACGACGAAAAAGTCCTGCTGGAAAAAAACATTATCGCCGGCCTGCCCGGTGGCGAAGGCTCCTATGACCGCGAGGGAATCCGCGCGGCTATCGAAGAGTTTATCGCGCTGGGGGATGAGGGGATGCGCGCTAACCTGTTTGCTTTCCTGCGGGAGATTATCCCGGTGGCCGAAGAAGTCGGCGCCCGCATGTGCATTCACCCGGACGACCCGCCTTTCTCACTCTTCGGTCTGCCGCGTGTTGTTTCTACCGCTGATGATGCCCGCGCGCTGCTCAAGGCCATTCCCAGCCCAGCCAATGGCTTAACTTTATGCGCCGGCTCTTACGGTTCACGCGGTGACAACGATCTGGTAGCCATGGCACGGGAGTTTGGCGAACGGATTTACTTTGTGCATCTGCGCAATATCAAGCGTGAGGCGGACGGCTCTTTCTACGAGTCTGATCACCTCGACGGTGATAACGATATGGTGGGCCTGATCGAAGCCTTATTGGATGAAGAAGCGCGCCGCGACAAAGCAAACGCTGCGTTGCCACCGATTGCCATGCGCCCGGATCACGGCCACTTGATGGCCGATGAGATCGGTAAAGCAGGTATCAATCCGGGTTATTCGTTTGCCGGTAGAATGAAGGGCCTGGCGGAATTACGCGGGGTGATCCACGCGCTGTCCGTTATCCGCACGCGCTAGTGACTGGCCCTTTTGCTACGGTTTGATCACAGCTCACCATCCCGCTGCTTCAGATAATCGTATTTTTGCTGCTTTTTTGTGTAGATAAAGAAGGCCCTAAGCTTCAGCACAGAAACCTTTGGTGAGCCAGCAATACTGAATTCCGCGCGTCATGGATGACGCACAGGCCTACAGGCGGTATTAATACGCTTTCCGAATTGATACCCCGCCAAAAACTGGCCTGCTGCTCGCCGTACCCAGGTCGGCAGCCGCAGCCAAAATCCACCCTCACCACCAAAGCCTGTAGAACTCCGTCCCAATCGTTTAGAATAACGCTCTTTCTGTCATCATCGAGAGCTGTATCCCCCAATGACTGTCTCCATTAAGACCCCTGAAGAAATCGCCAAGATGCGTATTGCCGGTCGTATGGCCGCCGAAGTGTTGGAATTGATTGGCGAATACGTTAAACCCGGCGTTACCACTGGCGAGCTGGACAGAATTTGTCACGAACATATCGTCAATGTACAAAAAGCTATTCCCGCTTGCCTCGGCTATCGCGGCTTTCCGAAGTCCGTGTGTATTTCACCGAATCATGTGATCTGTCACGGTATTCCCTCTGATAAAAAAGTGCTGAAAAACGGTGACATCATCAATATTGATGTGACGGTTATTTATGAAGGCTACTACGGCGATACCAGTGCAATGTATTTCGTCGGCACCCCCACCAGCCATGCTGAACGCTTGGTAAAGGTGACCCAGGAGTGCATGTACAAAGCGATCAGTCTGGTCAAACCGGGTTGCACCCTGGGCGATATCGGTCATGTTATTCAGCAACACGCGGAAGGTAATTATTATTCGGTCGTGCGTGAGTACTGTGGCCACGGCATCGGTAAAAACTTTCATGAAGATCCCCAGATTCTTCACTACGGTCGTCCCGGTACCGGCATGGCGCTAAAGGAAGGCATGTGCTTTACCATTGAACCGATGATCAATGCCGGCAAACCTCACACGAAATTGAAAAGTGATGGCTGGACGGTAGAGACCAAAGACGGGCGCCTGTCAGCCCAGTGGGAACATACGATGGTTGTCACGAAAGATGGGGTCGAAGTACTCACCGCCCGCACCGGAGAAACGTTTTAAATCATGGTAAAACAGTCAGCGTTACCCTACTTCGAAAGACCCCTCTTCTTCTTTGATCAAAATCGCTTTCGTCACGCCCTGACTGAACAACCTTTTCTTACTGTTTCCAAAGACGCCATTGCGGCGGCCAACGCCCAGTTTAATGCGCGCTTTCGCGAAGGCGAAGATATTCGCACGCTGGTGTATGAGCGCGCGCTGTTTATCGACTGCATCCTGCATTACGCCTGGTACCGGTTTGAATGGCCCGAAGGCATCAGTCTCGAAGCGGTCGGTGGTTATGGTCGCGGTGAACTGCACCCCCATTCCGATATTGATCTGCTCGTTCTCTACCGCCCTGACGTGCTGGCTGTCTGCCAGCGCAATATCGAAAATTTTCTTACGCTGCTGTGGGACTTAGGCCTCGAAATTGGTCACAGCGTACGCACCATTGAGCAGTGCGTCGACATAGCGCGTGAGGACATTACCGTTGCCACCAACCTGATGGAATCACGCACCTTGGTAGGCGATGAATCCCTGCGCCTTGAGTTGCACCAGCTGACTTCACCGGATCAATTATGGCCGGCGGACGAATTTTTTCGTGCAAAATGGGACGAGCAGGTTCAGCGCCATCAGAAGTACAACGATACCGAATACAATCTCGAACCCAATATCAAAAATGCCCCGGGCGGCCTACGCGATATTCAGGTCGTCTGCTGGGTAACCAAACGCTACTACCAGGTGCGCACGTTAAAACAGCTGCATGGCAAACATTTTTTTACCGAAGAAGAGTATTCCATGCTCTATAGCGGTGAAGAATTTTTGTGGCGCGTGCGCTATGGCTTACACATGATTGCCAAGCGTCCTGAAGAGCGTCTGTTGTTTGATCACCAGCGCGAATTGGCCAAGCTCTTTGGTTACACCGACACCCATGAAAGCCTCGCGGTTGAGCAGTTTATGCACAAGTATTACCGCACCGTCATGGCCCTGCGTGAACTTAACGACGTGCTCCTGCAATTTCTGCAAAGCGTTGTGCTGACCAAAAACGCCGACCATGAAGTAACCCAGCTCAATGAACGCTTTCAAGTTCGCAACCGTTACATCGAAGCCATTGATGAAAATGTTTTCCAACACTATCCATCGGCGCTGCTGGAAATCTTTTTATTGATGGCCCAACACCCCGGGATCGAAGGTGTGCATGCCGCCACCATCCGCCTGCTGCGTGAAAACCGCCACCTGATCAATGAGGATTACCGGAAAAATCCGGCCAACACCCAGCTGTTTATGAAATTGTTGCAGCAGTCATCCGGATTGGTAGAACAGTTAAAGCGGATGACGCGCTACGGGATTCTGGGTTTGTACCTGCCCGAGTTCGGACGCGTAACCGGTCAGATGCAGCACGATCTGTTTCACATCTATACGGTGGATGCGCATACCTTGAAAGTGGTGCAGAACATGTGCGACTTTCTCCTGCCATCGGCAAAAGAAGATTTTCCCGTGGCCGCCCACATTGTCAATCGCCTGCCGAAAATGGAGCTGCTGTATATCGCCGGGCTCTATCACGATATTGCCAAGGGCCGCGGTGGTGATCACTCCACGCTGGGCGCGGTGGATGCAGAAGAGTTTTGTCAGCGTCACGGTATTTCGCCGCGCGAAACCCGCTTGATCTGCTGGCTGGTCGAGAAGCATCTGTTGATGTCATCGGTCGCACAAAAACAGGATATTTCTGATCCCGATATCATTCGCAACTTTGCCCTCCAGGTGGGCGATATGTTGCACCTTGATCACCTTTACTGCCTTACCGTGGCGGATATTAACGGCACTAACAAAGAGCTGTGGAATACCTGGCGGGCGAGCCTGCTACGCCAACTGTATCTGGATACCCGGCGCGCCTTGCGCCGCGGACTGGAAACCAATATCGATAAATACGAGATCATCGAAGAAACCCAACAGGCCGCCATTCGCAAACTGGAACGCAAAGGCATCAGCCCCAAGCGGGCCTGGGAAATCTGGGGCGATATGGAGGAAGAATATTTTTTACGGGAAACGGCGCAAGATATTGCGTGGCATACCCAGGCGGTAACCGCTCAAACAGACGACGCTCCATTGGTGCTTATCAAGAAAACCTCCAGTGAGGAAACCGACGGTGCGACCCAGATTTTTGTTCACAGCAAAGAGCGTAAAAACGTCTTTGTCGCCGTGGCCTCCGCACTGGATCAATTGAACCTGAATATTCAGGACGCACGAATTTACAGCTCCGCATCCGGCTATTCCATCGATACTTTTTTTGTGCTCAATCAAAATGGCGAGCCGCTGGGGAAAGACCCGGAGCTGCTCCGGGAAATCCACGATGCGCTGCAGGCAGAATTACGTCTGGCAGGCAATTATTCGGAAGTCATCACCCGACGGACACCCCGACGACTCAAGTACTTTGCCATGCCTACGCGCACCGCCCTGAGCAATGATATGACCAGTGGCTACACCATGCTGGAAGTGATCAGCCCGGATCGCCCCGGCCTGCTTGCCTGTATCGGCAGAATATTCTTGCAATACGACATCTTGCTGCAGAATGCCAAGATCGCGACCTTGGGCGAGCGCGTAGAAGATATTTTTTTCATTACCAATAATCAGGGACAGCCATTAAGCGACCCACAATTATGTGAACAATTACAAAATGAAATTTGCCAGCAGCTGGATCGGCGCGTCACCAGCCGTTGAGTGATGGCGTCATGTATGCATCCGGCCGCTCACCATTGTGAAGGTACTCCATGAATAACGATCTGCAACAACTGCATCCCTACCCTTTTGAAAAACTTGCCGCACTTAAAGCGGCGGTGAATCCGCCGGCTGATCTGCCTCATATTGCCCTCTCAATCGGTGAACCCAAGCATCAACCACCCAGCTTTGTGTTGCAGACCTTAGCCCAGAGTCTCGGCCAGATTGCGCAATACCCGACCACCAAGGGATTGCCCGATCTGCGTCAGGCGATTGCCGATTGGGCAACGCGCCGATTTAAATTAAAAAATGGATCACTGACGGCCGAACACCATATCCTGCCTGTGAATGGTACCCGTGAAGCGCTCTTTGCCTTTGCCCAAACCGTCGTTGATCGCCGCCAAAAACCCTTGGTTGTCAGCCCTAATCCTTTCTATCAGATCTATGAAGGCGCTACGGTACTGGCCGGTGCCGAGCCCTATTTTCTGGCGTGCACACGCAGCAATAATTTTATTCCCGACTTCGATGCGGTCGATCCTGCAATTTGGGAGCGCTGCCAATTGCTGTTTATCTGCTCACCGGGCAACCCGACAGGAGCGGTTATGTCGAGCGAGCAGATGCAGCGCTTGATTGCGCTCGCCGACAAGTACAATTTTGTGATTGCCTCTGATGAATGCTATTCGGAACTTTATTTTGACGAAGCCAAGCCACCGGTCGGTTTGTTGCAGGCCTGTGCCGATATGGGCCGCGATGATTTTTCCCGCTGCGTGGTTTTTCACAGCCTGTCCAAACGCTCTAACTTGCCGGGATTGCGCTCTGGTTTTATCGCCGGTGATGCAAAATTGTTGGAGAAATTTTTGCTGTACCGCACCTATCACGGCGGTGCCATGCCTGCGCCCACCCAACTGGCCAGCATAACGGCCTGGCGCGATGAAGTTCATGTGCAAGAAAATCGCTTGGCTTACCGCGAAAAATTTTCGGCGGTACTGGACATTCTCGATGGGGTTTTAGAGGTAAGCGCACCGGATGCCGGGTTTTACCTCTGGCCCCACACACCGGTTAACAGCGAAATATTTGCCCAAAAATTATATGCGCAAAAAAATATCACACTGCTGCCCGGCAGCTATCTCTCTCGCACCATTGACGGCGTCAACCCCGGAGAAAATCACGTGCGTATGGCGCTGGTAGCACCGCTCGCAGAATGTATCGAAGCAGCCAAGCGTATTAAAAATTTTATGCACGAAAACTTTTGATTGCCCGCTGATTACCTACGCTTATCCATTTGTCGCTAGAATAAGTACAGCCGCACACCAACCTCGGGTTTAGCCCGGCATTTATCATGCACACGGACAACGGTGTGCTGACGATTATTGTCCGAGCTAAACCTCATTGTTTGTCAGCTCTGTGCTGCAAGCATTGTTACTGAGTCCACAAGTATCATGAGTGTGATTAAAAATCTGAACAAAAAGGAACGCGTCGCTTATATTTTGCAGACCTTGCAAGCGCTGTATCCGGCTCCGCCCATTCC